>NZ_JBKJTG010000016.1:0-17529 GCF_046590535.1 Phenylobacterium sp. | reverse complement strand
TCTGCCGGGCTGGGAGGAAGGCGTCTTCCCGTCCCAGCGCAGCATTGACGAGAAGGGCGAAAAGGGTCTCGAGGAGGAACGCCGCCTCGCCTATGTCGGCGTCACCCGGGCCAAGTCCGACGCGCGCATCTCCTTCGCCGCCAACCGGCTGGTCTACGGCCGCTGGACCTCGCAGCTGCCCAGCCGTTTCGTCGACGAGCTGCCGATGGCGCACGTCGAGGCCGAGAGCGACACCGGCTACTATGGCGTCACGCCCGGCATGAAGGACGCCAAGAGCCGCTGGGACGACATGCCGACCTTCGGCAGCGGCTATTCCTCGCCGGGCTGGAAGCGGGCCCAGTCGTTCACGGCGGCCAAGGCCCCGGCGGCACGGACCGCGCGGCACACCCTGATCGAGGGCGACGGCCGGCTGGTCGCCACCGCAGATCCCAAAGCAGGCGGCGACTGGTCGAAGGGCGAGCGCGTCTTTCACCAGAAGTTCGGCTACGGCCTAGTCACCGGTATCGAGGGCAACAAGCTGCTGGTCGAATTCGAAAAGGCCGGCGCGAAGAAGGTCATCGACAGCTTCGTGGAGAAGACCTGACGGACGTCAGCCATGGGCTGTGGCCTTCCCAGCTCGCAGATTGCGCCATGCGGCGGTTTCCCACACGCCGACACCGACCAGAACCGCCGTTTCGGCTGCCGCCAGCCCCAACGGCGTCAGGGACGGGACGACGAAGCCCAGCGCTCCCAATGCGAGGATGCCGCCGAGCCGCGACGGCGACCACTTTCCGAAGGCGGCCAGCTTGAACACCTGGGCACCGATCAGGAACAGCATCGGCCCGCCGATGAGGGCCGCGGCGACGGGGAATTTCACGACCCCTCCGGTATGGCTGAGCGACATTTCATCCCCGACCGCCGTGACCACGATGCCGGCGACGACGAGGATCGGCGCATAGGTAAAGGCGCTTCGGGCCAGGCTGCCGGCGTCGTCGGATCCTGCGATCGCCTCGGACGCCGCGTCATGTGCCCGGCTGAACCAGATCCACCACATGGCAAGGCTGCCGATAAAGGCCGTGGCGAACGCCCCCACGACCGGCGGCGTCCAGGCCAGGCCGGCGAAAGTCGCACCGGTGACAAGGATGGATTCGCCCAGGCAGATGATGATGAACAGGCCGACGCGCTCGGCCAGGTGTACGCCCTCGACCTCCCAGTCACTGCTGCTGGAGCGGCCGAGGCCGGGGGTCCAGAAGGTGACGGCCGGGCCGGTGAACTCCGCGATCACGGCCACCAGCCAGACCAGCAGGCGCGTCTGCCCCTCGACGAGCCCACCGCCGATCCAGAGCACCGCGCTCAGCGCGGCCCAAACGGCAATCCGCTGGACGTTCTTCAGCAGAACCTCGTCCCGGCGCACGGCCCACAGGGTGAACAGGCCGCGCCCCAGTTGCAGGGTTGCGAAGGCGCAGGCGAAGACCAGTCCCTTGTCTCCGAACGCGTCAGGCAGGGACGTCGACATCACCAGACCGGCCCCCATCAGGGCGAAGATCATGATCCGGACCAGCACCCGCTCGGGGTCGAGCCAGTTGGTGATCCAGCTGGTGTCGATCCAGGCCCACCAGACCGCCCCCAACAGCATCGCGGCCTGCAGCACCCCGACCCAGGTCAGATGCGCCAGCAGGGTGTGCGAAATCTGGGTGATGGCGAAGACGAAGATGAGGTCAAAGAACAGTTCGACGAAGCCCACCCGGGCTTCCCGTCCGTCCCGGGCCCTCAGCAGATCGCCCGCCATCCGATTCCAACCCTTCGTTAAGCCTGAGGCCCGACTTTACACGCGTGCGCGAGTCTCTCCCAGAAGCGGTCCTGACCGAACCGGTTCCCAGCCTGTGGGAGCGGGCGGCCTGTATTGTCATCATCGCCATGCTGACCGGGGCCCTGATCGGGCCGGTTTTCGCGCCCCTGCAGGAAGAGACGCCGGTGCTGAGGCTGGTCTGGCTGCCGGCCTATGCGGCGATCTTTGGCATGGCGGCGTGGCGCATCGACCGGATTTGGCGGGCCTGGCCCGCGGTGCTGGCCATCCTCTCGGTCGTCGGCCTGGCCTTCGCCTCGAAATACTGGTCGATCGACTATGAGGTGACCAGCCGGCGGATTATCGCCCTGACGATCAGCGGCGTCTTCGCCCTGTATCTGGGGGCCGTGTTCCGGGGCGCGCACCTGCCGCGCCTGTTGATGCAGTCGGCGCTGATCTTGGCCGTGGGCAGCCTCATCATGATCTTCGCCTTTCCGTCGATCGGCGTGCACCAGTTCGACAATGCCGGCCTGTGGCGCGGCCTCTGGTACGAGAAAAACCAGATGGGAGCCGTGATGGTGATCGGAGCGACGGCCTCGGCCGCCTGCCTCGCCTCGCCTGACCCGCGCCGGCTTCTGCCGGCCATCGCCCTTGGCCTGTCCTGCCTGCTGGTGCTGGCGACCCAATCCAAGACCTCGCTGCTGTGCCTGATTGTGGGCCTCAGCCTGGTCGGCGGCTTCTGGTCGCTGAAGCGCGGCGGTGCGGCCTTCAGCGTCGGGGCGATCTGGGTCGCCGTCGTTCTGGCAGGACTGGCCATCTGGACCTGGGACACCCATTCGGTCGCCGTGCTGGAAGCGCTCGGCAAAGACCCTTCCCTGACCGGCCGGACCGAGATCTGGGACAGTCTGATGCGCAAGGTCGCCGACCGACCGTGGACCGGATACGGCTATGGGGCCTTTTGGGGACGGGCGGGAGAGTCCATTCCCGCCGACTGGGTCCGCAAGGAGACCGGCTGGACCGTGCCGAGCGCACACAATGGCTGGATCGACCTGCTGGTTCAGCTCGGCTGGCCCGGCGCGGTTCTGGTTGGTATTCTGATGGTGACGACGACGCTAATCAGCGTGCTGAGGTCCATGGCGTCAGGCGTCCGCGAGGGCTGGTGGGCGTTGGGCTTTCTCGGGGCCTTCTTCGTCCTGAGCCTGTCGGAAAGCATCCTGGTCCAGCACCAGAGCCTGCCGTGGGTGTTGTTCCTGGCCGTCCTGACCCGCGCGATCCTGCCGTCGCCCGCTGAAGCCGCCGTGCCGCTTGTGGAGAAGCGCGGCGGAGCCTACCAGACCGGCTCCCGAATCGCCGCACAGTATCCGCATGGGCCAGTCCGCCGACCTCCTTTCGCTGTTCGATGACGAGCCGACGCAACCGCGTCCCGCCGATCCCGTTCCCACGCCTGACATCGTGACCGAGCCGGCCCTGACACCGCAGGTCGTTGCGCCGAAGCCGGAACCGGTCCGCACCGCCTCGCCCTCGGTCCCGTCCGCACCGCCCCTGCCCGGCAGCTATTCCGCCTCCTCGATCGAGGTGCTGGAAGGACTTGAGCCCGTCCGCAAACGCCCCGGCATGTATATCGGCGGCACCGACGAGCGGGCGCTGCACCACCTGTTCGCCGAGGTGCTCGACAACGCCATGGACGAGGCCGTGGCCCGGCATGCGAAGCTGATCACGGTCGATCTCGATGCCGACGGCTGGCTTGCGGTCAAGGACGACGGCCGCGGCATTCCGGTCGACCCGCACCCCAAGCATCCCGGGAAGTCGGCGCTGGAAGTCGTCATGACCGTGCTGCACTCGGGCGGCAAATTTTCGGGCAAAGCCTATGAGACTTCAGGCGGTTTGCACGGGGTTGGTGTCTCGGTCGTCAATGCGCTGAGCGAGCGACTGGAGGTCACCGTCTGGCGCGACGGGCATGAATGGACCCAGTCGTTCAGCCGCGGCCTGCCGCTCGGTTCGATCGTCCAGGGCGCGCCCTCGAAGAAGAAGGGCACCCTGATCCGTTTCAAGCCGGACGAGGAGATCTTCGGCGTCGGCGCGGCCTTCAAGCCCGCCCGCCTGTTCCGCATGGCGCGGTCAAAGGCCTATCTGTTCCGCGGCGTCGAAATCCGCTGGACCTGTGCCGCGGAACGCATCACCGACCACACCCCGACCGAGGCGGTATTCCACTTCCCCAACGGCCTGGCCGACGCCCTGGCCGAGCGAATCGGCGACCTGGAGACCGTCACGCCGGCCTTCTCCGGTCGGGTCGAACGCAAGGGCGAGGCCGGGGCGGTCGAATGGGCCGTGACCTGGTCGCCGATCGGCTTCGGCGAGGCCGACGGCTTCGTCTCATCCTACTGCAACACCGTCTCGACGCCCGACGGCGGCACGCACGAAGCCGGCTTCCGCGCCGCTCTGGTCAAGGGCCTCAAGGCCTATGGCGAACTGGTCAGGGAGAAGCGCGCCGAGCTGATCACGGCCGAGGACGTCATCGCCAACGCCGGGGCCATGATCTCGGTCTTCATCCGCAATCCCGAATTCCAGGGCCAGACCAAGGACCGGCTGTCATCTCCGGACGCCCAGCGGCTGGTCGAACAGCTGATGCGCGATCCGCTGGATCACTGGCTGACCGAGAGCCCCAAACAGGCCAACACCCTGCTGGGCTTCGTCATCGAACGCGCCGAAGACCGCCTGAAGCGGCGCAAGGACAAGGAGGTCCAGCGGGCCCAGGCCACGCGCAAGCTGCGCCTGCCCGGCAAGCTCTCGGACTGTTCGCGCCTGTCGGCAAACGGCACCGAGCTGTTCATCGTCGAGGGCGACTCGGCCGGCGGCTCGGCGAAACAGGCGCGCGACCGCACCACCCAGGCCATCCTGCCCCTGCGCGGCAAGATCCTGAATGTTGCGTCGGCCACCGCCGACAAGCTGCGCGCCAACATCGAACTGTCCGACCTGGCGCTGGCGCTGGGGGTTCAGCCCGGCAGCCGGTTCAACATCGAGGACCTGCGCTACGAGCGGATCGTCATCATGACAGACGCCGACGTGGACGGCGCGCACATCGCGGCCCTGCTGATCACCTTCTTCTATCGCTCCATGCCCGAGACGATCCGGCAGGGCCGGCTGTTCATGGCCCTGCCCCCGCTCTACCGGATCAGCGCCGGGCCGCTGTCGGAATACGCCCGCGACGACGCCCACCGCGACGAGCTTCTGGCCTCGGTGTTCAAGGGCAAGAAGGTCGAGATCGGCCGGTTCAAGGGTCTGGGCGAGATGATGGCCTCCCAGCTCAAGGAGACGACCATGGACCCGAAAAAGCGCACCCTCGCGCGGGTCACCGTCCCGGCCTCGGAAGACGAGATCGAGGACCTGGTCGAACGGCTGATGGGCAAGAAGGCCGAGGCCCGGTTCCAGTTCATCCAGGACAACGCCCAGTTCGCGGTGGCTGATCTGGACGTGTAGAATGCCGTATGGCTGACGATCCAGACGAACACGAAGAGCCGATGGACGACGATCCGTTCGCGGTGTTCGACGAGTGGGCGAGCGAGGCGGACCAGCGCGCCTACACCGACCTCCAAGGACCGTCGCAAGCGAGCGTAGGCGTCGTCGCGCCTTAACCTCCTACCACCCCCTTCGGCGCCAGCCCCGCCAGTTTCCGCTTCAGCTGGTCCCGCAGGAACAGCAGCGCGACCACGGCTTGCAGCAGGGCCGAGGCGGCGGAGGCCCACCACAGGTGTTCGAGCTTCGCCCAGGGTTGGGTCGACAGCCAGAAGGCGGCCGAGGTGAAGACGATCAGGCGCAGCACGCCGCCGACCAGGGCCGGACGGGTGTCGCCGAGCGCCTGGAAAGCCCCGGAGGCGGTGAAGATCAGGCCGGTGCCGATGAAATTCAGCGAGACGATGCGCAGATAGGTCGCCGCGACCTCGGCCACCGCCGGGTCGGGCGCGAACGGGGCCACAAGCCAGCGCGCCTCCCACAGGCACAGGGCGGTCAAACAGGCCATCAGGGCCGAACTCATGAGGGCGGCGTCGCGCACCGTGCGGCGGACGCGGTCGGGCAGGCCCGCGCCGAAATTCTGGCCGGCGACGGGGGCGACGGCGAAGGAAATGGCCATGGCGGGCAGGAAGATCGCCTGCATGACCCGCGACCCGACCCCGAACCCGGCCTGGGCCTCGCTGCCGAAATTGCGGATGACGGAATAGACCACGCCCATGGTCACGAACATGAGCAGGAATTCGACCGCTGACGGCAGGCCGATGCCGACGATCCGGGCGAGGACGGCGGGATGGGGCCGGTCGAGGCGCAGGGGCGCCGTCATCAGGGTCTGCACCCGCCCGAACAACCAGACGCAGCCGAGGAAGCCCGCCATGGCGGCTATGGAGCTGGCCAGGCCCGCGCCGAACGCACCGAGGGGGACGCCTGAACCCCAGCCGGCGATCAGCACAGGGGCCAGGACGGCGTTCAGCAGCACCGTACCCGTCTGCACCAGCATGGTCGGCCGGACGACCCCGGCCGCCCGCAGGGCCGCGCTCATGGCGCCGGTCGGGAACATCAGGGCGAGCGCCGGCAGGAAGCCGTTCAGATAGGCCTTGCCCTGGGCGGCCGTGGCGGGGTCGGCGGCGAGGGCGTCGATGGCCAGTCCGCCAAAGCCGTAGCCGAGCGCCAGGGTCAGGACGGACAGGCCGGCGGACAGCAGCATCGACTGGCGATAGACGCCGTCCACCTGGCTGAAATCCTTGCCGCCGATGGCGCGGGCGATCAGCGAGAGCGAGCCCACCGCGACCATCTGGGCCGCGGCCATGACCAGGAAGAAGACCACGCCCGCCAGGCCGACGCCGGCCAGGGCGTCCGGGCCGACAGAACCGACGAAATAGAGGTCGATCAGGAAATAGAGGGTCTGGAACAACAGGCCCAGGCCGATGAAGGCCGCCATGCCGATCAGCTGTTTGCTAATGGAGCCCTGGGTGAGGTCCTGCTGCATCTGGAGTCGCCCGGCGCCGCGCATGGCCTGCCCATGCCGAACGGTCGCGATTTACCCGGGCGAAACTAACCCGTCAATATTACCCGGATATATTCTATTCACACGTCGTCGGCGCGCCGTAGCGGGTCACGACGCCGGTGGCTTGCGCGCCGTCCAGATCCAGCACTGTCAGCCGGTCGTATTCGCAGTCCGCCATATCGGCGGCCTCGGCATAGCCCAGGGCCCGGGCGATCAGGGGGATGGTGTTGCTGTGGCCGACGACCAGAACGACGGTGTCGTCCGGATAGCTCTGGATGCGGGCGGCGATGGCGGCGACATGACCGGCCGTTCCGCCTTCGAAGGCGAAGGCCTCGGGCGTCACCGAATGATGGGCCGCCGTCGGCGCTGCGGTCAGACGGGTGCGTTGCAGCGGGCTGGTGAAGACATGGTCCGGATGGAAGTCGACCAAGGCCTGGGACAGGGCCTCGGCGCGGGCCTGGCCGGCCTCGGACAGAACCGGATCGGCGCTGGCGTCGACCTTCTCCGCATGCCGGACCAGGACGACGGTCTGGGCCATGGCGGAGCCGGCGGTCAACAGCGACAGGGCGGTCGCGAGCAGGAGGCGTTTCATGATCTCAATCCCCGTTTCGGCGCAGACTGGCGGGCGGCGCGGCGGCTGTCGAGCGGTCAGTGCGTCTTCCACTCGCCCGGCTGGGCGAAGGCGGGTTCGCCGCTGACCTCGGCATAGACGGAGCTGAGATCCTCGAAGACGCGGTTCCAGGAGAAGCGTTCGACCGTGCGCAGGCGCGCGGCGACGCCCAGGGCCTCGACGTCGCGGGCGAACAGGGCCTCGATGGCGGCGGCGTAGTGGCGCGGGTCGGCGCTCTTCGCGAGCTGGCCGACAGTGTCGTCGACGGTTTCCTTAACGCCGCCGGCGTTGACGCCGACGACCGGGCGGCCGCAGGCCATGGCCTCCAGCACGATCAGGCCGAACGGCTCCTTGTCATTGGCGTGGACGAAGGCGTCGCAGCTGGCGATGATCCTGGCCACGGCCTTGGGATTGGCTTCATACGGCAGGGAGATGACCCGCTCCTCGGCCGGCATGCCGGCTCCGGCGCCGACGAGCACCAGGTAGTAGGGATCGCCCAGTTTCTGGACCGCCTCGATCAGGACGTCGATGTTCTTTTCCCGGGCCGGACGGCCGGCGAAGCAGAGCAGCCGGGCCGAAGCGGGCAGGCCCAGCTTCTTCAGCAACCAGTCGCGGTCGCGACGGTCGGGCCGGAAGGTGTCGATCTCGACCCCCAGGGGCCGGATGACGATATTGCCGACGCCCGCTTCTTCAAGGCGACGGGCGATGTAGCGGCTGGGCGAGATGACGCGGTCGAACTGGCCGAACAGCCGGGCCCAGCGTTTCTCGACCGGCTTCTTGGCCCATTCGCCGAAATGCAGGGCGGCGAGGCCGGCGGGATCGGAGTGGCAGAAGCCGACGACCGGGCAGCCGGCGCGCTGGCCCGCGGCCAGGGCCCCCTGCCCCGGCGTATAGGGATCGCCGGCCTCGATGATCGACGGGTTCAGCGACGCGACCCAGGCGGCCCAGCGGCTGACAGAGGTCGGCCAGCGGTAGCCGTCGCCGAACGGCAGCTTGGTCGCGTGAAGCTGGACGACACCGTCGTCGCCGGCCTTGTGGTGGGCGCCGGGAACGACCAGAGAATGGGCGACGCCGGGGCGGTTCGCGTCCAGCCAGGCCTTCTTGGACTGCAGATAGCGTTTCACCCCGCCCGAGCGAGGGGCATAGAGCATGGTGGTGTCGACCAGCCGGGGACGGCCGTCATCGCCGGCGGCCTTGGTCGCCGCGAGCGTCTCGGAGACCTCCTCGTCCCAGCCGGGGAACAGGCGCAGTTCGCCTTCCTGCACCTCGAGCCCGGCGAGGGTCATGAGTTCGCGCTCGGTCGCGCTGATGCTGGACGCGCCGACGCGCCGGACCCGTCTCTGGATGCGGCGGGCCTTGCGGACCTTGGACATGTGCGACTTCACCATGCGCGGCCCGTAACGCCGACGAAGGCGAAGCTCAAGCGCCGTCCGTCGGCGGAACGTCTTCCGAGGGTGAAATCCCGCGCCGGGCGAGGGCTTCGCGCAGCAGGCATTCGACCTGGGCGTTGACCGAGCGCAGCTCGGCGGCGGCCAATCGCTCGACCGCCGCCATCACCCCGGACGAGGCGCGCATCAGGAAGGGCTTTCTGGGCCGGGCCATGCCTCAACCGTACAGGGTGCCGGTGTTGATCACCGGCTGGGCCTCACGGTCGGCGCACAGCACCACCAGCAGGTTGGACACCATGGCCGCCTTGCGGTCCTCGTCGAGATCGACGACGCCGCGCTCGTTCAGGTCGGCCAGGGCATTCTCGACCATGGCCACCGCGCCCCTGACGATCAGCCGCCGGGCCGAAAGAATGGCTTCGGCCTGCTGGCGGCGCAGCATGACGCCGGCGATCTCGGGGGCGTAGGCCAAGTGCGCAAGACGGGCCTCGTCGACGGCCAGACCCGCGGCCGCGACCCGGCCGACCAATTCGTCACGCAGGCGGGCCGCCACGTCCTCGGCGTCTGCCCTGAGGGTCATCTCGGAGTCGGCTCCCTCCTCGCCGTGGTCGTAGGCATAGTGGGAGGCGATGTCGCGCAGGGCCGTGTCCACCTGTATGGCCGCGAAAGCCTCATAATCATTGACGTCGAACAGGGCCTGGGCCGAATCCTGGACACGCCAGACCACATTGGCGGCGATCTCGATCGGATTGCCGCGCTTGTCGTTCACTTTCAGCTTGTCGCTGGTCAGGTTGCGGACCCGCAGGGAGATCTTCTTGCGGCTGTACCAGGGCAGGACCCAGCGCAGGCCGGTCTTGCGATCGGTGCCGCGGTAGGCGCCGAACAGCATGATGGCCATGCCCTCGTTCGGCTGGAGCGAATAGAGGCCGCAGATCAGCAGCAGACCGACGACCGCGGTGACGGCGCCGCCCACGACACGCAGGGCGGTGTCGGGGTCCTGGGCCACGCTGATCGGTCCGGCGATGAGCAGCGCCATCCCGAGCAGCAGCATCAGTATGCCGTTGACGGTGCTGGCCGGGCGTTCGGTGGATCTGGAGTGGGCATTGGTCATCGTTCGCTCCCAAAGTCGATATGAAAATGATATCACATCGATTGCGCTTTTGGCAATAGTCGCGCTTGCGGAATCCCCTCCGATCGCGGGAGAGGCCTTGCATTCGCCTCAAATTCGAGAAACTTGAGGCAGGCTGGCATGGTCCCTGTTAGAGGATCGCCGGCGTCTCTGCGCGTACCGTCCACAGGGGTTTCTACCGAATGCGTATTCTACTCGCGACCGCGGTTGCGATCGCTCCCCTGATGGCCGCCACCGGCGCCATGGCCGAAGTCGTGATCACGACGGCGCGCACCACGCCGATCACGACGTCCAACGCCACCGGCACGGGTCCCGACGACATCCGCCTGTCCGGGGCCGGCTCGATCGCCCTGACCAGCGGCACGGCGGTGACGGTCGATTCGAATCACGACTTCACCATGGAGGGGACCTCCACGATCACCATGTCGCCGGCGGCTAGCGGCGCCACGGCCGTGCTGGTCAATGCAGGCTTGACCTCCAACGTCACCATCGGCGCGTCGATCCTCATCGTCGACGACATCCTGAACTATGCCGACACCGACAATGACGGCGACATTGACGGGGTCTGGGCCACCGGCACGGACCGCTACGGCATCCGCTACGCCGCCGGGGCGCCGGTCACGGGCGACCTGATCGTCGGCACGACCGGCTCCGTCGGCGTCGACGGCAACAACTCCTACGCCATCTCGATCGAATCCGGATTGATCGGCAAGCTCCAGACCCAGGGCATTATCCGGGTCTTCGGCGACAACTCCATCGCTCTCCGGACCCAGGGCGCCGTCACCGGCGACGTCAGCCTGTTGGGCATGATCACCGGGCGCGGCCTCAATACCTCCGCCGTTTCGATCGGCGGCGACGTGGGCGGGCGGCTGACGCTGCAGGGTGATATCAGCGCCAGCGGCTACCGCTACACCAGCCTGGGCAACGCCGCCTTCGTGGCCGGCCTCGAGCCCGAGGACAGGTTGCAGGGCGGTCCGGCGGTGATCATCGCCGGCAATGTCGCCGGCGGCGTGGTCATCGACCGACCCCCGACCGACGCCAGCACCACCAATACGGACGAGGACAACGACGGCATCCCCGACGCGACCGAAGGCACGGGCGCCATCAACAGCTTCGGCGCCGCGCCCGCCATCCTGGTCGGCTCGACGACCCGGTCCGTCACGCTCGGCGTTGTCGGGACCGACGACAACGCCTTCGGCTTCATCAACAGCGGCACGATCACGGGTCAGGGCATCTACGAGGGCATCGCCGCCAATGCGGTCGTGTTCGGCGGCAATGCCGGCCAGGCCGTCACCATCGACGGCGGCGTCCGCAACCAGGGCACGGTCGCCGCCCTGGCGAACGGGGCCAGCGCCACGGCCTTCCGGTTCGGCGTCGGCGCCGCCACGCCCCGGTTCGTCAACTCCGGCGCCATCACCGGCGGCGTCGCCAGCGAAGTCGCCGCCAATGCGGTCGCCATCCAGATCGACGCGGGCGCCGCGCTGCCCAGCATCATCAACAACGGCTCCATCCTAGCCTCGGCCGGCGGCGGCGCCGCCAATGTAACCGCCATCAACGACCTCAGCGGCACGCTGGTCTCGATCACCAACACCCGCTCGCTGCAGGCGACCCTGAGCGCCAATGCGAATGGCGACCCTGTCACGGGCTCCACCACCGCCATCAATGTCGCCGCCAACACGACCGGCGTAACGATCCTGCAGACCGGCGTCGCCTCCGCGCCCTCGACGTTGGATCCCGACACCGACGGCGACGGCGTGCCGAACAGTGTCGAACCGGTCATAGTCGGCAACATCCTGCTGGGCTCCGGCGCCGATACGGTCGACATCCGCAACGGCGTCGTCTTCGGCGCCATCGATTTCGGCGCCGGCGCCGACACCCTGTCGATTACCGGCGGCGGCATCGTGCGCAGCGCCCTGTCGGACATCGGCGGCGACCTGACGATCAACGTGGCCAATGGCATCCTCGACGCCCGTCACACGACCCCGCTGAACATCACCAGCCTGAACGTCGGCGCCGCCGGCGACCTGATCGTCACCATCGACCCGGCGAACAACGCCTCGGGCGGCTTCAATGTCGCCGGAACCGCGACCCTGGCTGACGGCGCCGGCCTGGGCGTCCGCTTCACCTCCCTGCTGGCGGCCCCCGGGCGCTTCACCCTGATCGATGCGGCGACGCTGAATTTCGGCGCCATCGACCTGGGTTCGATCGAGGCGAATTCGCCCTATCTCTACCGGGTTTCGGCCGGCTCCAATGTGCCGGCGGGCCAGGTCTTCGTCGATGTGCGCCGACGCACCGCAGGCGAAGCCGACTTCATCGCGGTCGAGGCGGCGCTGTACGACTCGTTTTATTCGGCCCTCGGCGGGGCCGGCGCGGAGGATATCCGCAACGCTTTCCTCGCCCAGACCGGGCGCGAGGACTTCATCAACCTGTATGAGCAGCTGCTGCCCGACCACGCCGGCGGCCCCCTGCTTTCGCTGTCCTCCGGCACCGACGCGGTGACGCGCGCGCTGACGGGCCGCAACGCCTCGGCGTCCCCGGGCGAGACCAGCGCCTGGGTGCAGGAGATCAATTTCTACGCCGACAAGGACAAGACCGACACCTACGGCTTCCGCTCGGAAGGGTTCGGCGTCGCCGGGGGCATCGAGCGCGGCACGGGCCTGGGCGCGGTCGGCATCACAGCGGCCTTCACCTCGTCCGACCTCGAGGACCCCGAGTCCGAAGCCGAGGAAGTGCTGTCGGCCAGCCTGCTGGAACTGGGCCTCTACTGGCGCGCCCAGGGTCAGTACTGGACCACCTGGGCGCGGGCCGCGGCCGGCTATGCGACCTTTGAATCCGAGCGCCGCTTCGTCGGCGCCGGGCTGAACCTGTCCAACGAATCGGACTGGAGCGGCTTCTCCCTCGCGGCGGCCGGCGGCGTCTCCTACGAACGCAATTTCGGTCGCTTCAGCGTCCGGCCCGAGGCCTATGCCGAATTCTTCTCGCTCAGCGAGGACGGTCACGTCGAGACCGGCGGCGGCGACGGCTTCGATCTCGAGATCGACGACCGCGACGGACACCTGTTCTCGGCCACGGCGGCGGTGAACCTCGGCATGGCAATGGGCGAGAACAGCTGGCTGCGCCCGGAACTGCGCGTCGGCTGGCGCCAGAACATCTCGGTCGATCCGGGCGAGACCATCGCCCGCTTCCGTTCAGGCGGCCCGGACTTCGTCCTGGACGGCGGCTCGATCGAGGGCGGCGGACCGATCGTGGGTCTTCGCCTGAACGTCGGCAATGAACTGGGCATGCTGACCATCAGCGCCGACGCGGAAATGATCGAGGACTACGTTCGGTATCTGCTGTTCCTGCGAGCCAGCTTCCGGTTCTAGGGCACGGAAATTCCGCAGGTTTCATGCGGATGGGCGGCTAGCTCAGCTGGTCAGAGCACCTCGTTTACACCGAGGGGGTCGGGGGTTCGAGTCCCTCAGCGCCCATTTGCCGCATAGGCACCACGACGTATCCAGACGAATCGCCGCGAAGTTCGCGGCTTTTCGGATTTATGGTCTGCTTTAGAAGTGGCTCCTTTCGCCTGCGTTCTGGTGCTTTCGATGCCACGATAGTTGCCACCGCCTTTTGTGACTTAGACCTGACGGCTTTCGGAAAATGGTCATCAGTCACTGGATTTCCGAACGCCTTGGGACGTCCACAACAGCCACTTATGACCCGGCCGAGGATCCACCTAAGAATTCGCGCCCAGTGGTCCGAAAACCGGGGCCCACATCAATGGGCAGCGGGTTCGATTGCCGTCAGCTACAGTGTCTGAGCAGATGACTCGGCATGTTGAGCGAATGTGAATTGCCAAGTGCTGGATGAGTATGAGTTCAGCTGCCACGATCAGGCCGGATCAATCTGTTTTGCTGCGGACTCTCAATGAAAACAGTTCTCTTTCTCTGCACCGGAAACTATTACCGCAGCCGATATGCTGAAATCCTCTTCAACTCACAGGCCAAGGAGATTGGCTTGCAGTGGAGGGCTACTTCCAGAGGGCTCGCTCCTGATCCTCGAAATCCCGGCCCAATGTCACGTGATACGATGGCGGCGTTGCAGAAACAGAGCATCTCTGTTGAAGACCATCTGCGGCGTCCATTGAAAGTGACCGACACGGACTTTGAATCGAACAATTATGTTGTTGCGGTGAAGGAAACTGAACATCGCCCCATGATTCTGCGACACTTTCCGCACTGGTTGACAAAAGTCGAATTCTGGCACGTCCACGATCTGGACTGCTGCGGCCCGGATGAAGCGATTCCACATCTGGATCAGGAAGTGGCAGCATTGGTGTCGAGGCTCGGCAAGGCGATTCGTGAACCATCGACTTGATTTATACGCCTGATCAACGAGCCCATCCCTGCTAACGGTGGCGACGTTACACTTCAGCTGCATTCGGGGATCAGTCCAGCACAGCGTTAACGTTGAACTGGAATTTCCGCAGCACGGGAAGCGAACGCGGGCAATGTTAGTGAGCGCCGCCGGAGCGGCAGGGGACGCTGCACTTCCGACCACCGAATTTCACAGTCGCTCCGACGAGGGTCATGTCTACGGCAGTCGTGCTCTGGATCGACGTGCCGGGGACCGCCCCGGCTGGCAGCACAATCGGACCGCTGATCGAGTTCTCAAAGCCGTGAGCGTACGCCATTGACAGCGAGAACGCTTCCGTCACGTGGTACGACGCTCCGGCATAAAGCGTATGTTCGATGGTGAGGGGCGAACCCACGTTGGCCGCCGTTTGACTGTCGCGGATCGGGTTCTCGCTCCAGCTATAACCCAATCGCACCGACATCGCGTCTGTCATCTGGTACTGAGCCCCCAACGCAACTGCGAGGATACTTTCGAAGCCGACGCCTTGCAACGCCCCTGTCGGAGCGAAACCGGATTCGCCGAAGCCGTCCGTGTTCTCGAAGTCGAGGTATCTGAGGTCCGCAGCCAGCAACCAGCGCTCGAAGCCTTTGTAGGATGTGCCCACCGAGACGATTGCCGGGAGATTCAGACTGACTTCGGCAGTGCGAGGCTGGCCGAGTTCATTGGTGGTGTTGAATCGGTACGATTGAAACCATTGGGGACTCTTGTAGGCCGAACCAAAGCCCCAGTCGCCTGCCTTGTAATAGGCTCCGAGGTTGAAGCCGCCGCCCCATGCAGAGCGTGAATGATTACCCGGTGGGTAAGTTGCAAACCCGTCACCGTTGGTATCGTCCGGAGCCGCGAACACGGCCGGGTCGAACTGCAGCATGCCGAGATCCAGCAGCGGACTAACCGAAAGCGAGAATTGGTCATTTACGTCATAGACCAATGCCGGAGCGATTTGCAGAACTTGGTACTGCGAGAAGATCGGTCCGAATCCCAGCCCGTTCGGCGCTGGTGCCGTGAGCACAGGATTCGTCGTACTTCCGCCGTAGTTCAGACCGAAGCCAGCTGCTGCGAACACACCCAGACCGTAAGTGAATGGCGACTCTTCCGGACGATAAGCCAGAGCAATTGTCGGCATCGCAAACATCGCGTCTTCGTTCCCGGTTGTACCCGCCAGATCAACCGGAGGAACACCCGGCCCGAAGGTATTGGCCGGCACGCTCGACGACAGGTTCGTATGCGGGAACAGCAACTCTGCACCGACGTCGAGCTGGGAACTTTCCAGACCCGAGAGAGTTGCCGGGTTCCAAAACAATGCACCGCTCGCCGACAAGGGTGCGGCCGTTGAAGCACCCCCCATCGATCGATTGATCGGGCCGGCCCCAGACAGCATCGGGCCGAACTGCGCCGCAGCCGGCGTTGCAGCGATGGTGAGTACCCACGCAACCAGCACACACGCTTTTCCGCCCACCGCAGTCGCACAGCGTTTCAACATCGACTTATCCTTGCTTAGGAGTTGCAGCAACTCTGCGGGATGTATCGACGTTAGTAAATATGAAGTTTGAAACGGTCGCAATCGCGCGCTCACTTCGCGGCAACATTCATTGGAGATCCTGCAATTGCTGCGTAACCGAAAAAGTCGAGTACACACGGTGTCGAGCGCAGCACCGCTGTCCAGGTCACAGCCTCTGCACCCTCATAGTCAGCAGAGATCGCCGCCACCGCGTCCGAATTCGGATTAGGCAGTGGGTGTATTTCCCCAGGGGGAAGTCCTCCAGCGCCCAGACGGCATTCATCGAATGGATTCCTGCAGCGCTACGGAATGTAAGGCAAGGCCCGGAAATAACAATACCCGTTTGACACACAGAATTGGCAGCAGAAGCGGCGGAGCCGCCCCGCTGCCAATTTTTCGTGCGAGTGATTGTGTCGAATTCACGGTCGTCCGCAACATGGTGAATTCGAGCGTCGACAGGCCCTGATCGACGAAAAAAGCTGGACGTCCGAACAACTGCCTCATACCAATTCGATTGGCGAAATTCTCAACCGTCTGGGATTCAAACTGCGACGAGTTCAGAATTCGAAGCCGTTGAAGAAAGTGCGTGAGACCGACGCAATCTTTCAGAATGTCTTGCAGGAAAATCGGGCCTCGGATGTCCGTCAGGATTCGTTGCGGATCTCCATTGATTCCAAGGCGAATCTGGATTTTGGGGAGTTTTCAAGAGGCGGCGTGCTGCGAGCCGCCACAGCGTCTCATGCGCGACGAGACTCTTCCCAAATACTTCGTTCGCATCTCACCCCAATCCGATTCCGGGTGACGTACTTCGCCAAAGTTGCTCCGGTGACGCAGCAACATGATGACGCACCTTGACCGAGAACGGCGCTTCGCTTCTGTTCTCGTTCAAGGTGCGCCAAACGGGTATTTTTATTTCCGGGCCTTGCCTTACAACCACCGGTGGCACGTCCACCGCCGCGAGCTGGACGTCCGGGTCAGTGAGCTCGAGCAGCAATTACAGCGACTTTCAGACGATTTCAACAACGCTGACTCCGTCATGGACCGGGCGTCTGATCTCGGCTCAGCCGAAGATCCGCACAACAGGATCCGGCGCTGCCGAAACACAGGATTTTTGGGTCGACAACGTCAGTCTGCAAGTGTTGTCCGCTCCTTCCGGAAAGGCGATCTATCGCCAGGTGATTTCGACGGCGACCAATCCATTCGGGGTCACGTTTAACAGTAATGGCATTTATGTGCTGAACCTGGGAGGTGCCGATCTGACCATTTCGAACAGCATGATTGTCGGAACTCTGATCATTCAGAATGCCGGCACAGTGAGGGTCGGCGAGCGTCGCGCAACATGCGATGATGCCTTCGGATTGCCCGGACCAGCCCAAAATCGTGCTGACGAGCCGGCAATGAGTCACCGAAGGATCGAACTCGATGCGTCGCCTGATACGAGCCTCTGCCGGAAGCGGGAAGACGTTTCAGCTCTCGGGGCATTTTCTGAGACAACTCTTTCGGGGGCATCAGCCCGAGACCATTCTGGCGACGACGTTTACCCGCAAAGCCGCCGGCGAGATTCTTGGCCGAGTGCTCACGCGACTGGCCGAGGCGGCTGACAGTGAGGCCGGGGCGGCGAAGCTGGGCGAATTTCTCCAGCTGAAGGATGTGACCTGCGCTCGCTCGCTCGCACTGTTGGCGGCTGTCACAGGGCAGCTGCATCGGGTTCGCGTCTGCACACTCGACAGCTT
>NZ_JBKJTG010000017.1:0-8474 GCF_046590535.1 Phenylobacterium sp. | reverse complement strand
CGGACCAGACAACCTGACAGCACCGCCGGTCGGCGTCGTTCGCGTAGCGCGGGGCCTCGATGGCCTCGCGCGACAGGTTCGACGCGCGACTTTGATCGACGGAAATCCCAGCGCGAGCCTTGGGCCCCAACGGGACATGCGCGTCCGAATGCGCGCTAAGCCAGCTCCAATTGTGCGGACTTTTGAAGCCTCAGCTTGGCAGCCCCGGCGCAAATAAACGGCTACGGGGGAGTGCCTGGCACCGGTCCGCGGGCAAATCTGGAAAGCGCCACTGGCCCGAATGGCCAACCCGCTGAAAAGAATGGTGGATGCGACAGGGATTGAACCTGTGACCCCCTCGGTGTGAACGAGGTGCTCTCCCGCTGAGCTACGCATCCGCCTTCGCGAAGGATGGGGCCTATAGCGGCTAGGCCCGCGCCCCGCAAGCGCCCAGCAGCCGCCGGCAGGCGTCCGGAAGCTCGTCATAGTGGTCGATCAGGATGTCGGGCGAAAGCTCGCGCACCGGCGTCTCCGTATAGCCGAAGCTGACCAGGATCAGGGCCACGCCGGCGGCCCTGGCCGCGCCCGCGTCCGGCGCCGCATCGCCCACCAGGATCGCCCGGTCATGGGCCCCGCCCAGGGTGTCGATGGCGAAGGTCAGGTGGCGCGGGTCGGGCTTGCTGGCCGGCGCGGCGTCGGCCCCGATCACCGCATCGAACCAGCCCGCCAGACCCACGGCGTCCAAAAGCGCCACCGAAAGGTCGGTGCGCTTGTTGGTGCAGACGCAGAGCTTCGCGCCCATGGCCTTCAGCCGGTCCAGGGCCGCCTCGACGCCGGGGAACGGCCGGCTCTGGTCGGCGATGTGGGCCAGGTAGTGGGCGATGAACCGGTCGAACAGCGCCGGGACCCGGCCTGCGTCCAGCGGCGCGCCGGCCTCCGCGAAGCCGCGCTCGATCAGCCAGCGGGCGCCGCGGCCGATGAACGGCCGGGCCTCGGCCAGGGGCAGGGGCGCGACGCCTTCCTGCGCCAAAAGCACGTTCAGCGTCTCCACCAGGTCCGGGGCGGTGTCCACCAGGGTGCCGTCCAGGTCGAAGGCGATCACCGCGCCGTCGAGTGCGCACGCCTCATCGGCCATCGATCACCGCGGTGGCCTGGTCGAGCCCGCCCGAATAGGCGTTCAGCGCCTCGCCGGTCAGGCCGATGTAGCGCGCCGCGTCGGCGAAGCGGCGCTCTTCGATCGCCTCGCGCACCCCGGGCAGGGTCTTGGCGCCGTAGCCGGTGAAGCGGCCGGGGGCATAGACCATGTTGCGGTACCAGGGCCGGAACGGCAGGCCCTCGGGCCGCAGCAGGCGCTGTTCCAGGGGGAGGATCAGAGCATCCAGCCGCTTGCGCTGGGCGGCGCTCAGCGACGGGCCCCGGGCCGCCAGGGCCAGGTCGAAGGCCGCGGCGCTGGCCTTGAGCCGGGCTGCCGCGGCGTCCAGCGGGCCGAAGTCCAACGCCACGGACGCCGCCATCGGCGTCGGCAGGCCGCTGGTCTGGGTGGGGTCGTCGGCCAGCTTGTAGGCGTTGGTGGCCAGCAGCCGGGCCTGGGTCACGGACTCCTCGCGCTTGGCGTCGGCCAGCTTCTTCACCTCGTCGGCATAGCCCGCCACCGTGGTGGCGAAGTCCCCATAGCGCTGCACCGGCAGGTCCGCGTCGGCGATCCGCAGCACCAGCCGGCCGGCGGTCTTGGCCAGGGCGCCGGCATAGGCGTGGCCCGGGTCCACGAAGCGGCTGTGGTGCTCGTAGTCGTCATAGGCCGAGTGATAGACCCCGCCGCTCTCGCCCTCGCCGCCGTAGGCGATGTTCAGCGACGCCAGGCCCAGGTGCTGCAGGAAGCTGGAATAGTCGGAGCCGGAGCCCAGCGCCTCGATCGGCAGGTCCTGGGCCGGATCGGCGGCGATCTTGCCCATCGCCTTGGCGCGGTCGTTGGCCCCGGCCACCGTGGCGTTCACCGCCACCCGGGCGCGCAGGCGGTCGCGCACGGGGACGCCGGTCTGCGGGTCGATGACGTCGGCGGCCACCTGATTGACCAGGTGCTGATAGGCATGGCTGCCCGCCGCGCTCATGAACCCGCGGCCGTTGCCGTCGGAATTGATATAGATGAGAGCCTTGGCCTTCAGCTCGGCGGCGTGGTGCTCGGCCCATTCGGTGGAGCCCAGCAGCATCGGCTCCTCGGCGTCCCAGCTGGTGTAGACGATGGTCCGCTTGGGTCGCCAGCCGGCCTTCTTCAGCGCCCCCAGCGCCTTGGCCTCGCCCATCATCGCCACGTGGCCGGAGAGCGGGTCCGAGGCCCCCATCACCCAGCCGTCGCGGTGGTTGCCGCGGACCACCCACTCGTCGGGACGCTGGGCGCCCTTCAGCCTGGCGATCACATTGTGCGCCGGCTTCAGCGACCAGTCGGACTTCACCACCAGCCGCGCCCGGCCGCCGTTTCCGCCCACATGGTAGGTGATCGGCAGCGAGCCGCGCCAGGCGGCCGGCGCCACCGGCCCGTCCAGGGATTGCAGCAGCACCTGGGCGTCGGCGTAGGAGATCGGCAGGGCGGGAATCTTCAGGATGGTCGGCGCATCCTCCCGCGCCAGGCGTTTCGCGTTCTTTGTCGAGCCGTAGCCGGGGGTGGTCGGGTCCCCGGGGAAGAGGGTCATGTCGGCCACCGAGCCGCGCTGGAAGCCCTGCGGCGGACGCGCCGCGCCCTTGGGATAGACGTCGTCGGTGGAATAGCCGTCGTCGCGCGGGTCGGAATAGATGATCGCGCCTACCGCCCCATGGTCCTGGGCCAGCTTCGGCTTCAGGCCGCGCCAGCCCTGGCCGTAGCGGGCGATGGCGATCTTGCCCTTCACCGAAATCCCCATGCGCTCCAGGGCGTCGTAATCGGCGGGCATGCCGTAGTTCACATAGACCAGCGGGGCGGTGACATCCCCGTCGCCCTGGAACGCCACATAAGCCGGCAGGGCGTCGGCCAGCCGGGTGGAGCTCTCGTCGCCGGGCACGGCGCGCTCGGTCAGGGTGGCCTTGAACGGCGCGCCTTCGCCGCTGACCAGCTCCAGGCTGACCTCCAGCGGGGTCGGATAGAGCACCCAGAAGGTCTCGATTTTGGCGTCCCAGCCCCAGGCCTTGAACTGAGCCAGCGTCATGTCGGCGTTGGCTTTGTTGTGGGGCGCGCCCACGTGGTTGGGCTCCGCGGCCATGGTCTTCAGCCAGCGGCCCATCTCGGCGTTGTCGATCTGGGCGTCGAAACGGCTCTCGAGGTCGCGGTTGGGCTGGGCCTGCGCGGCGCCGAAGGCCCCTAGGGCGCAGGCGGACAGAAGGGCGGCCAGGCGCGTGCGGCGTGTCATGAAACTCTCCCCGAAGCAGATGCGACGCTAGCCGCTTCTCGCCCCCGGCCACAAGGCTTGGTAAGGCTCGAAACACGCTCGTGACTCGGCCCCGGAGGACCTGCCCCGATGACAGCCCGCGCCGCCGTGATCCTCGCCGCCGGCCAGGGCACACGGATGAAGTCGCCCATCCCGAAGGTGCTGCACAAGGTGGGCGGCCGCAGTCTCCTGGACCGGGTGATCGACACCGTCCAGCAGGCCGGCTGCGAACGGATCTTGGTGATCGTCGGCGACCATAGCCAAGCCGTGCGAGACCTGGTGACGGCGAGGCTGGGAGAGGCCGCCGCGGTGCTCCAGGCCCCGCAACTGGGTACCGGCCACGCCGTGCTCTGCGGCGCCGACGCCCTCGCCGACTTCGACGGTGACGTGCTGGTGGTGAACGGCGACTGCCCGCTCCTGCAGCCGCACGACCTGGAGCCCCTGTTCAAGCTGCGGGCGGAGGGTGCGGCCCTGGCCATCCTGGGGTTCGAGCCGGTGGACACCCTGCTCTATGGCCGGCTGATCCGCGGCGGCGACGGCCACGTGATCCGCATCGTCGAGCCCAGCCAGGCCAGTGAGGAAGTCAAGGCGGTGCGCGCCTGCAACGCGGGCATGTATGTGGCCGCCCGCGCCGACCTGTTCCGCTGGCTTTCCCGCATCGACAACGACAACCCCAAGGGCGAGTACTTCATCACCGGCATCGTCGCCCAGGCCAACTTCGAGGACGCGTTGGTGCGTGCGGACGTCGCGCCCGAGAGCGCGGTGATGGGCGCCGACACGCAAGCCCAGCTCAGCGCGGCCGAGGCCATCTTCCAGCAGCGCCGCCGCGCCTGGTTCCTGACCGAGGGCGTCGCCATGCCGGCGCCGGAGACGGTGCACTTCTCCTGGGACACCCAGATCGCGCCCGGGGCCACCATCGAGCCCTATGTGGTGTTCGGACCCGGCGTGACAGTGGAGACCGGCGCCGTGATCCGCGCCTTCAGTCACCTTGAGGGCGCCCGCGTGGGCGAGGGCGCCCTGATCGGCCCCTACGCCCGGCTGCGGCTCGGCGCCGACATCGGCGAGCAGGCCCACATCGGCAACTTCGTGGAGGTCAAGAAGGTCACCGTCGGCAAGGGCGCCAAGGCCAACCACTTGAGCTATCTGGGCGATGGCGTGGTGGGGCCGGGCGCGAACATCGGCGCCGGGGTGATCTTCTGCAACTACGACGGCTTCGACAAATGGGAGACCCACGTGGGCGAGGGCGCCTTCATCGGCTCCAACACCGCCCTGGTGGCGCCGGTGACGGTGGGGGCCGGGGCCTATACCGGCTCCGGCTCGGTGATCACCAAGGATGTGGAGGCCGACGCCCTGGCCATCGAGCGCTGCACCCAACTCGCCAAGCCCGGCTGGGCGGCCAGGTTCCGGGAGATGAAGCGCGCCCAGAAGGCGAAGAAGGCCAAGGCGTGAGCGACGCCGACGACCAGAAGCGCGCGGCGGGCGAGGCGGCGGCGGCCCTGGTGGAGGCCGGCATGGTGGTGGGCCTGGGCACCGGGTCTACGGCAGCGTGGTTCATCCGCGCCCTGGCGGGCCGAGGCCTGGACGTCACCTGCGTCTGCACCTCCAGGGTCACCGGGGAGCTTGCTGCGAGCCTGGGCCTGAAGCTGGCCGGGCTGGGCGAGACCGGCGACATCGACCTTACGGTGGACGGCGCCGACGAGATCGGCCCTGGGCTTTCGCTCATCAAGGGCGGCGGCGGGGCGTTGCTGCGCGAGAAGCTGGTGTGGGAAGCGTCCCGCCGCTGCGTGGTGATAGCCGACGCCGCCAAGCATGTGAAAAAACTGGGAAAATTCCCCCTGCCTATCGAGGTGGTGGCGTTCGGCCACGCCACCACGGCGCTGCGCATCTGCGACGCCCTCGTGGAAAGCGGCCTCGGCGTCGCGCCCAGGCTGCGCACCCGTGACGGTGAGCCCGTGCGAACCGACGGCGGCAACTTCATCTATGACGCAGCCTGCGGCGCGATTGAGGAGCCGGCGGCCCTGGCGGCGGCGCTGAAGAGCGTCACCGGCGTGGTCGACCACGGCCTCTTCCTCGACCTGGCTGACCAGGCGCTGATCGGCGCGGCCGATGGCGGCGTGACGACGCTGGAACCCTGAGAGGAGCCCCCGCGTGGCGGACTACGACTACGACCTGTTTGTGATCGGCGCGGGCTCCGGCGGGGTGCGGGCGGCCAGGCTCGCCGCCATGTCGGGCGCCAAGGTGGCGGTGGCCGAGGAGCACCGGGTGGGCGGCACCTGCGTGATCCGCGGCTGCGTTCCTAAGAAGTTCATGGTGTACGCTTCGGAATTTGCGCATCATTTCGAGACAGCCAAGGGTTTCGGCTGGACCGTGGGCGAGCCCACCTTCGATTGGCCCGTCTTCCTGGCGGAGAAGGACAAGGAGATCGCCCGCCTCTCCGGTGTCTATGTGCGCAACCTGCAGAACGCCGGCGCCGAGCTGATCCACGGCAAGGCGAAGATGACCGATCCGCACACCGTCGAGGTCGAGGGCAAGGGCTCGGTGACCGCGGGCAAGATCCTGATCGCCACCGGCGGACAGCCCTGGGCGCCCAAGGACTTGCCGGGCGGCGAGCATGCCATCAGCTCCAACGAGGCCTTCCAGCTCCCGGAGCTGCCCAGGCGCATCGTCATCGCCGGCGGCGGCTACATCGCCGTGGAGTTCGCCGGAATCTTCAATGGCCTTGGGGTGGAGACCACCCTGGTCCACCGGGGCCCCAACGTGCTGCGCGGCTTCGATGACGATGTGCGCGCCCATCTGACCGAGGAAATGGAGCAGCGGGGCATCAAGGTGCTGCTGGGCGCCCAGCACGGCAGCATCGAGAAGACCGCCGAGGGCCTGGTCAGCCACTGCATCGACGGCCACGACCTGGTCTCCGACGTGGTCTTGTTCGCCCTTGGCCGCGAGCCCTACACCGAGGGGCTGGGGCTGGAGGCCTGCGGTGTCGCGCTCACCGAGACCGGCGCGGTGAAGGTGGACGCATTTTCCCGCACCAATGTCGAACACATCTGGGCGGTGGGTGACGTCACCGACCGGATCAACCTGACCCCCGTGGCGATCCGTGAGGGCCAGGCCTTCGCCGAGACCGAGTTCTACGGTCGCCCCACCAGCTTCGACCACGAAATGGTGGCCTCCGCCGTCTTCTCGCAGCCGCCGATCGGCTCGGTGGGGCTGTCGGAGGCGGACGCCCGCCACAAGCTGGGCAAGGTGGACATCTACCTCTCCCGCTTCCGGCCCATGAAGTACGCCTTCACCGGCGGCCACGAGCGGGCCCTGATCAAGCTGGTGGTGGACGCCGCCAGCGAGAGGATCGTCGGCTGCCATGTGGTCGGGCCCGACGGGCCGGAGATCATCCAGATGGCCGCCATCGCCATAAAGATGGGGGTGACCAAGCCGCAGTGGGATTCCACCTGCGCGGTCCATCCGACGCTGGCGGAGGAGCTGGTCACCATGCGCGAGAAATATGTGCCGCCGGGCCTGGGGCAGGCGGCGTGAGCCTGGCCGCCCAGCCCGCCCCCGGCCGACTTCCCCGCTGGTGCGGCTGGGTGATGGTGTTCGCAGCGGTGATGACGCCGCTGCTGGCCTGGCTGGGTCCGCTTGGCTTCGCGCCGCTACTGGCGCTCCTGGGGCTGCTGTGCCTGCCGGCGATCCGGCTGGACGACGCCGACCGCCCGGCGCTGGTGGCCCTGGCCGCGGCCCTGGTGTGGGCGGCGATCTCGACCCTGTGGAGCCCGCACGCCCCCAGGGACCCGGGATCCAGCACGGCCTTGAAGCTCGCCCTGGAGCTGCCGCTCTACTGGGCCGCGGTGTGCGGCGCCCGGCGCGCCGACCCGGCCCTGCAGCGGCTGGCCCTGCGGGTGCTGGCCTGGGGCCTGGCGGCGCTGGGAGCGCTCCTGATCGTGGAGGCCTTCACCGGCGGCCAGATCTACCGCGCCCTGCACATCGCCTTCTACGAGCCCATCCGCCCGGACCTGGCGGGCAAGAACCTGGGGCAAGCCGCATTCGTGCTGGCGCTGCTCTGGCCCCTGGCGGCGGCGGGTGGAGTGCGCGCCGGCGCTATCCCGGGGCTGGCCCTGCCCATGGCGGCCGGGGTCGCCGTGGCCGGGGTGGCCTTCAGGGCCGACGCCCCGCTGCTGGCCCTGGCCCTGGGCGGCCTGGCCGGGTTCGCCGTCTGGCGAGCGCCGCGCGAGGCGCCCAAGGCCATCGCCGGCGTCGCGGCCCTGTTCTTCGTGGCCATGCCGGTGGCGGTCTGGGCCATCCGCGATATCGCGGCGGCGACCTCGCTGGATCTTGGCCTGCCGCTTTCCTGGGCCCAACGTCTCAGCTACTGGAGCCACGCTGTCGACTGGATCGCCGAGCATCCCCTGCGCGGCTGGGGGTTGGACGCCAGCCGCATGTTCGGGCCGGGCATACAGCTTCACCCTCACAACAGCGCCCTCCAGCTCTGGCTGGAGCTGGGCGTGGCGGGCGCGGCGGCGGCGGCGGTGTTCTGGGGCGCGACCCTGCTTCGGCTGAAACGCACCGAACCCAGCCTGGCCATGGCGGCCACCGCGGCGTCGGTCGCCGCCTACCTGTTATTCGGGGCCGCCAACTTCGGCGTCTGGCAGGAGTGGTGGCTGGCGCTGGGCGCGCTGGTGGCCGTCCTGGTGGCGATGCTGACCGGGGATGCGGCGCCACAGCCCGCGGCCAAGCTTCGCCGCAGTGCAGCGCAAGCATCGACCTTCGCCCCCATATCGGAGTAGAAGGCCCGGTTTCGCCGCCGCGCCGTCTGAACTGCGGGGGCGTGGAGTTGTGAGCGATGACCGAGCACTGGACGCCCGCTTCCTGGAGAGCCAAGCCCGCCCGGCACCTGCCGACGGACTATCCCGACCAGGCCGCCCTGACCGAGGTGGAGCAGACCCTTCGTCGGATGCCGCCGCTGGTGTTTGCCGGTGAGGCGCGCCGGCTGAAGAGCCTGCTGGGCGACGTGGCCGAGGGCCGCGCGTTCCTGCTGCAGGGCGGCGACTGCGCGGAGAGCTTCAAGGAATTCCACGCCGACAACATCCGCGACACCTTCCGCCTGAT
>NZ_JBKJTG010000242.1:0-9229 GCF_046590535.1 Phenylobacterium sp. | reverse complement strand
CCCGTTCGATCCCGGCGATCCCATGCGCACGCCCAACACCCTCGACGTGGACGACCCTAAGGTGATGACGGCCCTGGTCGACGCAGTGAAGCAGCTGCGCGACCTGAAAATCCCCATGGATGCGCCGCTGGCCGCCGTGCAGACCGAGCCCCGCGGCGCGGAGCGCATCGCGATCCACGGCGGACCTGGGCCGGAGGGGATCTTCAACGTGATCACGCCGGTGGACCTGCGTCCCGAGATCGGCTGGGCGAAGATTCGCCACGGGTCGAGCTGGATCATGGCGGTGGAGTTCACCGACGCCGGGCCGGTCAGCCAGGGCGTGCTGACCTATTCCCAGTCCACCAACCCGGCGTCGCCAAACTTCGGCGATCAGACCCGGCTCTATTCGCAGAAGGGCTGGGACGACCTGCGCTTCACGCCAGCGGCGGTGAAGGCCGGCGCGGTCTCCACGTTGGTTCTGGAGGAGGGGCGGCGCCGCTGAGCGGCGCCGCCGCGCTTTCCTAGGACAGGTGAACTTCGGCGGTCTTGTCCGCGTAGTCCTTCTTCAGGTCGGATCCGAGCAGCATCTTCACCCCGGAGAACAGGCTGTGTTCGTTGAGCCAGATCTGCGCGCGGCCCGGCGCGAAGCGCAGCAGCTGCAGGTTCGGGTCGTCCTTGCCGCCCTCGTACCAGGCGGCCACGAAGGGGCTCCAGAGCTTGTCGATCATGGCCCTGTCGTTGTCGGCTGTCAGCTCGCCCTCAATGGCCGCGAACAGGCCGTGGTCCTTGGCGGCGAAGTGGACGGTGGCCGGATGGCTGGCGCCCAGGGAGGTCACCAGGTCGGTGTCCTTGGCGCTGAAAATCCACAGCGGGCCGCGACCGTCTTCCTCAGTCTGGGCGGTCATCGGCTGGCCCAGGCCGTCCTCGACGCCGATCAGGCCCAACATGACCGTCCGGTCCGACTTCAGGGTTTTCCAGAACTTGGCTTCGAGGTCTGCAGGGGTGGTCATTGGCGCTCTCCGCGGGTTGGGTAGCCGACATAACGCGGGCCATCGCGCGCCCGTTCCGTTGCGGCGCTGAAACGCAACCGCGCTTGCGCCGCCCTGCGGGGCCCCTAAGCTATCGCCAATAACTTAGGGGGGATTTCCAAGATGATCAGTCGCGCCTATTTCGCCGCGGCCCTGACGGCGGTGACGCTGGCTGTGGCGCCTGCTCCGGCCGCCATCGCCCAGCCCGCCCGCAAGGCGCCGGTGGCAGCCCTGGTCCCGGCGTCCAGCCCGGAAGCCCTCGGGTTCGACGCCCAGCGGCTGGCCCGGCTCGACGCCTACATGGCCAAGGTGGTCGCCGACGGCCGGGTGGCCGGCATGACCACGCTGCTGGCCCGTCACGGCAAGATCGTCAGCTACAACACCTACGGCAAGAAGAGCCTGGCCAGCGGCGAACCGATGACCAAGGACACCATCTTCCGCATCTATTCGATGACCAAGCCGATCACCGGCGTGGCCATGATGATCCTCTTCGAGGAAGGCCGCTGGCGGCTGGACGACCCGGTCTCGCGCTACATCCCGGAGTTCAAGAACCTCAAGGTGATGACCGGCCTCGACGCCGCCGGGAAGCCGATCCTGGTGGACGCCGCGCGGCCGCCGACCCTGCGCGAGATCATGAGCCACACGGCAGGCTTCGGCTACGGCCTGCAGGACGAGCATCCCGTGGACAAGCTGTACCGCGAGAAGAAGGTCCTGGGCTCGGCCGGCCTGCAGGAGATGATCACCCGCACCGCCGAGATCCCGCTGGTCTCGCAGCCGGGGACGGCGTGGCGCTATTCCTCGTCCGTCGACATCCAGGGCTATATCGTCGAGAAGCTGTCGGGCCAGACGCTGGGCCAGTTCTTCGACCAGCGGATTTTCAAGCCGCTGAAGATGAACGACACCGCCTTCTTCGTGCCGGCCAACAAGGCGAACCGCCTAGCCGCGGTCTATGTGGCCAACCGCGAGACCCGCAAGATCGAGGAGGCCAAGCGCGTCTTCGACAACGACATGCCCACCTACCTGCAACCGCCCGGCATGGAATCCGGCGGCGGCGGGCTGGTCTCCACCACCATGGACTACGCCCGCTTCGCCCAGATGCTGGCCAACGAGGGCCAACTCGAGGGCGTGCGCATCCTGTCGCCGGCCACCGTGGAGCTGATGGGCGCCAACGCCATCCCGCGCGAGGTGCTGGTCAATTCCAACGGCACGGCGGGCCTGCGCTTCAACGAGGCGGTGGGCTTCGGCATGGACCTGATGGTGGTCAACGACCCGCGCCGGGCGGGCACGCTGGAAGGTCAGGGCTCAATGAGCTGGGGCGGCGCGGCCGGCACCTGGTTCTGGGTCGATCCCACCAACGACGTGATCTTCGTGGGCATGATCCAGCGGATCGGCGGCACCGGCGGCGACGATCTGGGCAGCATGGCCCGGACGCTGACCTATCAGGCGCTGGTCGATCCGGAGAAGTAGGCAGGGCCCGGCGCGGCCCGCGAGGGTCGCGCCGCCTTGACATCCGCGGGCCTGCGTGCGCCCTTCCGCGCCTCGCAAATCACCCGAATTCGTCAGAAAAAATGCACGCCTACCGCTCCCACACCTGCGGCGCGCTCCGCGCCGCCGACACCGGCCAGACCGTCCGGCTTTCCGGCTGGATCCACCGCAAGCGCGACCACGGCGGCCTGGTGTTCATCGATCTGCGCGACCACTACGGCCTGACGCAGCTGGTCATCAGCCCGGAGACCCCGGCTTTCCAGACCATCGAGCGCCTGCGCGCCGAGAGCGTCATCCGCGTGGACGGCGAGGTGGTCGCCCGCTCCGCCGAGACCGCCAATACCAACCTGCCCACCGGCGAGGTGGAGATCCGGGTCCGCGATGTCGAGGTGCTGTCCGAAGCCTCAGAACTGCCATTGCCGGTATTTGGCGAGCCCGACTATCCGGAAGAAATCCGCCTGAAGAACCGCCACCTGGACCTGCGCCGCGAGACGCTCCACCGCAACATCGTGCTGCGCTCCAAGGCGATCCACTCGATCCGCAGCCGGATGATCGAGCAGGGCTTCCTGGAGTTCCAGACGCCGATCCTGACGGCCTCGTCGCCGGAGGGCGCCCGCGACTTCCTGGTGCCGTCGAGGCTGCATCCGACCAAGTTCTACGCCCTGCCGCAGGCGCCGCAGCAGTTCAAGCAGCTGCTGATGGTGTCCGGCTTCGACCGCTATTTCCAGATCGCGCCGTGCTTCCGCGACGAGGACCTGCGCGCCGACCGCAGCCTGGAATTCTACCAGCTCGACGTGGAGATGAGCTTCGTCACCCAGGAAGACGTGTTCGCCGCCATCGAGCCGGTCATGCACGGGGTGTTCGAGGAATTCGCCAACGGCAAGACGGTGACCCCGTACCCGTTCCCGCGCGTCGCTTACCTGGACTCCATCGCCAAGTACGGCACCGACAAGCCCGACCTGCGCAACCCCATCGAGATGCAGGACGTCTCCGACCACTTCCGCGGCGCGGGCTTCGGCCTGTTCGCCCGCATCCTGGAAGATCCCAAGAACGCCGTTTGGGCCATCCCGGCGCCGGGTGGCGGATCGCGCGCCTTCGCCGACCGGATGAATTCCTGGGCGCAGAGCGAGGGCCAGCCGGGCCTGGGCTACATCTTCTGGCGCGAGGGCGAGGAGGGCGCCGCCGGCCCCATCGCCAAGAACATCGGCCCCGAGCTCACCGACACGGTGCGCGCGCAATTGGGCCTGAAGGTCGGCGACGCGGCCTTCTTCGTGGCTGGCGATCCGAAGGTGTTCCACAAGTTCGCCGGACTGGCCCGCACCAAGGTCGGTACAGAGCTTGGCCTGGTGGCCGAGGACCGCTTCGAGTTCGTCTGGATCGTCGACTTCCCGATGTTCGACTGGAACGAGGAGGAGAAGCGCGTCGACTTCTCGCACAACCCGTTCTCCATGCCGCAGGGCGAGCTGGAGGCCCTGGAGACCAAGGACCCCTTGGACATCCTGGCCTATCAGTACGACATCGTCTGCAACGGCTACGAACTGTGCTCGGGCGCCATCCGCAACCATCGCCCGGACGTGATGCTGAAGGCCTTCGCGATCGCTGGCTACGGCCCCAACGTGGTCGAGGAGCAGTTCGGCGGCATGCTGAACGCCTTCCGCCACGGCGCGCCGCCGCACGGGGGCCTCGCCCCCGGCATCGACCGCATCGTCATGCTGCTGGCCGGTGAGACGGCGATCCGCGAGGTCATCGCCTTCCCGCTGAACCAGCAAGGTCAGGACCTGATGATGAATGCGCCGGCCGAGGTCGCCGAGCGGCAGCTCAAGGAGCTGCACATCCGCCTGGCGCCGCCCCTGAAGGCCTAGCTACCGAACGCAAATTAGCGCGGGTTCGGCGGCGAGGGCGACGAAGGGGCAGACGGCGGGGAAGGCGGCGTCACCCGGCCCACGGTCCGGGCCGCAGCGCGGGCTTCGATGGCCGCTTCGGCGGCTTCGGCTCTCGCCTCGGCGCGGGCTTCCGCCGCGGCTTCAGCGCGGGCGGCGGCCTGCGGGTCGTGCCGGCGCACCACCGCGCGGACGTGGTTGCAGGTCTTCACGTAGAGACCGGCCGCCACCTTGGTCCTGGCGTCGCCGCAGGCCCCGTCGAGCTGGTCCTGATCGAGATTGCGGGCGCGCGAGAGATCGGCGCCGCTAATCACCGTGCGGCGCATGTCGGCGTCGCGGAAATCGGCGCCGTGGAAGCTGCCGCCGGTCATGTTGACGGCCTGCAGTTCGGTGGCCCGGAACGAGGCCTTGTCGAACCGGCCCCAGGAGAGGTTCGCGCCGGTCATCTCGGCGTCCTGGAAGTCGGCGCCCTGGGCCGAGGCCTTGGTGAAGTTGGCGGCCTGCAGCGCCGCCGCCCGCAGCTTCGTGCCGTGCAGGGTGGATTTCGAGAAGTTTGCGCCCTGGGCCCCGATGTCGGAGAGGTCGGCCTTGGTGAGGTCGGCCTCGCCGAACATGCCGCCACGGGCCTCCGCGGCGCGCAGGATGGCGCCCTGCATCTGGGCCTTGCCGAAATTGGCGCCGGTGGCCTTGGCATCGGACAGGTCGGCCCGGGTGAGGTTGGCCGAGCCGAACATCACGCCCTTTGCCTCGGTGGCGCGCAGGCGGGCGTTGGAGAGGTTCGCGCCGTTGAAGTTGGCGCCCATCATGTCGGCGTCGGAGAGGTCGGCGCGCGACAGGTCCGCGCCGGAGAAGTTCGAGCCGATGAAGCGGGCGGTGCGCAGGTCGGCGCCCACCAGGGCCGCGCCGGCGAAGTTGGCGCCGACGAAGCGGGCGCCCACCAGCTTGCGGCCGGACAGTTCGCACTTTTGGCAGGCGCCGCCGAACGAGGTCATCTTGGCCACTTCCTTCTCGCCAAGCCCGGCGGCGCTGGCGACGGCCGGCGCAAGCACCAGCACGGCGGCGTAGACGGCGAAGAGGCGGTTCAGGCGGGCCATCCGGGCGGCAATCCTTCGGAACTGGGACCTGATTGCCCCCATGCCCCCTCGGGCGCCACTTAATTCGCGGTAATTGTCAGGGCCTTAGCCGCCGAGATCCTCCCCTGCGCGGGAGGCCCGCGCGCCGCAGGTTTCGCAGATCATCGCCTGGCCCTTGCGCACCACGGCGATGTCGCCGCAGGCCGCGCAGACATCGGCGGCATCGAACCCGAGAGGACCCGCCGGACGGTTCGCCACCGGCAGGAAAACCAGGTTGTCCGGGGCCGCGCCGCGGGAGAATCCGCGAGAGATAAACCGCGAGGCCGGCTGCGGCGCCTCGGCGTCGGCAGCGTCCGCGGCGTCGGCCTTGCCACGGCCCAGGCCGTCGGCGTTCAGCTCCTGGGCGTCGCTGCTGGCGAGGTCATCACGGCCCAGGTAGGAGACCCCCAGCTCGCGGAAGATGTAGTCGAGGATCGAGGTGGCCGACTTCACCGTGTCGTTGCCGGTGACCGGGCCGGCCGGCTCAAAGCGGGTAAACACGAAGGCGTCCACGAATTCATCCAGCGGCACGCCGTATTGCAGCCCGATCGAAATCGCGATGGCGAAGTTGTTCATCAGCGATCGGAAGGCGGCGCCTTCCTTGTGCATGTCGATGAATATCTCGCCCAGCTCGCCGTCGTCGTACTCGCCGGTGTGCAGGTAGACCTTGTGGCCGCCCACGGCTGCCTTCTGGATATAACCCTTGCGGCGGTCGGGGAGTTTGCGGCGGGTGCGGTCGCGTTCCACGATCCGCTCGACGATGCGCGCCTCCGGCTCGGGCGGGCTTTCCCGCAAGGTCCGGCTGGGCCCCTCCGTGGGCGTCGGCAGGTCCAGCGAGAGGCTGGCCGGCGGCGTGGCGCGGCGCACGCGAACGGCGAGAGTGGCGGTCTCCAGGGCGGCCAGCACATCGCCCGGTGTCGCCGACCAGGGCAGGACGACGTCCAGCACCGGCGGACTGTCCAGGATGGGCGCAAGGCCCTCCAGCATGGCCGCACGGGCGCCGGCGCCGAGGGCCTCCGCCGTCCGGAACGCCGCTGCGGCCGGATCGTCCTCGGCAAGGCAATCGGCGCCGAGGCCGTGGACCTGGGCCTGGGCGATCTCATCGCCTGCAAAGCCGGCCAGCGCCAAGACATCGAGGGCCGGGTCGGCCATCTGGTCGGGCGTGGCGGCCAGCACGTCGCGGACGAAGCCCTCGCCGATCACCGCCGGGGCGAAGGCCTCGGCCAGCCGCGTCACGAAGGGCAGGGCGGCCTCCACGGCTTCGATCTCGTGGGCGGTGAAGCCGCGGGCGGTCAGGCCGCGGTGATCGACGCCGGGCGCCTCGGCCAGGCTCTGCTCGCCCAGCAGACGGACCCGGGCCGGTCCGGCGGGCGCCCCAAGCGCCTCCAGGCCGCGCAGGGCGGCGTCAGACAGCACCCGCACCATGGCGCCGTCGGCGGTCTCGGCCAGGGCCACCGGCCCGCCCCAGGGCGCGGCGTCCAGGCGTCCGCCCAGCCGCAACGCCAGGTCCGGGTCGTCGAACAGGCCCAGGCCGCAGCTGAGTTCCGCGGCGGCGATCGCGCGGCGGGCGGTGCGGAAGAGCTCACCCGCCGCCTCCCGGGCCGGCAAGCTGCCGAAATCCAGGCCGTGGGCCACCAGCCAGTCGCCGAGGCCGGCGAGGCCTAGCACCGCGGGCCCGTCATCGGCCGCGGCCAGCGCCTGACCGGCCAGGATTACCGCCGCCTCAAAGGCGTCGATGTCGAAGGCGCGGCCAGTCCACAGGCCCATCAGGTCGACCCCGCCCCGCGCCACGCCGACCTGGGCGGCCACCGCCTCGGCGCCGACCAGGCTGGTGGCGACGGTCAGCGCGCCCGTGGTCCAGGCCGCCAGGGCCACTGCGCGGTCGGCCGGGACGCCGGGCGTCAGTCCCACCACCACCTGCGGGGCAGAGATCGCGGCCATCGGTGCGGCAGGCCAGGCGTCCTCGTCCGCCCGGGCCAGGGCGACCGCCTCCAGGATCATGGAATCTGTGGCGCCCGCCGCCCGCGCCGCCTCGGCCGCCCGGGCCAGGCTGAGGTTGCGGCCCGGGTCGGCGCAGGCGCCGGCGTCGCCCTCGCAGCGGGCGATTGCGTCCATCACCGCCTGCAACCGCCAGCCTAGCGCCTCGGCCGCCGCGCCAGCCGCTTCCCGGCCGCGATGGTTTGCCTGCAGAGCCTGCAAACTATCCCCGAAGTCCGCGTCGTCGGCGTCAAACACGGCCAGTTCGACGGGCGCCGAAACGCTCAGGGCCACGACCCCGGTGAGGAAGGCTTCGGTGAGCGCGTCGCGGAACCGGGTGCGGGCGCGGACGTCCTTGACCAACCCCTTGGCCTGGGCGCGGGCGGTCAGTTCCTCGACGCGCTCGGCGAGGGCGGCGGGCAGGTCCGGGTTTCCCCCGGCCCAGTCGAACCAGGCCTCCACCCGCGCGTCGCTCCAGTGGATTGGCGCCTCGACCTGCGCCAGGCCGTTCGCCTGTTCCAGCACCCGGCCCTCACATCCCGCCCGCGACACCGCCATCAGCCGACTCCCATGAGGCTACGGTAGGCGGGCAGGGCCGCGGCGATCAATAGATGTTGCGGTCTCAGGCGGGTTCATCCCCAACATATTGTTGCAGGGGCGCGGCGTCCCGGCCGCTGGACGCTCCCCGGAGCCCCGCCTATAGTCCGGCCGCGTTCACGCCCCAGCACCCAGCAGTCGAGCCCGCAGTGTCCATCCTCAAGACCATCTTCACCTGGTGGAACGGCGCCACTATGGGCATCCACTTCACGGTGGCCAAGCGTGGCCTGTTCGTCGGCCAGGATGAGCTCGGCAACAAGTATTACGAGGCCAAGGACACCCGCGACAGCTACGACGGGCGCAAGCGCCGCTGGGTGATCTACAACGGCTACGCCGAAGCCTCGAAGGTCTCGCCGGACTGGCACGGCTGGCTGCACCACACCTTCGTCGAGCCCCCCACCGAGGCGCCTTTTGCCCTCAAGCCGTGGGAGAAGGCGCACCTGCCGAACCTGTCGGGCACCATCCACGCCTACAAGCCGCAGGGCTCCCTGGCCCGCGGCGGCGAGCGCCAGCGCGCCACCGGGGACTACGAGGCTTGGAAACCGGAATAGGCCCGTGCAGCGCCCCTCGCTTTCCCGACCCCTTCATCGCCTCGCCTGGCTGGCTGGCCTGATCGCCATCGCCGGTGCGGGCCTGGTCTCCGCGCAGCCTGCACCCCCCGTCAGCCCGCCGACGCCGACCCCTCTGCCGCCGCCGGAGGATGCGCCGGCCGTCGCCCCGCCGGTCGGCGCAGCGCCGCCGGAGGAAGCCCCACCGATCAACGTGCCGCCGCCGGCCCCAATCCTGGTGCCGCCGATCTCCGAGAAGGAGGTGGTGGCCGCCCCCGAGCCCAAGGACAAGCCGCCCGAGACCCCGGCCGTGGTCATCCGTCGTGCCCGCTACGACGTGGCCGTGCTGCAGGCCATCGACAAGGTGACCGCCGAGACCCTGCGCTTCGAGGCGCCGGTCGGCCGGCCGGTCCGCTACAAGGGGCTGATCTTCACCGTGAAGGCCTGCGAGCGCGCCGCCCCGGACGAGGCGGTGAAGGACTCCATCGTCTACATGACCATCGACAGCCAGCCGCGGGCCCAGCCGGGCAAGCCGTCGCCGCCCCCGCGCCAAGCCTTCAAGGGCTGGATGTACGCCGCCTCGCCGGGCCTGAACCCGCTGGAGCACGCGGTCTACGACGCCT
>NZ_JBKJTG010000186.1:0-34931 GCF_046590535.1 Phenylobacterium sp. | reverse complement strand
GCGTCGAGATCCGAGCCGAACTGCGCGAAGGCCGCCATTTCGCGATATTGCGCGAGCTCCAGCTTGATCGAGCCCGAGACCTTCTTCATCGCCTTGGTCTGCGCGGCCGAGCCGACGCGAGACACGGAAAGCCCGACGTTGATCGCCGGACGAACCCCCTGGTAGAACAGGTCGGTCTCGAGGAAGATCTGGCCGTCGGTGATCGAAATCACGTTGGTCGGGATATAAGCCGACACGTCGCCCGCTTGGGTCTCGATGATCGGCAGCGCGGTTAGCGAACCGTTGCCATTGGCATCGTTCATCTTGGCGGCGCGCTCGAGCAGGCGAGAGTGGAGGTAGAAGACGTCGCCCGGATAGGCTTCGCGGCCCGGCGGACGACGCAGCAGCAGCGACATCTGGCGGTAAGCGACAGCCTGCTTGGACAGATCGTCATAGACGATCACGGCGTGCATGCCGTTGTCGCGGAACCACTCGCCCATGGCGCAGCCGGCGAAGGGCGCCAGGAACTGCAACGGGGCCGGCTCCGACGCGGTGGCCGAAACCACGATCGTGTAGTCCAGCGCGCCGCGCTCCTCGAGCGTCTTGACGATCTGGGCCACCGTCGAGCGCTTCTGGCCGATGGCGACGTAGATGCAGTAGAGCTTGGCGCTCTCGTCCGTCCCAGCGTTGATCGACTTCTGATTGAGGATCGTGTCGATGGCCACGGCGGTTTTGCCGGTCTGGCGGTCGCCGATGATCAGCTCGCGCTGGCCGCGGCCCACCGGGATCAGGGTGTCGATGGCCTTCAGGCCCGTCTGCACTGGCTCGTGCACCGACTTGCGCGGGATGATGCCGGGCGCCTTGACGTCCACGCGGCGGCGTTCGGCCACATTGGTCAGCGGACCCTTGCCGTCGATAGGCTCGCCCAGCGGATTGACCACCCGGCCCAGGAGGCCCTTGCCCACCGGCACGTCGACGATCTCGCCCAAGCGGCGGACCTCGTCGCCTTCCGAGATCGCTCGGTCTTCGCCGAAGATCACGATGCCGACGTTGTCGCGCTCCAGGTTCAGGGCCATGCCCTTCACCCCGGCTTTGGGGAATTCGACCATTTCGCCGGCCTGGACATTGTCGAGGCCGAACACGCGGGCGATGCCGTCGCCGACGGAGAGGACCGAACCGACGTCGGAGACGTCAGCTTCCTCGCCGAAATTGGCGATCTGCGACTTGAGGATGGCCGAAATTTCGGCGGCGCGGATGTCCATGGTCTTACGCTCTCTTCAGGGCGAACTTCAGGGAATCGAGCTTCGAGCGGAGCGAAGCGTCGAACAGACGGGAGCCGACCCGCACCTTGATGCCGCCGAGGATGGCGGGATCGACGCGGGTGGAAATTTCGGGGTCCTTGCCCAGCGCCTGGCGAAGCGCGGCGGCGACCCCCTTGGCCTGGGCGTCGCTGAGCGGGACGGCGGTGACCACCTCGGCGGAGACCGCGCCGCGGGCCTTGGCCGAAAGCGCCTCGAAGCCTGCGATCACCGCGGCCAGCACCGAGGCGCGGCCGTTGGCGGAGAGCAGGCCCAGGAACTTCTGAGTGGTGACGGTGAAACCGGCCTTGGCGGCGATGGCGATGAGGCCTTTCCCTTTGTCCTCGGCGCTGAACGACGGGGAGTAGAGCAGAGTGCGCAGGTCGCGGCTTTCCGCTAGGGCAGCCTTCAGCGATTTCAGGTCCGCCTCGACGGCTGCGACTTGGTTCTGATCGTTCGCGAGATCGAACAGGGCCTGGGCATATCTGCCACCCACATTCGAAGCCTTGGAGTCGTCCGCCACTTATTGTCCGCCCGGTGCGTGTAAAGAGCCGCGGCGGGAGCCTCCGCTGCGGCCTTAAAGGCTTGAAAGTGCTTGAAAAACGCACATCAGTTTGAGGACTTGCATCGACCCCTTGCCCAAAGCCGCGCGCCTAGTAGCACGCGATCTTTTGCGCCGCAACCAAACGGGACCCCGGCGGACGAATTTGGCGCCCCGAAGCCGCAAAAAAAGAGAGAGCGCCGGCTGGCGCCGACGCCCTTTAGGGTCAGAAGCTCGACAACGGAGCCGCTGGGAGAGAAGTGGACTACTACTTGGCCAGTTCGGCACCGCCGTCCGTGCGGGCGATCGCTTGGGCGTTGCAGTCGCCGAGCCGGCTGTCGTCCAGCAGCTTGCGGCCGCCGAACGCGGTGACCATGCCGACCTTGCCAGCGATGACCTTGCAGGTCCCGGTGGCGAAGGTCTGGGACGTCGGGGACGTAGCCACGCAGGCGTCGGCCTCACAGACAAACATGGCGCCGCCTGCGATAAACTTGGTCTTCTCAGGCACGGCCGTCTGCAGCTTGGCTGAGATCTGTTCGGCGGCCATGGCGGAGCCGGCCGACAAGGTGACAAGCGCGGCGCAGGCAGCCGCAAGGGTATGGAGCTTCATAGGAGAGCCCTCCGGGCGTTTCGGGGAGTGGCGACGTCCTGCTCAGACGCCGGCCTAGTCCGCTGCGGGAGTCGCCCAGGGTATCCCCACCCGGAGCGCGCCTCGAACTAAGCAACGCTAAGATAACGCTGTTAAGATCGGACGCAATCGCTATTTTCGCACGGCGGGTATGCAGCAATGCAGAGCTGATCGCGGTGCCTTGGCGCCCCGCGTTCACACCTCGTCAATCTTGTTGGGGGTTGGGTGGTCGTGGGATATGGCTCACCGGCCGGGGGCGGCTCTTACGGGTAGGACGACGTCAAGATGGCCAACGCGCAGTCGCCACGGCAGGGCGGTCGCGGACCCGGAGCGCCCCGCGGACGCTCATTGTTTCAGGCGATCATCTACTGGACGCTGGTGCTGGGCGTGTGGGGACTGATCTTCCTGGTCGCCTTCTTCGCTGTGTTCGCCGTCGATCTGCCCGACACCTCCAAGCTCTATGACGTGAAGCGCCAGCCGTCCGTGTCCTACCTGGACCGCTCCGGCGCGCTGGTGGCGGTGCGCGGTAGCCAGTACGCGCCCCCCGTGGACCTAGACCGCCTGCCGCCCCACGTGCCCAAGGCTTTCATCGCCATCGAGGACCGCTGGTACTACTGGCATGTGGGCTTCAATCCCTGGGGCATACTGCGAAGCCAAATCTACAACCTGCGCCGGGAGAGCGGGCCGCTGCGCGGTGGCTCGACGATCACCCAGCAGTTGGCCCGCAACCTGTTCCTGACCCCCAACCAGACCTATCGCCGCAAGGCCCAGGAGCTGATCCTGGCGGTCTGGCTGGAGGCCCGGTTTTCCAAGAAGCAAATCCTCGAACTCTATCTGAACCGGGTCTACTTCGGGGCGGGGGCCTATGGCATCGAGGCCGCCTCGCAGCGCTACTTCGGCCGGCCCGCTTCCCAGCTCACCCTGGGCGAAAGCGCCTTGTTGGCCGGCATGATGAAGGGTCCGTCGCGCTATTCGCCGGTGGCGGCCACCGACCGGGCGGCCCGGCGCGCCACCATCGTGCTCGACGAGATGGTGCGCCTGCGCGCGATTACGCCCGCCGAACGTGACGAGGCCTTCAAGAACAAGGTGAGGGTCAACCCGGTGCTGGCCAACCAGCGGGCGCAGTACTTCACCGACTGGGTGGACGACCAGGTGCGTAACCTGGTGGGCGAGCCCACCGAGGACCTGGTGGTGGAAACCACCCTGGACCTGCCGCTGCAGGCGTCCGCCGAACAGGCCGTGCAGCGCGGTGTGGCCGCCGCCAAGAGCCAGGGGGTGCAGCAGGCCGCACTGGTCTCCATCGACGGCGAAGGCCGCATCCGCGCCTACGTGGGCGGCACCAACTATCTGCAGAGCCAGTTCGACCGGGCGACCATGGCCAGGCGGCAGGCCGGTTCGTCCTTCAAGCCCTTCGTCTATCTCACCGCCATGGAAGCCGGCCGCACGCCGAACACTCCGGTGGTCGACGAGCCGGTGTCGATCGGGACCTGGCAGCCGCGCAACTACACCGGCCAGTATCTGGGCTCCATCACCCTGCAGACCGCGCTGGCCCAATCGGTGAACACCGTCGCGGCCCGGCTGGCCAACGAGGTCGGCACCTCCAACGTGGCGGCGACGGCGCGCCGGCTGGGCATCACCTCGCCGATTCAGCTCGATCCCTCGATGGCCCTGGGGGCGGTCGAGGTCAGCCCGCTCGAAATGGCCCAGGCCTTTGCGCCCTTCGCCAACGGCGGCTTCCTGGCCAAGGGATATGGCATAGAGCGGATCCGCACGGCCACCGGCCGGGTGCTCTATGACCACGGCGTCGACCGGCCCGAGAAGCGCGCGGTGATCGGCTCCCCCGGCCTGCAGTACATGAACCAGATGATGCGCCAGACTATCGCGTCGGGCACCGGGACCCGCGCCCGGGTGGCGGGCTTCGACATCGCCGGCAAGACCGGCACCACCAGCGACTACCGCGACGCCTGGTTCGTCGGCTACACCGGCGGCTTCGTCACCGCCGTGTGGGTGGGCAAGGACGACAACAAGCCGATGAAGCGGGTGACGGGCGGCGGGGCGCCGGCCGGCATCTGGCACGACTTCATGACCGCCGCCCTACCGCGCCTGAAGGTGCAGCCGATCCCCGGTGGGGTGATCGCGTCCGAGCCGAAGGGCCCCGACCCGATCGGCGACATCATCGACGGGGTCACCGATTTCCTGACCCCTGAGCGCGACGAGCCCCCGCCTTCGGAGTTCGAGCGCAAGGCGGAAGAACCCCCCTACTAGCGCCCGAAGGCGTGCAGCCGGGCGCCCTCGGCGCGGAGCCAGGCGCGATGGCGGCGCTCGTCGCCCACCAGGGCTTTGACGTGGGCCCAGAATTGCGGGCCGTGGTTGAGCTCCAGAAGGTGGGCGCACTCGTGGGCGGCCACGTAGTCGGCGACCGCGAAGGGGGCGAGCGCCAAGCGCCAGGAATAGCGGATTGAGCCCGGACCGCCACGCGGGCCCGGCCGGCAGGAGCCCCAGCGGCCCTTGGCGTCCATGATCGCCACCTTCGGCATCGGCGCGCCGAGATGGCCAGCATAGTGAGCGGTGCGCTCGCCGAGCACCGCCAAGGCGCGCTTGCGCAGAATCAGGATCACCGCGCGGGCATAGCCCTCGCCCTCCCCCATGGCGCAGATGCGCGCGCACTGGTCGTCGGCAGCCTCGATCCAGCTGGCCCGCCCGGAGGTGGCCTCCAGGCGCACCGGCTCGCCGAACACCTCCAGGGTCAGGCCCGGATGCAACGGCGCGGCTTCCGGGAGCTCGGCCAGCCGCTCGGCGATCCAGGACGCGCGGTCACGGGCAAAGGCGGCGGCCTCGCCCAGCCTGCGGGCCGAGGGCGCGGTGGCGACGATCTCGCGCCGCGTGCGGTCCAGCCGAAGCGATACCCGCCGCGCGCGGCTGTGAATCTTCAGCCGGACAACCGCCCCGGCCACCTCCAGCCGGTCGCCGTCGGCGAAGGCGCAGCCGAAGAGACTCATGGGTGGAATCTAGGCGGCGGCCCGGCGCTTGTCGAAGGCCATGTCGGTGCGGCGGATGAACGCGCGCACCCGAGGATAGATCTCCTCGCGGAAGCGCTTGCCGTTGAAGACCCCGTAGTGGCCCACGGTGCGCTGCACGTAGTCTTCCTTCAGCTCGGCCGGCAGGCCTGAGCAGAGGTCATGCGCCGCCTGGGTCTGGCCGATGCCGGAGATGTCGTCGTTCTCGCCCTCGACGGTGAGCAGGCCGATATCGGTGATCAGCTCGGGCCGCACCCGGCGGCCGTCGTGCTCCAGCTCGCCCTTGGGCAAGAGGTAGCGCTGGAACACCACGTCAACGGTCTGGAGGTAGAACTCCTCGGTGAGGTCGAGGGCGGCCAGGTACTCGTCGTAGAATTCCAAGTGCTTGTCAGCGCTGTCGCCGTCGCCAGCCATCAGCTGCTGCAGGTAGCGGAAGTGCGCGTCCTGGTGCTTCTCCAGGTTCATGGACATGAAGCTGGCGAGCTGGACGAAGCCCGGATAGACGCGCCGACCCACCCCCGGATAGGGGCCAGGCACGGTGTAGATCATGTTCGACTTGAACCAGGCGAAGGGCTTCTCCTCCGCCAGCTTGTTGGTGACGGTCGGCGACAGACGCGCGTCGATGGGCGAACCCATGAAGGTCATGGACGCCGGGCGGCACTCCTCGTCGTCCTCCGCCATCAGGGCGGCGGCGGCCAGCACCGCGGGACCCGGCTGGCACACGGCGACCACGTGCGGGCGCGGGCCCATCTGGCGCAGCATCAGGCGAATTTGGTCGATGTAGTCGTGAAAGTCGAAGCTGCCTTCCATCACCGGGACGTCGCGGGCGTTGGACCACTCGGTGATGTAGACCTCGTGGTCCTGCAGGAAGCCTTCCACCGTCCCGCGCAGCAGGGTGGCGTAGTGGCCGGACAGGGGGGCGGCGATCAGCACGGCGGGTTCCAGCTCGCGGCGGCCTGCCCTGCGCATGTCGGCCATGTCGCGGGCGAAGTGGGTGAGCTTGCACCAGGGGCTGGACCAGACCTCCGTGGCGCGCACGCGCACGATGTGACCGTCGATCTGCACGCTGTCGACCTTCCAGTCCGGCTTGCCGTAGCGCCGCGTCAGGTTGGCGAACAGGTCGGACGAGGCGTAGAGCCGGCGGCCCAGCGCGGTGTCCGCCGCCGGATTGAGCGGCGAGCTCCAGAAATCCCGGGCGGCAAGCGCGGCGTAACGCAGCGGCGTGCAGGCGTAGTAGCCGGCCTCGTAGAGGGTATAGAGCATGCAGACCTCGTGTTGCGCCGCAGCATTAACATGTGGCGCGTTAATAGGCTGCACGAGCTTTAGGTCGATTCCTCCCCGTTCTCCGGGGATCCGCACCCTCAGCAGGACTGCGCGCGGGGCCCGAGCTTCATGGCCGAGGTGATCTTGCCGGCGATCTGCTCCGGCGTGGCGCCATAGGGTATGACGCAGGCGAACTGGCCGCGTGGCGTCATCAGGTAGGTGATGGTGGAGTGGTCCACGACGTAGTCGGGGCCCTCGCCGGCCTTCTTGTAGTAGACGCGATAGGCCCGGGCGGCCTGGGAGACCTGCTCGGGGCTGCCGGTCAGGCCCAGAATGCGCCGGGGGAAGGCGTCGTTGTCCAGGTATCCGGCGACCTGCCTGGGCGTGTCGCGCGCCGGGTCCACGGAGATGAACACCGTCTGGACGTCGCGGGCCCGCTCTCCCAGCAGCTTCTCGGCCTGGCCCAGGGCGAACAGCGTCGTGGGGCAGGCGTCGGGGCAGTAGGTGAAGCCGAAGAACACCGCGCTCCACTTTCCCTTCAGCACGTCCTGGTCGACCGCGCGGCCGGCCTGATCGACCAATTGGAACGGCCCGCCCACGAGGGCGGTTTGCTGAGGGGCCCCAAGGACGCCCTTCCTGACAGCGAGACCGGTGAGAATGGCCAGGGCCAAGGCGAGCAGCGCAAAGAGGGCAAGCGTCCGCCGGGACATGGCCGTTTCCTTTAGGGCTCGTCAGCGGGCCGCCGATTGGCGATCCTGAGGACCATGGCGAGCATGCGGACCCCAGCCGCCCCCCAGGCGCTGAAATCCATCGGCCTCGATAAGGCGGGCGGTACGCGCACGCAAGGAATCGGCGCGTCGGAGGAAGGCGACTTCGACGCGGACGCCCTTCGCCGCAGTCACCTGCGGGTCCGCACCCTGGTCACCCTGCGCTGGCTGGTGATCGGCGGCGAGGTGCTGTTGCTGGTTGTGATGGGCCTGGGCCTTGGGCTGCACGCGCCCTACCCGCTGTGCTTCGCAGTGATCGGCGTCGGCGCCTGGATCAACCTCCTGACAGGGGTGGCGTCACCCGGCCAGCGGGTGATGGGCGACATGGAGGCGGCGGGCCAGCTCTGCCTCGACGTTTTGCAGATCAGCGCCCTGGTGTTCTTGACCGGCGGCACTGCCAATCCCTTCGTGCTGCTGCTGATCGCCCCGGTGACCCTGGCCGCGGCCACCCTGCCGGCCCGCCTGATGCTGGCGCTTGCGGCGCTGGCAGTGGCCGCGTCCATCGCGCTGGCCTTCTTCGCCCTGCCGCTGCCGGCGATCCCGGGGCTGGAGGCCGGCCTGCCGCTGAGCTACCGGCTGGCCGCGGCGATCGCCAACATCGCCGGCATCGCCCTGATCGCCGGCTATGTGCGCCAGGCGGCCGACGAATCGGCGCGCATGGCGCTGGCGCTGGACGTCACCCAGGCGGTGCTGGCCCGGGAGCAGCGGCTGTCGGCCCTGGGCGCCCTGGCGGCCGCCGCGGCCCATGAGCTGGGCACGCCGCTGGCCACCATCTCCATCGTCGCCAAGGAACTCTCCCGCGAGGCGCCCACCGCGAGTGTGAAGGACGACGCGGACTTGCTGATTGCCCAGGCCGAGCGCTGCCGTGAGATTCTGCGCCGTCTGACCGACGCCCCCGCGGACGCCTCCGACGAGGTGCACGAGCGCCTATCGCTGCGCCAGCTGGTACAAGAGGTCATCGAGCCGCACGGCGGAACCAAGGATGTCCGGGTGGAGGCCATCGTCACCGGCGCCAAGAACGTGCAGACCCCGGACATTCACCGACTGCCCGAGATCACCCACGCCATGACTTCCTTCGTGGAGAACGCGGTCGATTTCGCCACCTCCGAGGTGCTGGTGACCGCCCGGTTCGACGCCGAGACGGTGTCCATCGAGGTGCGCGACGACGGCCCTGGGTTCGCCCCGGAAATTCTGGCCAAGCTCGGCGAGCCGTACGTCACCACCCGACCCGGAGCAGAAGGGTCACGAACCGGCCACATCGGCATGGGCTTGGGGTTCTTCATCGCCAAGACGCTTCTGGAACGGACCGGGGCTGTCGTGACGTTTCAGAACGGGCGCCCCCGGGGCGCGGTGGTCTCCGCGCGCTGGGCAAGAGCGCGCATTGAGGTGCTTTAGGGCGCCAAAGCTTGCCGAACAGCGTTGATGTGCGACAGAATGCCGCAGACGACTACAGGGAGCCCCGTCAAGGGGGCCGCGAATGACCGATCTTTCCGCCGACGTCGCCGCCCTAGCCGACAAGTCGCTGCTCGTGCTGGACGACGACGCTCCCTTGCGGACCCGCCTGGGCCGAGCGCTGGAGCAGCGCGGTTTCGAGCCGACCCTGGTGGGTAGCGTCGCCGAGGCGATCGCCGCGGTCAGGACTCACGCCCCAGCCTTCGCGGTGCTCGACATGCGGCTGGAGGACGGTACCGGGCTGAAGGTGGTGGAGGCGGTCCGCGACGCCCGGCCCGACGCCAAGATCATCATGCTGACCGGCTACGGCAATATCGCCACGGCGGTGCAGGCGGTGAAGGCCGGCGCGGTAGACTATCTGTCCAAGCCCGCCGACGCCGACGACGTGGCCCGCGCCCTCCTGGCCCGGGCCGGTGACTCGGCGGCCCCGCCGGAGAACCCGATGAGCGCCGACCGGGTGCGCTGGGAGCACATCCAGCGGGTCTATGAGCTGTGCGGCCACAACGTCTCGGAGACCGCCCGCAGGCTCAACATGCACCGCCGCACCCTGCAGCGCATCCTGGCCAAGCGCGCCCCGCGCTAGCCGCTACAGCTCCATCGCCGACATGCCCGCCGCCCTGAGCGCGGCGAGACGGGCGAAGGCCAGGGTGAGCGCCTTGCGCCGGGCGCCGACCAGGGGGACCGCCGAGGCCTCGCGCAGGATCGCCCCGCCGAAGCCGTCGGCGACGATCAGGCCAGGCTCCTCAGGCAGGATCTCGCGGGGGAATTCCGGCGCCACGGCGAAGGCAAAGGCATCGCAGTAAGGGCTGTACTCAGTCCACTTCTGGTCGGTGCGAAAGTCCTCGAGGCCCGACTTCACTTCGACGATGAATATCTCGCCCTTCCGCCCCACAGCCATGATGTCCGCGCGCCGGCCATTGGGCAGGCAAACCTCGGTGAGCGGCGCATAGCCCAGCGCCGTCAGGAAGCGCGCGGCGCCGCGGGTGACGGCGGCGGTGGTTTCCGGGCGCGAGACGGCGATGAGCGTGACAGAGACGTCCATGGCCGCCACCCTGTTCCGCCTTCGTTCCAGACGCAAGGGGGGCCGAGCTACTCCGCCGCGATAATCACCGGCCGGGCGCGGCCCTTGAAGTTGATCTCCTGCAGGTAGCGGATGCCGTCCTCGGCGATGTCGTCGCCGACCATGCGGTCCCCCTCGGCGGCCAGCTCGTCCATGTCCACGTACATCGCGTAGAAGCTGCGGGTGCGGTCGGTGATCAGGCCGGCCTTGAACAAGGTCTTGATCAGCACCCGGAAGATATTGGTGTCGCCGCGGAACCGGCGGGTCGGGTCGCGGTCCTTGCGGCGCTGGATGATGTCGGCGACCACCCGCTCCGGGTCCAGGCCGAACTCCCCGTAGATCTTCGCTTGCTGCACCGGCGAGCCGCGGTCGAACAGCAGCTTCTGGGCGCAGTGGGCGGTCCAGTCCTCGATCAGGTCGCGCTCGGGCTGGGTGAGCTCCGGGATGGTGCGGTCGGCCCAGATCTTCCCGAACTTGTGGTGGAAGGCCTCGTCGGTCATCACCAGCTGGAACATCTTGCGGGCCAGGGGATCGCGGTTGTGGCGGTAGCCGTGGGCGAAGGCGCCCATGGCCAGCCCCTCCACCAGCATCTGCATGCCGACGATCTTCTTGTAGACCTCCGGCGCCTCGATGATCTCGATCAGCAGCGACTTTAGCGCTACCCCGCACTCCACCGGCCGGTCCCAGCGGGCCTTGATGTATTTGGCGAAGGCGGTGACGTGGCGGGCCTCCTCCCGGGTCTGGTTGGCTGCGTATTCCTGCGCGCCCTGGTCCTTGAGCACATGACAGAGCGAGGCCGACAGGTTCAGCGCGCCCTGCTCTCCGTGCAGGATCGAGGAGAAATTGTAGAGCTGCATGTAGTTGATGAAGCGGATGCGCTCCTTGGGGTCCTTCAGGGTCTCGGCCACGTAGGGAAGCCGCAGGATCGGCTGCTGCTCCTCGGGCAACAGAGCCTCGTTCACGAGGTCGAAGGGCTCGTCGAAATCGATGTACCGCTTGTCGAGCGGATCCCAGAAGTGGTCATGGGTGGCGCTGATGATCTTGTCGAAGGCCGTGGAGCGGGCGCCGTAGCGGTCCAGCTCCAGCATGGACTCGAAGTCTTCAGGCGCCACCGCGCCATACATGACGTCCTTGGTGATGTTGCCGTCGGCCATCACGTTCCTCCGGTAATCGTCCGGCCCCTGTGTCGCGGGCCTGTCGTCATCAATGGCGCAAGCTTCGCGCCGGACGCCGGGCACGTCAAAGGAAAGCCGCGCGGCCGTGGCCGCCCCGCTCACGCGCGGCGAGGGCGGCCTGATCGTCACCAGCCGCAGCGCTGGCCCTTGTTCTGCACGGTCAGCCACTTGTCGAGGGGGTGGAAGTAGGCCGCCACGGCGCTGGCGTCGGTGCGGGTCTCGCCGGTGAAGGTGGCCAGGGTCTGCGGCCACGGCTGAGACTGGCCAAGTTCCATCATGGCGTTGAACTTCGCCCCCACTTCCTTCTGGCCATAGACGGAGCAGCGGTGCAGCGGCCCCTTCCAGCCGGCCTGCTTGCAGGCCGCCCGGTGGAACTGGAACTGGTAGATGTGGGCCAGGAAATAGCGGGTGTACGGGGTGTTTCCGGGCACGTGGTACTTGGCCCCGGGGTCAAAGGCGTCGGCCGGGCGCCGGCCGGGCGGCACAATGCCCTGGTACTGGGTGCGCAGCTTCCACCATGCGTCGTTGTAGGTCTCCGGCGTCACTTGGCCGGAGAACACCTGCCAGCGCCAGCGATCGACCAGCAGGCCGAACGGCAGGAAGGCGATCTTGTCGAGCGCCATCTTCAGGAGGAACGGGATGTCCTCCTCCGCGCCGGGCACGCTCTGCAAGAGGCCCACCTGCTGCAGGTAGGTTGGCGTGGTGGCCGACAGCGCCGCGAAGTCACCAATCGCCTCATGGAACCCGTCGTTGGCGGCGCCCCGGAACAACGTCGGCTGGTTCTTGTAAGCGCGCTGGTAGTAGTTGTGGCCCAGTTCGTGGTGGACCGTGGCGAAATCTTCGCCGGTCACCTTGGTGCACATCTTGATCCGGATATCGTCCTTGGAGTCCACGTCCCAGGCCGAGGCGTGGCAGACCACCTCGCGATCCTGCGGCCGCACGATCAGCGAACGCCTCCAAAAGGTTTCCGGCAGGGGCGCAAAGCCCAGCGACGAGTAGAATTTCTCGCCCGTCTTGACCATCTTCACCGCGTCATAGCCCTGGACCGTGAGCTGTTTGTCTAGGCTGTAGCTGGCGGTCCCGCCGGTGGGCTGCACCACGTCGTAGATATGGCCCCACTGCTGGGCCCACATGTTGCCCAGGAGGTCGGCGCGGATCGGGCCAGTCCTGGCCTGCACGGCGTCGCCGTACTTAGCGTTTAGCTTCGCCCGCACGTAGCAATGCAGGTTGCGGTAGAACGGCTCAACCTGCTTCCACAACCGGTCAGTCTCGGCTGCGAAGGCGTCGGGCTCCATGTCGTAGTTGGAGCGCCAGAGCGCGCCGGTGTCGGCGAAGCCCAGACCCTTGGAGCCCTCGTTGGCGAGCGTCACCAGCCGGGCGTAGTCGGGCCGCATCACCGGCGAGATCGAGTGCCAGCCCTCCCACACGGCCTTCAGCTCGGCCGGGTCGCGGGAGAGACGCATGACGTCCTCGGCGTCGTTCAGGGTGATGGGCTTGCCCTTGTAGGCGAACTTCCCAGTCGAGTAGGTGGAGTTGAGCTTGGTGGACAGGAAGGCGAGCTCCGCCGCCGCACCGGGCCGCTCGGCTGGCGGCAGGGTCAGGTAGAGCTTCAAGAGCTTGAGCTTGCGTGCGGTCACCCCATCAACGACGACGCCGTTGAACCGGGCCGCCTGCAAGGCGAGTTTGGTGACCAGCTGGGCCCCTTCGGCGGCGGCGCGGGAGTCCAGCCACTGGGTGTCCTCGGTGATGAAGTTGGCCCGCACCCAGGCCGCCCTGGCGGCATACTCCCCGGCGGCGGCGAGCTGGGTCTCGGCGGCCTCCACGAAGGCCTTGGCCTCGGCGGCGGTGGGCTGGGCGCCCTGGGCTGCGGCGGGGCCCGTGGCGAGGAGGACGGCCGCAGCGGCGGCGGCCAGGAGTTGCCATTTCATCGGGACGTCTCTTCCTGAGGGGTCATGAGGGCGTCTCAGCGCCGCTCTATTGGCGCGGATGCAAGACCCCGGCGGCGGCGGCGTCAAGCCACATGCGTCGAGCGGTCGGGCGCGCGGGAGGATGGCCGGGCGCCTAGCCCGGCCCGGCAACCTCGTCGGGGCCGGCGACGCTGACACCCAGGTCGTTCACGAGGCCGTTGGCGAGCGAATAGACCCAGCCGTGCACGCATAGCGGCTGGCCGCGCGCCCAGGCGTCCTGCACGAATACATCGGAGGCGACGTTGCGCACCTGGCGCTGGACATTGAGTTCCACCAACCGGTCCCAGCGGGCCTTGGGCCCGTCCAGGGCGTCCAGCTCCTCTCGGTGTTCGTTCTGGGTCTCGCGGATCGGATGCAGCCAGTGGTCCACCAGCCCGCGCCGCTGGCCATCCACCGCCGCGGCCACGCCGCCGCAGCCGTAGTGGCCAACCACCAGGACGTGCTCGACCTTGATCACGTCAACGGCGAACTGCAGCACGCTGAGATAGTTGGCGTCCTGCGGCGGGGCCAGGTTGGCGACGTTGCGGTGAACGAACAGCTCTCCCGGATCAAGGCCGACGATATCGTTGGCCGGCACCCGGCTGTCGGAGCAACCGATCCACAGGTATTTCGGCGCCTGCTGGCCCTCCAGCCGGCGGAAAAAGCCCGGATCGATGGCCACCTTGCGCTGGGCCCAGGCCCGGTTGTTGTCCTTCAGGTCGTCGAGCATCAGGCGGGCTTCGCGTCGGGCTGGTTGTGGGGGTGAGCGGCGGCGATGGCGGGATGCCTGGCGGCGTGGCCGACGGCGGCGCGGATCGCCGGCCACGGCGCCAAGTCCACCTGGTAGCGGTTGGCCGAATAGACCTGGGGCACGAGGCAGCAGTCGGCGAGGGTGGGGGTGTCGCCGAACGCAAAGCCGCGGGAATGCCTGGCCACCATCGGCTCCAGGGCGTCGAAGCCCTCGGTGATCCATAGCTGCGTCCAGGCCAGGATGCCGGCCTGGTCGATACCCATCTTGTTGAGCTGGCGGCCGACCCGGGTGTTGTTCAGCGGATGGACGTCGCAGGCGATGATCCCGGCCATGGCGCGCACCGCGGCCCGGTCGAGGGCATCGACGGGCAGGATCGCGGGCTCCGGATAGGCCTCCTCCAGCCATTCCAGGATCGCCAGGCTCTGGGTCAGCACCCGGCCGCCGCCTATATCGAGGGCCGGCGTCAGGCCTTGTGGATTGACCGCCCGATAGGCCGGCTCGCGTTGTTCGCCCTTAAGCAGGTCGACGGCGGCGTAGTCGTAGGTCACGCCCTTGAGCGCCAGGCCGATGCGGACCCGGTAGGGGGCGGTGGCGCGCCAGGCGCTGTGCAGGACGAAGCCCATCAGACGATCCCGAAGCTCACGACGCCGACGCCCTCGACCTCGCCTTCGACTCGGTCGCCGCGGACCAGCGGGCCGACGCCTTCCGGCGTGCCGGTGAAGATCAGGTCGCCGGGCTCCAGGCGCCAGAGCCTGGAAGCCTCCGAGACGATCTCCGCGACGTTCCAGATCATGTCGGCGACCACCGCGTCCTGGCGGACCATCCCGTTCACCGAAAGCCGGATGGCTCCCTGCGGGGCAAGCCCGGACCAGGGGCGGATCGTCGAGATCGGCGCGGACTGGTCGAAGCCCTTGGACGCGTCCCACGGCTGGCCCTTATCCTTGGCCGCATTCTGCAGATCGCGACGCGTCAGATCGACGCCCACTGCATAGCCGAACACGAGGTCTAGGGCCTGGTCGGTGGACACCTCGGCGCCGCCGCCCTTCAGCGCCACCACCAGCTCGATCTCGTAATGCAGGTTGGCGGTGCGCTGCGGATAGGTCACGTCGCCGCCCGGCGGGACGATGGCGTCGGCGGGCTTGGTGAAGAAGAATGGCGGATCGCGGTCGTCGCCGCCCATCTCGCGGCGGTGGGCGGCGTAGTTGCGGCCCACGCAGAGGATTCGGCGCACGGGGAAGCCCCGGGCCTCGCCCTCCACGGGCACGACTGTGACGGCCGGCGGGGCGACGACGTACTCGGTCATGAGGCGGCTTTAAGCGGCTTGCCCGGCGAAGGGAAGCCGGAGCCGGCGCGCTCAGGCAAGGACGTCGAGGAGCGCCCGGGCACGCTCGAACCTCTGCTGGGCTTGAAGGGCTGCGCAGTCACCTGGGCGTCCATGTAAGGCCGGCCGAATTCCGCGGCCGGGACCGTGGTGAGTTGCTCAATCCGGTCCTGCTTGTCGTCCGGCAGGATGGCCGGCGGCGCCAGCGCCGGGCTGGACCCTGTGAGCGCGACCTTGAGGCGGGCGGCGGAAGCCTGGTTGGCGCGCAGCATTGCCGCGGCGAACTGACGGCCCCGGGGATCTTTAAAGCGCTGCAGGGCGATCCTGGCGGCGGCGATCTGGAACATGTCCAGGGCGGTGACCTTGACGACGAAGTCCGGCGCGGCGGCCTCGTTCGCCGGCGTGGGTAGGGTGAGGATCAGGTGCGCGTCCGGGGCTGGCGTTCCCGCTCCCCGGTCTCAGGCCGCGAGCACTGCAGCGACGGCGACGATCGGCAGGGGTCGCGGCATCGAGGGCCCCAGGTCGTTGACAGCCGATCCGGGCGCGGCCCACTGGACCTGGTTCGAGAAGCCGGCCCGCCCGCCGACGGTTCCAGAGAGTGCGTCACACCCATGAGCGAGACATTTGCCGACGGACCCCTGGCCGGACTTGTGGTCATCGAGATGGGCACCCTCATCGCCGGGCCATTCTGCGGCCAAATCCTCGGCGACTTCGGCGCCGAGGTGATCAAGATCGAGGACCCCAGGGTCGGCGATCCCATGCGCCAGTGGGGCCGCAGCCTGCCCAAGGGGCTGTCGCCTTGGTGGCCGGTGATCGGGCGCAATAAGAAGTCCCTGGGCATGGATCTGCGCACCTCCGAAGGCCAGGCGATCGCCCGCACCCTGATCGAGGGCGCCGATGTGGTGGTGGAGAACTTCCGTCCCGGCGCCATGGAGAAGTGGGGCCTGGGCTACGAGGCGCTCTCGGCAGCCAATCCCGGGCTGGTGATGGCCAGGGTCTCCGGCTTCGGCCAGACCGGCCCCTATTCGCAGCGCGCCGGCTACGGCCTGATCGGCGAGGCGATGGGTGGCCTGCGCCACGTCACAGGCGAGCCGGACCGCCCGCCGGCCCGGGCGGGCATCTCCATCGGCGACAGCCTGGCGGCCATGCACGCGGTCATGGGGGTGATGATGGCGCTGCACGCCAAGGACCGCACCGGCCGCGGCCAGGTGGTGGACGCCGCCCTATACGAGAGCGTGCTGGCGGTGATGGAGAACCTGATCACCGAGTACGACCTAACAGGCTATGTCCGGGAGCGTTCGGGTTCGGTGCTGCCGGGCATCGCGCCGTCCAACGCCTACCCCTGCGCCGGCGGAGAGTTGATCCTGATAGGCGGCAACGGCGACACCGTCTATGCGCGCCTCACCGAGGCCATGGGGCGGCCGGACCTGAAGACCGACTCCCGCTTCGTCAATCACGCCGCGCGCGGGCGCCACCAGGCCGAGCTCGATACGATTATCGCTGCGTGGACGGGCGAACAGACCCTGCCCGATCTGTTGCGCCTGCTGGGCGAGAAGGGGGTGCCGTCCAGCCGGGTCTACCGCGCGCCGGACATGCTAGACGACCCGCAGTTCGTCGCCCGCGAGGCGATCGTGGAGACCGACCATCCGGTGTTCGGCAAGCTGAAGATGCAGAACGCCTTCCCCCGGCTCTCGGCGACGCCGGGGCGGGTGCGCTGGCCCGGCCCGGAACTGGGTCAGCACACGGACGAAGTCCTGCGAGAACGCGCGGGACTCTCGCCCGCAGACGTAGCGGCGCTGCGCAAGAAGGGCGTGATCTGACGAGCACGCAGGAGGTCGGGTCGCGTGACACGGGCGATGTCCCTGAGCCGCCGGTCCGGCTCCTGCGGTTGCCGCAGGTCCCCCAGGGCGCTGTCTTACAGTGAAGCTAGACGCCTGCCGAGGCGGCGCCTTGTCTCAGGCTGCGCGGGCCCGAAGCAGCTCGGCCACCGCCGCGGCGACCTGGGTCACGTCGTAGGGTTTGCGGATCACCGGGGCGTCGAAGCCGCCCGGCGCGCCGCCGTTCTCGCCGTAGCCGGTGGCGAACACGAACGGAATCTGGCGAGCGGCCAGGGCCTCGGCGACGGGGAGCACCGAGCGGCCGTTGAGATTGGCGTCGAGCACCGCCGCGTCGATCGGCCGGTCCAGCAGGGCCATCGCCTCTTCCAGTTCGTAGGCCGGGCCGACGATCGTCGCGCCGGCGTCGGAAAGGCCGGTCTCCAGCTCCAGCGCCAGCAGCACCGCGTCCTCGACGATCAGCACGCGCCAGCCCTTGAGGTTGGTCGGCCCGGTGGAGGTGGCCACCGTCTCCACCACCCTGGCCACCGGCGCCTTGGGCACGGTCTCCGGCCGGGGGGCCACGGCAGCATGGCCGGCGCTGAGGCGCGCATGCACCCCGGCCGGACGATATTCCACCAGGGTCTCGCCGTTCAACTCGCGCCCGGTCACTTGGTCCAGCAGCGTAGAACCGAAGCCGCGGCGTTCGGGCGGGGCGACGGTCGGGCCGCCGCTCTCCGTCCAGTGCAGCTCGAACCCGCCGTTGGCGAGCCGGCTCCAGCGCACGGCCACTTGGCCGGTTTCCATCGAGAGCGCGCCAAACTTCACCGCATTGGTGGCCAGTTCGTGCAGCGCCAGGGACAGGGCGTTGGCGGCCCGCGGCGTCAGGAACAGCTCCGGACCGTTCCAGACGGTCTGGCCGGGCGCCAGGGCCCCGAGCTCCGCCGCCACCAAGTGGTCGACCGCTGCGCCGCGCCAGCGGGCGGCAGTGAGCAACTCATTTGCCGAGGCCATCGCCTTGAGCCGCCCGCCGAAGTTTTGCAGGAAGCTCTCTAGCGAGGTGGTGCGCTTGGCGGTCTGTACGGCGAGCGCCTGCACCGCGGCCAGCACGTTCTTAACCCGATGGTCCAGTTCCGCCATCAGGGTATGGCGCTGTGCCTCCTCCAGCTTGCGCGCGGTGATGTCCTGGACGAAGCCGGTGGCGCAGGACGGCTTGCCATCCGGTCCCGGGACCATCAGGCCGCTGCTGCGCATCCACACGATGCGGCCGTCGTCGGCGCGAAGTTGCCGGAATTCCACGTCGTAGGTGTCGCCCGCCGCCAGGCTGTCGCCGCGCGCGGCGCGGTAAATCTCAAGGTCTTCAGGGTGGACATAGCGGTCCAGCGCCTCGCCGCCGCGCGCAGGTATCTCGCCCGGCGGCAGACCAGTGATGGCCGCCATCCGGTCGCTGACCACGAACAAGTCGCGGTCCATGTCCCACTCGAACTCCCCGAGGCCCGCGGCTTGCAGCGCAAGCTCCAGGCGTCTGCGTTCCGGGATCGGCCCTGCCGTTTGGCGCGTCATGGCGCAAACATAGGGCCAGCCAGCCGCCCGCGCGACAGGAACCGTCCCGTTTCGCCACGCCATACGCCGTGCGCCGTTGCCTGGCGACCGGAACGCCCTATCTTTGGAGACGTTATGGCCGAGCTTCCGAACTGCGGAAGTTCCCTCTGCGGAGACGCGACATGCCTGCCAAGGCCAAGACCCCGACCACCCAGGACGTCGCCGCAGACGCGGCCACGCTCGCCACTGACGCCGGCGGCCGGCTGAGCGCCGAAGCCCAACGCACCTTCGCTGAGGCCGCCAAGCGCATGGAACTGGTGGTGCAGGAAGGCCTCGATCAGATCCGCTCGCAGTCACGGGTCTACGCCGACAACGCCGGCCAGCAGCTCGACGAAGCGCAACGCTACGTCACCGATCGCGTCAAGGAACGGCCTCTGGCCGCCACCGGCGCGGCGATCGGCGTGGGCGTGCTGATCGGCCTGCTGCTCTCCAACGGTCGGCGTTGAACTTCAACAAGCTGACTGGCATGGCGGCCGCCATCTCCGCGATGGCGGCGGCGGTGGCCGTTTGCCTGGTTGCGGCCGCCTTCGCCATCTACGCCCTGGCCCGGGAGTTCCTGGGCCCCGCCGGCGGGGCGGCGGTGGTGGCGGGTGTGTTCGCGCTCACCGTGGGGGCCCTGGCGCTAGTACTGACCGGTAAGGTGCGTCCGCGCTCGCGCCGGCCTGAACCGGTCGAGGAACAGACCCTGATGACGCGGGCCATCCTGATGGCTAGGGAACGGCCGCTGATCGCCGCCGGCGTCGCGGCCGCCGCCGTCGCCGTCGCGATCCGCAATCCCGGGGTGGTTACGGCCCTGGTCAGCGCCGCCATCGCTGGGCGCGCCGCCAAGCCCGACGAATAGCGGAACGGCGCGGCGCGGCGCGGCGGAGTTTGCCCAGCCGCAGCCTCCCCCTGGCGCCTTTCGGGGACGGCACATGCCGGCCTGGGTGCTGAGCGTCCTGGTGCTCGCGCTGAGCGCCGCCGTACTCGGGTTCACGGGCATCGCGGGCCCAGCCGCGGGCGTCGCCAAGCTGGCGTTCTACGGCTTCCTGCTGGTCTTCCTGGTCGCCGTGGCCTGGGAGTTCGCCCGCGGGCGCCGCACCCGCTAGCGCGGGCGGCGGTCCAGGGACCAGTTGCGGTGGGGCTCGTAGTGCGAGCCCGTCCAGGCCAGGGCCGCAACGCGGATCTCCGGCCCCTCGATTTCCACGACATTGAAGCTCGGCGGCACCCCGCGCTCACGGAGCGACAGGGTGCCGGCGCCCACCGCATAGGTCTTTCCGTCCCCAAACGGATAGGGCCAGGTGAATGGCGCGTGGATGTGTCCCGACAGCACCAGGTCCACCTTGGCTTCTGAGAACGCCTGCGCCGCCGCCGGCCCGCCCCACACCCGGGCGGTCATCGGGCCACCAAGCATTTCGATCAACGGGTGGTGGCAGACGACGATGCGGAAGCACTCGGCTGCCGCGGCCTCGAACCAGTCGGCGGCCTCGTCCGCCTGGTTGCGGGAAATCTGGCCCTTGGACCAGTTGATCCGCGGCTGGGCGCCGCGGGCGGTGTTGAGGCCCCTGACCGCGAAACCACCGCCCAGGTGGGTCTGCGACCGGGCCGGGCCGATGGCCGCCTCGAAACGCCTGAAAGGCGCGAAGATTCTCTCGGCCCAGGCAAGGTAGGGAGCGTCGTGGTTGCCCGGCGTCACCAGCCGGTCGCCGGGCAGGCCGGCCAGCCAGGCGGCGGCGGCCTGGAATTCCGCCTTTTCAGCGTATCGCGTGAGGTCGCCGGACACCACAACTAGGTCGAAGTCGCCTGCCGCGATGTACTCGGTGGCCCCCGCGACTGCGGCGGCGTTCTCGCCGCCGAAGTGAATGTCGGAAAGGTGCACCAGGCGGATGGTCACGCCTATAGGTCTTTCGGTATCGCCAGCACCCGGGCCAGCGCCGGCTGGTAGCGCACCTCGGTCAGCGCCTTGAGGCGCACCGACTCGCCGTCGAGGAGTGCGGGGATGCCCTGCGCCGACCAAATTCGCGCTACCTGGCAGCGTTCCGCCTGCACCGACGGGTCATCCCGCCAGTCGCGGACCAGGGCGTTGACGCCCAGCCGGAGCGCATCTGCGGCGCCCTGCACGTTGAGCGCGGCGGCTTCCAAGGCGCCCTCGTCCTCGTCCAGCGCCTTGGAGGTTAGCGGGCACATGAACACCATGGCCTCAGCCTTCAGTCGCGGGCCGCCGTCGATATTGTAGCGCAGCCGCCCGGTGAAGGCCCGGCGCAAGGCTCGGCGGGCGCGCAGCAGCGCCAGGCGGGGCTTGCCGTCGCGGGCGGCCTCGCGGGCCGGCGCCCAGAGCGCGGGGGTGCCAAGGATGGCCCCCACCATGAAAAGGTGCCCCTCGACTTCGCCCCCGCCAACCAGCTGCTCGTGGCCTTGGGTGAGCGCCAGGGTGAGCGCCTCCTGCCAGGGCCGCACGCCATAGACCGCATGGGGCAGCATGTTCATGGTGCCGCCCGGCAGCGGCGCGATCATCGGACCCTTTGGCCCACACAGTTCGGCGGCCGCGCGGGCGGTGCCGTCGCCGGCCAGGATGATCAGCAGGTCCGGTCTCGCATCGACCGCGGCCTTCAGACAGTTGGTGAGGTCATCGGTGGTGGGTGCGCAGACATGGGCGTTCAGGCCGAAGTCGGCCAACATCTTCTCAAGCTCAGCCGGCGCAGTGTCGGCCACGCTTCCGGAGGCCACGTTGGCCACGACCTCGACCTTCTTGATCCCCAACATCGCCCCCGTCGCCATGATGTTAGCGCGGTGTATCGGTCGCGGGCGCCTGGTGAGGCGCCTCGGCGGTGCGGTCGGTTATCGAGGCTCCGGCCTCGCGCAGGGACTGGCCTGCGTCACTCGCCGCGTCGCGCACCACCGGCTCTGCCTGGGTGGCGGCCACCGCGAGATTGTTGTCGACCACGCCGCCGGCCCGACCGAATGAGCCATTGTAGGCGGCCAGCGCCATCAAAACCACACCGACCGCCGCGGCGATGAAGGTGAAGGTCATCAGGATGGGGTGGCGTTTGCGCGACGCGCGCTGGTCTTTGCGGCCCCGCTCATAAGCCTCGCGGATATCGGCCCTTTCCAGGGCTTCCGCAGAGTTGCTGTCTGTATCCAAGCGTCCGCCGGTCATCGTTCGCTCCTCGTCAAGCCTGTCTCGACGCACCCAACGAAGGGTCCGCCAGTTCGTTCCGGGGGAACTGTGAAGGTTGGAATGCGTTAGGCCGTGGGGACAAGCAAGGAGAGCTGACAAATGCTCAAATCATTGATCGCCCTCGCGGGCGCCGGCCTGCTGACCGCAGCCTGTACGACCACCGGGAATACGGAACGCAACGCCGTCGGCGGTGCGGCCCTTGGCGCCATCGCCGGCGCCGTGATCGGCAACAACGTGGGTGGCGGTGACGCCGGCACCGGCGCGGCCATCGGCGCGGCTCTCGGCGGTACGGTCGGCGCCGTCAAGGGTTGCCGAGAAGACGGGGGCTGCGGTGCGGCGCCTGCCAATCGCAGGCAGTACTACGACGAACGCGCCGGGCGGTATTACTACTACGACACCGCCACCGGCCGGTACTTTTGGGAGAACGGCAGCCCGCGCTGATCCGCGCGCAAGCCTGGACTTGGCAAGGGCGGTCGGTTTCCCCGGCCGCCCTTTGTCGTGCAGAATTCGGGAGGGCTAAGCGATGACGCGGACAAGCGGACAAGCGGTCGGGATTATGACCATGGCGGCGGTCCTGGCCGTGGGCGGCTGCGCGACCCTGCAGAAGAGCCGCGACCGGATCGTCCAGTCGCCGCCACGCTGCGAGGACCAGACCGCGCAGATCTATTTCGAAGCCGACTCGGCGGACGTCTCCTCCGAAGGCCGGGCCGTGCTGATGCAGGCTGCCAGCAATGCCTCCGGCTGCGCGGTGCGCGCCGTCTCTGTGCTGGGGCTGGCCGACGCAGCGGGCGATCCAAACGCCAATTTCGAGCTGTCCAGGCGACGCGCCCAGTCGGTCACCGCCGCGCTGGCCGCCGCCCGCCTGCCGCCGGCGGAGTTCCGCGTGGCCGCAGCCGGCCAGGCCGGCGCGACCAACCCTGATGGAAAGGCGGCCGTCCTGCGCCGCCGGGCTGATGTGATCCTGCATCTCGCGACGCCAAAGTAGCGCCGCAGGGCAAAAAAAGGGCGGTCGTAAGAGCCACCTGAAAGTTGCATTAGCGAGACAAAGGGGGTGCGGAGACGGCAGACTGGCGTGTCCGCCAGTCTCAAGTCGGGGGGGGCGTCGCCGCCTCCGCAGTGGATAAACCCCGATCCCCCGAAATGTGTTCCGACGCCTTGCTAGTTTTTTCGGGAACTCTTCAGGACAGAAAAAATCTTAACGACAGCAAGTGATTGGGGAAAGCGGGAACGGGCGGGAGCCACCGCGCGTTTCGGCATTGGTGGGCAATTGGCTCCGCCGGGGTCCGCCAGGGAGGGCTAGACCATGCGCAGTTCCTTTTCGGCCAGGACCGGCCTGCAGCTCTTGAAGACGCCCAACCACCGCCAGCGGGTCGGTCGCCGCCGGCTGATGGTTGTGTGCGCCATGCTTGGCCTCGCTCTCGCCAGCGGCGTGATCGGCGCCTTGACCCATCCGCAGCCGGACCAGGTCGCCACGGCGCAGACCGGTCCGTTCAGCTACTTCCCGTCGGAATAAGGAGTTCTTCATGGCGCTTTCCACGCGCACGACCCCCTCGCGCACCGTGATCAGCGCCACCCGCGCTCGCCAGGGCCGGTTCGGCCGCCACATCGTCTGGGTGTTGTTGTTCGGTACGCTCTTGGCGGCGCTGGCGCTGTTCGCTGCCTGGACCTGGCGTTCCGGAGACCTTCAGTCCACGGAGAACAGCGACGCCAAACGGGCCGCCGACGCCCAGAGCTTCAACGCTCCCGAGCCGGCCGCGGTGAACCCGCCGCCGGAAGTCAAGGAAGGTTCGCCGCCATCGGCGCCGGCACGCTAGCGTAGTGTTCGTTCGAAGGCCCGCGGCCGCCCTCAGGGGCGGCCGTTGTCTTATGTGGTCCGCCGGAACGAAAAAGGGCGCCGCCCGCAGGCGACGCCCTGTCGTCTCGTTTTTAATCCGACGTCAGGCCGCCTGTTTGGAAGCCTTCCGCGGGTGGAAGAACAGCGCCTGGCCGATCGCCGCCTTCACCGTTTCCGGCTGGAAGGGCTTGGTGATCAGGAAGGTGGGCTCGGGGCGCTCGCCGGTGAGCAGGCGCTCCGGGAAGGCGGTGATGAAGATCACCGGCACGTCGTAGCGCGCTAGGATGTCCTTCACCGCGTCGATGCCCGAAGACCCGTCGGCGAGCTGGATATCGGCGAGCACCAGGCCCGGCGTCTTACGGGCCACAGCGTCCACAGCCTCGGCCCGGGTGGCGGCAATGTCGACGACTGTGTGGCCGAGCTCCTTCACCAGCGCCTCGATATCGGCGGCGATGACCGGCTCGTCCTCGATGATCAGCACGTCGGTGGCTAGTTCCGCGTCGATCTCGGTCTGCGCTTCGGCGATCAGGCCCTCGACCTCGGAGAAGTCGGTAGCGAGTATCTGCGCGGCCTCGGACGCCGTGAAGCCTTCGAGAGCGGTGAGGAGAAAGGCCTGCCGAGACCTTGGCGCGATGCGCATCAGGCGGCGGGTGGTGTCGTCGGTGACCGAGCCGTCATCATCCTGCGGGGTCTCGAGCTGGGCGCCCGAGCTGCACCAGATGGCGTGGAAGACATGATAGAGCGCGACCCGGGGCGTCAGGTTGGCCTCGAGCACCCGTTCGCCGGCGGCCAGGGCCTCAAGCGCCACACGTACATAGTGGTCGCCAGTGGTCTGGTCGCCCGTAAGCGCGCGGGCGTAGCGGCGCACGTAGGGCAGATGCGGCGCCAGTCTGGCTAGAAGACTCAAAGGTGACCCCTCCCGTTTGGTTTCGCGAAATCGACACGTGTCATCGCGGGGATTTACCCCGCGCGGTATACAGTGACAGGAACGTCAGGCGATGGAACCGGTTCCCAAGTTCGGTGGTTTTCAGCATATTGGTCGTTGATTGGTTGGAACCTGACCCGACGTCGGGCGTTGAGCCATGACACGGATGCCACGAGGGGGCGGCCGCCGCGAAAGCGGAACGCCGACAGTATGATCGAACAACGTCCTTCTGAGGAACGTCGCAAGTCTTCGGCCGCCTTGGACGAAGCCCGCCTGCGCCAGCAGGCCATCGGCGTCCGCCTGCGCCAGATGTTTGACGATGTGGTCAACGAGGATGTCCCGGACGAATTCCTGGATATCCTGCGCCGCGCAGACAGCCGCACCGCGGAGAAAGGCTGATGTCGGTGGAGCGCGAGGCCCGGCCTCCCCGCACCGAGGCTGACGATATCGCCTTCAAGCGCGAACTCGTGCAGCTAATCCCGCACCTGCGCGCCTTCGCCCGGACCCTGTGCGGCGACCCCGCCGCCGCTGACGACCTGGCGCAGGACGCCATGATGAAGGCCTGGGACGCGCGCAACAGTTTTCAGATGGGCACCAACATGAAGGCCTGGACCTTCATGATCCTGCGCAACCAATTCTATTCCGAGAAGCGCCGGTCCTGGCGTCAAAGCCAGCTCGACCAGGAGGCCGCTGAACGCACCCTGGTGGCGGTGGACGATCCGGAGGCGCCGGTGGCGCTGGATGAGCTGCGACTGGGCCTGGCCATGCTGCCGCCCGAACAGCGCGAGGCGCTTATCCTGGTGGGCGCGGGCGGCTTCGCTTACGAGGAAGCCGCCGAGATCTGCAACTGCGCGGTCGGTACGGTGAAGAGCCGGGTGAGCCGCGCGCGGCGCGCCCTGCACGTCATCCTCGACGAGGGCAAGTACGACCGGGACGGCGCCTCCGCGGGAGACGCCATGCGGGCGATCCTGGCCGACGCGGAGCGGCTAAGCACCGTCCGTTGAGGGCGACGAGCCCCTCATGACCGGCCTTCCCTGGGGTTCTCTGAGCACGATCCGAGTCCGCCTCACCGCGGCGCTCGCCGCGGCTCTGCTGCCCGTGCTGCTGCTCGGCGCCCTGCAGTCGATGATCGGCTTCCAGCGGGAGGGCGAGGCGCTCCGCGAGCATCTTGGTTTCGCCGCCGAACGCAGCGCGGCCACCGCTCGGGCCCGCATGGAGGGGGCCGACGTGCTCCTGCAGAGCCTGGCTCCCAGCGCGGTTGGCGTGCAGTGCGGCTCCAGGCTGGCTCAGGTCACCCGCAAGGTCCCCGGCTACCTCAACCTGATCCGCTTCGACCGCACGGGCCGGGTGGTCTGCGCCGCCGGAGAGGCGCCGGCCGACAGCCAGCGTGCGGAGAGGCCCTGGTTCAAGCGCTTGGTGGCTGGCGATCAGTTGGTCATCACCCGAGAACCCGGCTTTCCCTACGCCCGCGAGCCGGCGGTTCTGGCGGTGGCCCGCGCCGCGGGGCCGGACGGCGGTTTCGACGGCGCCTTCGCGGCGGTGATCGCGCTCTCCAGCCTGCAGCCCTCCACCAGCGACCCGACCTTGCCCGACGATTCCGAAGTGGGCCTGGTGGAGCAGAACGGCCGCTACATCACGGTCACCAGCCCCGGCGCCTTCCCGACCCTGCCGCAGGACTGGCGGGCAAAGGTCAAGGCGCAAGGCTCGCTGGTCTGGTACGGTCAGGACACCGCAGGCGAGCGGCGGGTCTATTCCGCGGCGCCGGTGGTCGGCGAGGAAGTGTATGTGGTGCTCTCCGCCCCATCGCCAGGCCTGCTGTCCTGGGCCAGGCTGCACCCGCTCACCGGCATCGTCTTCCCGCTGCTGACCTTCGCCCTGGCGCTCACCGCCGTCAGCATCGTGACCGAACGGGTGGTGATCCGCTGGATCGCCTACCTACAGAGGATCGCGGCCCTCTATGCGCGCGGCCGGCTGAGCGTGCGCGCGGTGCAGTCCGACCAGATGCCGCCGGAGATCCGCGACTTGGCCGAGACCCTGGAGGACATGGCCGACGCCATCGTCGGCCGCGACGCCTCGCTCAAGGATTCGCTTGCCCAGAAGGACGCACTGATGCGCGAGATCCACCATCGGGTGAAGAACAACCTGCAGGTCATCTCCTCCCTGCTCAACATGCAGCAGCGCGCCCTCACCGACCCAGCCGCGCGCGCGGCGATGAGTGACACCCGCCAGCGGATCACAGCGCTCGCCCTGATCTACCGGGCTCTATACCAGGGCCCTGACCTGAAGCGGGTCGACCTGCGACCGTTCCTCGAGGAACTCACCGCCCAGTTGGTGGCGGGCGAGATGTTGCATGGCCCGGCGGTCAGGACCGAGATGCACGTCGACGCCCTAGTGATCGATCCCGACCGGCTGGCGCCCCTGGCGCTGTTCGCGGTGGAGGCCATAACCAACGCCCAGAAGCACGCCTTTGCCGCCCGCGGCGGCACCCTCACTGTGAACTTCACGGTGCGCGGCGACGAGGCGGAACTGGAGATCTCCGACGACGGCGCGGCGCCGGACGACGCTCTGGTCAGCTCCGGCGTGGGCCGTACCCTGATGACCGCCTTCGCCCGCCAGCTTCGGGGCCGCGCGGAGCTGATCCGTAACGACCAGGGCGGGATCACGGCTCGTCTGCTGTTCCCCACGCCGATCGCCGAGATCGTCCACGCCTCGTCAAACCCTGGGAACCAGGCCGCAGCTTGAGCGTTACGCGAACGAGACCGCTGAACCCTCCGGGAGATAAGAATGCGCAAAGTTGTTCTGATGGCCGTGCTTGCGGCCAGCATGGCCGTGGCCGCCTGCAACACCGTTTCCGGCGCCGGCCGCGACGTGAAGGCGGCTGGTGAAGCCGTGACCAGCACCGCCGAAGACGCCAAGCGCTAAGCCGCGTTCTGACCGTCAGGAGAAGCCCCGTCGCCTCGCGCGGCGGGGCTTTTCTATGCTGCGGCGCGCACCGCCTCAGGATGGGCGAACAGGCCGGGCCGACCGGCCAACGCCGAGAGCGCCGTGCGGACGCCCTCCAGGGTTTCCGACCTGCCCAGCACTAGGACCCCGCCGGGATCGAGCAAGCCGGCCAAGCTCTTAAGCACGCTCACGCGCGCCGCTTCGGTTAGCCCTCCCGCTACGTGCCGGCACAGGATCAGGTCAAAGCCGCCCATGCGGCCCAGGTCTTCCGTTAGGTTGACCCGCCGCCAGCGGACCATCTGGCGAACGCGCGGCGACAGGGCGAACATCTCGTCTCGCTTCTCGAAGTGGCGCAAGAGGCGGCGGGCCGGCAGTCCGCGCTGCACCTCGAACTGCGAATAGAGGCCGGCCTGCGCCTTCTCCAGGCTGCGTTCGTTGAGATCGGAGGCGAACAGCTCGACCCGCGCGCCCAACGCAGGATCCTCCTCCAGCAGCATGGCGAGTGAAAAGACCTCCTGGCCGGTCCCACAGGCTGCGTTCCATATCCTTACGGGCTGATCGCCGCGGGCCCGGACCAGCGCCGGCAGCGTCTCGGCGACCAGGGCGTCGAACACCTCCGGGTCGCGGAAGAAGCCGGATTCGGAGACGGCCATGGCCTCGACCACCGCCCACACCAGCCGCTCCTCGCCGCGGTCGCGGACCACCTGCATCAGCTCTCCAAGCGAGGCGAAGCCCTCCCGCCGGGCGACCGGCGCTAAGCGGCTCTCCAGAAGGTAGGCCTTGTCGGGATCGATTCTCAGGCCGGCGCGGGCGGCGCACAGCCGGGCCGCCACCTCGCGGTCGAAGGGGGTCACGCCGCCAGCCCCACGTAGGCGAACTTGGCGGCCACGATATCTCCGTCGAAGGGCTTCATGATGTATTCGTCCGCGCCGCTGTCGAGCGCCTCGCGGATGCGCGCCAGGTCGTTTTCCACCGAGCAGAACACCACCTTGGGCGCGTCGCCGCCCGGCTCCTGGCGCAGGCGACGCAGGAAGTCGATACCGTTCATCACCGGCATGTGCCAGTCGAGCAGAATGGCCTGGGGCATCACCGCGCTGCACCAGGCAAGCGCCTCCAGCCCGTCGGACGCCTCGGCTACCTCGAAGCCGAGATCCTCCAGGATGCGCCGGGCGACCTTGCGGATCACACGGCTGTCGTCGACCACCAGGCAGGTGTTCAAGGCGGGCGCGCCTCCTAACTTGAGACAGGTTGTGGCGCGGGTTGGTTAACGAGCGGTGTTGTTGGCGGGGTCAGGCCGGGATGGTGGCGGCGAACACGATCCGCTCCTCGTTGACGTCGGCGAATACGCGGCCGCCGGCGTCACCGATGAACAGCTGCACATAGTAGGCCTGCACCCAGTAGCCGTGCAGGCCCTCGCCCATCAGCTCTCCCTGCAGCCCCTGCAGAACCTCAGGACGCAACCTTGCGCGCGGACCCTTGGCCTCCACCGCCAGAGCAATCGCCGCGCCCTCCTGCACGGCGCGCACCCGGGCGGTCCCGCCGGTGGGCAGGGCCTGGCCGGCCATCTGCGCCAGGTTGAGCAGGGCGCGGGCCGCAGGCTTGTTCACCGTCGACGCCTCCACCGCCCAGTCGAGCTCGGCGCGCATATGGCGGAACACCCCGCCGGCCAGCTTCTCCAGCTCGCGAACATCGACCGTCTCGGCCGAGGCCGACGCGCCGAACGCCATCCGGCTGAACGCCAGAAGGTCGGCGAGCTTGCGGGCCGAGGCGCCGATCAGGCCTATGGCCTCCTCGCGCATGTCCTGGGCCGATGGGTCCTCAAGCAGGTCCAGGCCCGAGACGATGGCCGACGCCGGGCTGATGAAGTCGTGGCACATCCGCGCCGCAAGGTAGGCGGCGAACTCGGCGGAGCGCACGGCGGACGGCAGATGGTGATCGGTCATGGGCCGACCTTGGGGTGATTTGAGTCTTTGGAAAACCGCGCGACGCCCTTAGAAGAGTTGGCCATGGCTGCGTTCGCGGACCCGTGTTTGTGAGCGACGATCCGAGGGCGCGTTGAACCAAACCAACAACGAAATCGGCGAGGCCCTGGCGGAGATCTGCGAGGCGGCGGCGGGGCTGATACTGCCCCTGTGGCGTTCCGGCCTGGAGGTCACCCACAAGGCCGACGATAGCCCGGTCACCGAGGCGGACCAGCGCGGCGAGGCGCTTATCCTCAAGGCCCTGGCCGAACGTTTTCCTGACGTCCCTGTGATCTCGGAAGAGGACGCTAGCGAGTTCGGAACGCCTGAAGAGATCGGCCCGCGATTCTTCTTGGTGGATCCGCTGGACGGCACCAAGGCCTTCATTCGCGGCGATCCCAGCTTCACGGTCAACATCGGCCTGATCGAGCACGGCCAACCGGTAGCTGGGGCGGTGGTGCAGCCGCCGACCGGAGAGACCTGGTTCACGGCGGGCGGCCGGGCGATGAAACGCCGCGACCGCGGCCGCGCCGAGGCCGTCCAGGTGCGTCCTTGGCCCCAGGGGGAGGCTTTGGCCCTGATCAGCCACACCATGAAGGAAGAGATCGCTCAGAAGCTGGCCGACCAGTACGGCTTTCACCGCCGCGCGCCGATGGACTCATCGGTGAAGCTTTGCCGGATCGCCGAGGGGACCGCGGACATCTATCCCCGGCACGGGCCAACCATGGAGTGGGATGTGGCCGCCGGGCACGCCGTGCTGCTGGCGGCCGGGGGACGACTGACGACGCCGGAGGGCGAACCTTTCGTCTATGGCAAGGCGGGTGCGGGGTTCCGCAACGGCTGGTTCGTGGCCCGCGGGGGCTAGATTTCCTTTGGCAGGTTCCAGATGTCGGAGGCGGGCGCGGAAACGGCGGATGCCGTCGCAGCCTCGAAAGCCCAGTTCTGCGAAGGTTGGCCCAGGGCCAGATAGCTGAGGAAACCGACTAGGAAGGCGAAAGCGGCCAACCAAGCGAAGGGTCTCGCGACATCCCTAACGTCCTGCAATGGCTGATCCCCAGGAACTGTACCTGCAGAGAACACGTGGCCGGGGTCTTGGTTGCGGTCAGGCTCGCCCCTTGTTTTTGCAAATCCGTCGCATTCAGCAAGATTGCGCTCTCTCACGCCCAAGCTTTGCTGACCTATCGATGACCCACTCGCGGTCACCCTGCGGTTTCCCGTTAGTTGCGAACGATTCTCATTGCCATGACGAATGCGCGCTCCTAAGAACGCGTCTGAGTTTCAATTGCATCTTCGAGGCCGCCCATGATCCTTCGCCGCCCCCCGACCCTGGCCGCCCTCGCCCCGCTGCTATTGGCCCTGGGCGCCGTCCCGGCGCAGGCGGACGAGGGGGCGGCGTTCGTTCTGGCGGCGGCCGACGTCTCGGGCGTGGTGGTGACTGCGCCCAGGGACGACACCTACCACGCCAAGCGGACCTCCAGCGCCACACGCACCGACACGCCGCTGCTGGACGTGCCGCAGGCGGTCAGCGTGATCACCGACGAGCTGATCCGCGACCAATCCATGCAGGGCATGGCCGACGTGGTCCGCTACGTGCCCGGCGTCGGCATGGGCCAGGGCGAGGGCCACCGCGACGCCCCGACTCTACGTGGCAACGCCTCCACAGCGGACTTCTTCGTCGACGGCGTGCGAGACGACCTGCAGTACTTCCGCGACCTCTACAACGCCGAGCGGGTGGAGATTCTGAAGGGCCCCAACGCCATGATCTTCGGCCGCGGCGGCGGCGGCGGGGTGATCAACCGGGTCACCAAGCGGGCGGCTTGGTCGGCCGACCGCTCGCTGGGCGTGGAGCTGGGCTCGTGGGACCACCGCCGGATCACCACCGACTTGGCCCAGCCGTTCAGCGACGCGCTTTCCGGGCGGCTGGTTGGGGTCTACGAGAACTCCGAGAGCTTCCGCGACTTCGTGCAGGTCGAGCGCTGGGGCGTGAACCCGACGCTGGGCTGGCGCAACGGCGCCGGCCTGACCCTGGCGCTGGGCTATGAGCACTTCCAGGACGACCGCACCGTCGACCGGGGCATCCCGTCGTTCAACGGCCGGCCGGCGCCGGCCCCCATCTCGCGGTTCTTCGGCGACCCCGATCTGAGCCAGGCCGCCACCACGGTAGACGTGGTCAGCGGCACCGCCGAGTATGTCGCATCAGCCGACCTAGTGGTGCGCAACCGCACCGTCCTGGGCGTCTACGACAAGTTCTACCGCAACGTCTTCGCCAGTGGCGCGGCCATCGCCGACGGCACGGGCGCGCCCGCGTTACAGCCGCTGCAGGCCTACAACACCGCCACCGAACGGCAGAACCTGTTCAACCAGACCGACCTGGTCTGGACCGCGCGAACGGGCGGCTTGGAGCACACAGTGCTGGCCGGACTGGAGTTGGGCCGTCAGGAAACCGACAACCGGCGCCTGACCGGGTTTTTCAACAACACGGCCACCACCCTGACAGCAGGGTTCGGCGCCCCGACGCTGCGCGGAGTCCCGGTCACCTTCCGGCCCAACGCCACCGACGCTGACAACCATGTGGTGGCCACGGTGGCCGCCGTATACCTGCAGGATCAACTGGAGATCTCCAAACACCTGCAGCTGATCGCCGGGGTGCGCCTCGACAGCTTCGACCTCGATTTCCGAGACAACCGCACCGGCGCGCTGTTCTCACGCCGCGACGAACTGGTGTCGCCCCGGCTGGGCCTGGTGCTCAAGCCGGCCGAGGCGGTCTCTTTCTACGCCAGCTACAGCGTTTCCTACCTGCCCAGCTCCGGCGACCAGTTCGGCTCGCTTTCGGCCACCACCCAGGCCTTCAAGCCCGAGGAATTCACCAACCACGAGGTGGGCGCCAAGTGGGACCTGACGCCGGAGCTGGCGCTGACCGTTGCGGCCTACCGGCTGGACCGGGACAACACCACCGCGCCGGACCCGGCCCGGCCCGGCGTTATCGTACTGACCGGCGCGCAGCGGTCCAGGGGCGTCGAAGCATCCATCAGCGGCAAGCTCACCGACGCCTGGGAGATCATGGGCGGCTATGCCTGGCAGGAGGCCGAGATCACGCGGCGCACGGCCGCGTCCGGCGCCTTCGCCGGAAACCGGGTGGCCCTGGTCCCGGAGCACAGCTTCTCGCTGTGGAACAAGTACCAGGTCGCGCCGCGCCTCGCCCTGGGTCTGGGGGTGGTCAGCCGGTCCAAGGTGTTCGCCGCCGTCGACAACACCGTCACCCTGCCGGGCTTCACCCGCGCCGATGCGGCGGTCTTCCTTAGGCTGAGCGACAGCCTGCGCGCGCAGGTCAACGTCGAAAACCTGTTCGATAAGCGCTATTTTCCCACGAGCCACGGCAACAACAACATCCTGCCCGGCGCGCCCCGGGCCGTGCGCGTGTCGCTGACCGGATCGTTCTGACCGGGCCTTCCGGCGGGCCGGCAAAGGCGTCATAAGGCCCGCTGCAACGAGGGATATACGCCATGCCGCTCGACACCGCCGTCAGCCAGAAGACCTTCCGCTGGGACGATCCCCTGGACTTGGCTTCGCGGCTCTCCGAGGACGAGCGGATGGTCTGGGAGGCGGCCCGCGCCTACGCCCGCGACAAGCTGCTGCCCCGGGTGGTCTCGGCCTATGCCGAGGAGCGGTTCGACCGCGAGATCATGACCGAGATGGGGGCCCTGGGGTTCCTGGGCCCGACGCTGCCCGAGGACTACGGCTGCGCGGGGATCAACCACGTAGCCTATGGCCTGATCGCCCGTGAGATCGAGGCGGTCGACTCGGGCTACCGCTCGGCGATGAGCGTGCAGTCGTCTCTGGTCATGTACCCGATCTACGCCTTCGGCTCGGAGGAACAGCGCCGCAAGTACCTGCCCGGCATGGCCACCGGCGAGATCGTCGGCTGCTTCGGTCTCACCGAGGCCGACGGCGGCTCGGACCCGGCCTCCATGCGCACGGTGGCCAAGAAGGTCGACGGCGGCTTCGTGCTGAACGGCGCCAAGATGTGGATCACCAACTCGCCGATCTCCGACGTTTGCCTGGTCTGGGCCAAGCTGGACGGGGTGATCCGCGGCTTCCTGGTGGACCGCGGGTCTGAGGGCCTGGAGACCCCGAAGATCGCCAACAAGCTTTCCCTGCGCGCTTCGGTAACCGGCGAGATCGCCCTGGCCGACGTGTTCGTGCCGGAAGACATGATGCTGCCCAACGTCCAGGGCCTGCGCGGGCCGTTCTCCTGCCTCAACAAGGCCCGCTACGGCATCGCCTGGGGGGCCATGGGCGCCGCCGAGTTCTGCCTGCACGCCAGCCGCGACTACACCAAGACCCGCCAGGTGTTCGGTAAGCCGCTCGCCGCCCGCCAGCTGGTGCAGAAGAAGCTGGCCGACATGCAGACCGAGATCGCGCTGGGCTTCGAGGGCTCGCTCGCCCTGGGCCGGCTGCTGGACCAGGGCGCCTGGGTGCCGGAAGCCATCAGCCTGATGAAACGCAACAACTGCGGCAAGGCCTTGGCCATCGCCCGCGAGGCCCGCGACATCCACGGCGGCAACGGGATTTCCGGCGAGTACCATGTGATGCGGCACGCCGCGAACCTGGAGACCGTTAACACCTATGAAGGCGCCCACGACGTCCACGCCCTGATCCTGGGCCGGGCGATCACCGGTGAAAACGCCTTCTAGAACAAAGAAAAGCCCAGGCCGGAGATATCCGACCTGGGCCAAGTTCGCGTTCCTTTGGGAGGAAGCTCCTAGGACTCCAGCTCCTTGACCTCGCCGGAGCCGGAGACGTTCTTTTCGAGCTTCAGGGGCCGGGTCTTCAGCTCAACCTCGCCCGATCCTGAGACATCCAGCCTGGCGCTGGTGCGCGGCGCGATCGAGGCCTGGGCCGCGCCTGATAGGGTGACCTCGGCGCTATCGGCGTCGAGACCGGCCAGATCGACCTCGCCGGCCCCGGTCATGTCCAGCTTCAGCAGACGGGTCTTGCCGTGGCCGGTGACCTTGGACATGCCGGTGGTGCTGATCTCCAGACTGTCCTGGTCGTAGCCTTCCAGGGTCAGGCGATCGATGCCGGTCAACTCGAAGCGGGTGACCTTCGGCGCGGTCATGACGATCTTCAGCCGGCGGCCCTCGCTATTGACCGTGTCGGTGAGACGGCCGCCCGCCAGGGCGAGCGTGTCGAGGACGCGCTTGGGCCCGGTGATGCTCAGCTTGCCAGGACCTTCGCCGCCCTGGGTGAAGGTGACCTCGGCGGGAACGTCGAGCACCAGGGCGGTCGAGCCGTCCCAGGCGATTTCCTTGGTGGACGAGGCCCACTGCGGGTCGTCCTTGTGGCGGTTGCGCCAGTCGCTGTGGCGCTTACCGTGGTCGTCCCAGCCGATGTTCCAGTCGTGGTCGGACCAGTGGTCCCACCCCTGAGCCGCGACGTCTCGGCCCCCGAGGGCCACGGCGCCCCCCAGGGTGACGACGCAGGTGAGGAAGCCGAC
>NZ_JBKJTG010000167.1:0-9377 GCF_046590535.1 Phenylobacterium sp. | reverse complement strand
CGATCCGCGCCTCCAAGGAGGCCGTCTATCGCGGCCTGGACGAACCCACCCTGGCGGCCGCTCTCAAGGGGCAGAGGGACTATCCCGGCGTCGCCGCGATGATCGCCTCGGAGGACTTCGTGGAGGGGCCGATGGCCTTCTCGCAGAAGCGCCCGCCACAGTGGAAGGGACGCTGACGCCGGCTGTGCCCAATGGCGGAACCCGTGGTATGGAGACGGCATGTCCACGATGATCTCTGAAGTCTATGACGCCTTGCTCGAAGCGGGCGCGTCGCCGGAGAAGGCCCGCCGCGCCGCCGAGGCGTTGGCGAACTACGAGACGCGCTTCTCGAGAAGCGACGCCGACCTGCTGCTCATCAAGTGGATGACCGGGTTCATCGTCGCGGGCGTCAGCGGCCTGGTGGTCAAGACGTTCTTCGCCTGACGCTTGTCAGCGTGGCGGTTCCTGTCCAGTCTCGCGCCTGACTGAACAGCGATAAGGGACGGCCTCGTGGAGCGCTACGACTACATCATCATCGGCGCGGGCTCGGCGGGCTGTGTGCTGGCCAACCGGCTGTCGGAGGACCCGGCCGCGAAGGTTCTGCTGCTGGAGGCCGGCGGCAAGGACAGCTCGCTGATGATCAAGATGCCGGCGGGCGTCGGCGCCCTGATCGGCAAGCAGGGGCCGTTCAACTGGGGCTTCTGGACCGAGCCGGAGCCGAACCTGAACGACCGCCGGCTATGGTGGCCCCGGGGCAAGGGGTGGGGCGGGTCCTCCTCGATCAACGGCATGGTCTATATCCGCGGCCACGCGCGGGACTACGACCAGTGGCGGCAGATGGGACTGGCCGGCTGGGGCTACGCCGACGTGCTGCCCTACTTCAAGCGCTCGGAAAGCTTCGAGGGCGGCGCCGACGCCTGGCATGGCGCCGACGGGCCTCTGCATGTGTCGAAGGCGGCCTCGCCAAATCCGATCTACCGCGCGGCCATCGACGCCGGCGCCCAGGCGGGTCACCCGGTCACCGAGGACTTCAACGGCTACCAGCAGGAAGGCTGGGGGCCCTACCAGATGACCATTCGCGATGGACAGCGGTGGAGCGCGGCGCGGGCCTACCTTCACCCCGTGCTGGACCGGCCCAATCTGACTTGCCTGACAGGCGCCCGGACCACTCGGATCGTGGTGGAGAACGGCCGCGCGGTCGGGGTCGAGGTGGTGGTCGGCAAGGAACCGGCGCGGATCATCCACGCCGACGCCGAGGTGCTGCTGTCGGCCGGCGCCGTGCAGTCGCCGCACCTCCTGCAGCTCTCGGGGATCGGCGCGGCGGACGACCTGTCGGCGCACGGGGTGAAGGTGGTCCATGACCTGGCCGGCGTCGGGGCCAACCTGCAGGACCACCTGGACGCGACGCTATCGTGGGAGTGCCCGCAGCCGATCACCGCCTATTCCATGCGCAAGGGCGTCAAGCAGTTGTTCGTGGGTCTCAACTACCTGCTGTTCAACAAGGGGATCGGGCGGGAGAACTTCCTGGAATCCGGCGCTTTCCTGCGCTCGCGGCCCGACCTCGATCGGCCCGATCTGCAGATCCATACGGTGCTGGCGATCATGCAGGACCACGGCAAGGTGCAGGTGGCCAAGGACGGCTTCACCTTCCATGTGTGCCAGCTCAGGCCCGAGAGCCGCGGGCGGGTGAGCCTGAAGTCCGCCGACCCGCTGGCCGATCCGGCGATCTTCGCCAACTACCTCTCGGCCGAGGAGGACCGCCGGGCCATGCGCGAGGGGGTGAAGATGATGCGCGACGTGGCCGCCCAGAACGCCTTCGACGCCTATCGCACCTCCGAGCATGCGCCGGGCGCGGAGGTGAAGACCGACGCGCAGATCGACGCCTGGATCCGCCAGACCGCCGAGACCATCTACCACCCGGTGGGGACCTGCCGGATGGGCGCGGCGGGCGATCCCATGGCGGTGGTCGACGGCGAGCTGAAGGTCCAGGGCCTCGCCGGCCTGCGGGTGATCGACGCCTCGGTGATGCCGACCCTGGTGGGGGGCAACACCAATGCGCCGACCATCATGATCGCCGAGAAGATCGCCGACGCGATCCGCGGCCGGGCCGCCCTGGCCCCGCAGGACGCCCCGGTGTTCGGCGACGGGCTGAAGGCGGCGTAGGCTATCCCTCCCCATGAAGGGGAGAGATGGGCGTTAGTTCTGCTGCGGTTTCACCACCAGCATGTAGGCCTTGTCGTCCTTCAGCCAGAGGGCCGCGGCGCGCTTCACATCGGCGATGGTGACGGCGGTGGCGCCCGGGATGCTCTGGCGGATGGCCTCCAGCCGCCGCGGGTCCTCCTGGGCGCCGGAGAGTTCGGCCAGCCAGTACGGGTTGGAGACGCGGGCCTTCTCCAGGCGCTCGATGCGGGGCTTCTTGGCCCGGGTCAGCTCGTCGGCGGTGACGTCCTTGGTGCGCAGGTCGGCGGCGATCTTGCGGGCGTCGGTGAAGAAGGCGTCGAGCTTCTCCGGCGGCACCTCGACGCTGGCGGCCACATAGCCCCAGCCGGTCCAGACCAGGCTGTGGTTGACGCCCACCTGCGGGGAGTAGGTGGCGCCCTGGGCTTCCCGCAGCTCGTCCAGCAGGCGCAGGCTCATCACCTCGCTCATCACCGCCGTCTCGCGGGCGCGCTGGGGATCCGACCAATAGTCGCTGGTCGGCCAGCCGATGTAGCCCACCGCCTGGTCGGCGCGGCCCTTGTGGGTCAGCGCCACCGGCTGGGCGACGCCGGCCGGAAAGCCCACCTGCCGCTGGGCGGCGGGCAGCGCCGCCACCGCCGGGCGGGCGGGGAGGGCGGCGAAGGTCCGTGCGGCGGCCTCGATGGCCTGGTCGACGGTGATGTCGCCGACCATCACCACCTCCACCGGGCCGCTGGCCAGGTTGGGCATGATCTGGCCCTGCAGATCCTCGAGCCTGGCGGCGGCGATCTCTTCGCGGCTGGGGAAGGTCCAGCGCCGGTCGCCGTTGTGCAGCAGGCCGGCCAAGTCGCGGCCGATCACGCCGGAGGTGGTGGCCTCGTACTGATCGTGGATCGACTTGCCGGCGCCCTTCAGGCGCTGGAAGGCCTCGGGCCGCCAGCCGGGCTCGGCGAGATAGGCCGCCAGCACCTGCATCTGGGTGGCCAGGTCCTGCGGCCGGGTGGAGCCGGTGAAGACGAAGTTGTCGTCGCCGATGCCGAAGCGCGCGCCATAGACCTTGGAGGCCAGCGCCCGCTCCATGTCCTCGGCGCTGATCTGCTTCAGCCCACCTTCGATGTAGGCGCCGGACGCCCAGTTGGCGCTCTGGCGGTCCTTGGGCAGGTCCAGCAGGCCGTCGCCGACGTTGACCCGCACCAGCACCTCGTCGTCGCGGAATTTCGTCGGCTTTACGGTCAGCCGCACGCCGTTGGCGAAGCGGATGAAGGTGGCGCCCATGTCGGTCACTTCGCGGCGCTCGGCCACCTTGCCGGCGGGGCCAAAGCTCCCATACGGCCAGGCCACCTGAGCCGGCGCTGCGGGCGCGGCCACGGCCACCTGCTGCGAGCCCACTAGGGCGGCCAGCAGGGCGGGCTCGCCACCCTCTACCGGTTTGGGTGAGGACATGAACACGATCGGGCCCTGGCCGGTGAAGGCGGCCTTCAGAGCGGTGGACACGGTCTCGGCCTGCAGGCCTTTCACGGCGGCCTCGAAGGCGACCAGGTCGTCGGCCGGCGCGGTGACCACCTGGTCATCGGCCACGGAGCCCACGATCTCCTCGGCGAGCTCGGTCTGGCGGCGGGTGGCGGCGCCGGCGACGGCGGTCTTCAAGTTGGTGCGGACCTCCTCGATCTCGCGGTCCAGCTCGTCCTGGCGCACCCCGTAGCGCACAGCGCGGCGCTGTTCCTGTTCGACGGCGGAGAGCGCCTCGCGCCAGCGGCCAGGCTCGGCGTTGACCGCCATCATGGTCACCTCGGCGGCGTCATCCTGGTCGTTCTTGAAGCCGCCGGCCCCGAGGAACGGCGGACTGGGCGCGCGGGAAATGCTGGAGAGCCGGCGGTTCAGGACAGCGAAGCCCAAGCCTTCCAGGAGGTCGCCGCGGCGCTTGGCGAGCGTGTCTGGGCTGTGGTCCGGGGGCGCGATCCAGGCGATCTGCAGGGAAGGGGCGGCGCCCGGCTCCACCACCAGGCGAGCCTCCGGCCTGCGGGGGCGCACGGCCCCCTGGTCGGGGTCGCCGCCCGCCGGCCCCACGGCCTTCCAGTCGGAGAACCGGGCGCGGATCTTGGCCTCCATGGCGGCCACGTCGAAGTCGCCCACCGCCACCAGCACGGCGCGCTCGGGCCGGTAGTAGGCGGCGTAGAAGGCCTGCAGCTGGCTGGGCGGGGCGGTCTTCAACACCTCCACCGTGCCGATGGGATAGCGGGTGGGCAGGCGTTGGCCCGGCAGCAGGAAGGCCAGGCGCTCCTTGAACACCCGGAAGGCCGGGGTGTCGCGGGAGCGTTCCTCCGACAGCACCACGCCGCGCTCGCGGTCCACCGCGGCGGCGTCGATGGAGAGATTGCCGGCCGCCTCGCGCAGCAGCATCAGCGAGGTGTCGACGGTCTCGTCGTTGGTGCGCGGCAGGTCGAGTTTGTAGACGGTCTCGGAGAACCCTGTGGAGGCGTTGGTGTCGGCGCCGAACGCCAGGCCCAGGCGCTCCAGGATCTTGATCATCTCGCCTTCCTTGACCCCCTTGGAGCCGTTGAAAGCCATGTGCTCCAGGAAGTGGGCCAGGCCCTGTTGGGCGTCGGTCTCCATCATCGAGCCGGCGTCGAAGCGCAGGCGAAGGGCGCCCTGGCCGGGCGGGATGGACTGCTTGCGGATGGCGTAGCGCATGCCGTTGGGCAGGGCGCCGAAGCGGATGTTGGGGTCAGCCCTGATGTCGGAGACCGCCTGCGGCCACTGGCCGGGGGCAAGCCTGACCGCCGGGGCCTGGGCGAAGGCGCTGGCGCCCAGAACGAGGGACAGGGCGGCGCTAAGCGCAAGGCCTGCGCGCAGGGAACGGGTCATCAAGAGATCCTGGAGGCGGCTGACAAGGGCCGCAACATCGGCGAGCCCGATGGCCATCGCAAGGCGCCTCGCTAGTGTGCTGGATCTGAAGTTCGCCTGCCTGTTGGATCAGGCTCTGAGCGAACTTCAGATCCAAGAAGCACACTAGAAACATATACTTGCTAGTGTGTCTGGAGATGCGGAAATTCGCTCCGAGCCCGCCATACGCGCCGGCGAATTTCCGAGTCGACACACTTGCAGCGCTCGCGCGCAGGGGCAAGACCCCCTAAATGAAGGCGATGACCGCCCTAGTTTTCGAGGAACCCGCGCAAGGCGCGCCGCGCCTGCCCCCGGCGCGGGAGCCCGGCGACGGGCCGCCGCCTGCGCCGCCGGGCCGCGAGCCGATACTGAATGCGCCATGGCCGGCCCTGGCCCTGGTGGCGTTGATCGTCGGCGGCTACGCGGTGCAGAGTCGCTTTCATCTGCAGGTGGCCGCCCAGGCGTTCGCCTTCGCCCCGGCTATGCTGGCCGAGGGGCGCTGGGAACGGCTGTTCACGGCGCTTTTCCTGCACGGCAACTGGGCCCACGCCCTGATGAACGGCGCCTTTGCGCTCGCCTTCGGGACTCCGGTGGCGCGGTTCTTTGGCGGCCGGATCGGCGGGGCGCTGGCGTTCTTCGGCTTCTACCTGGCGTGCGGAGCGCTCTCGAGCCTCGGTTACGCCGCGCTGCATCCGGGATCGCAGGCGGTGTTGGTGGGCGCGTCCGGCGCGGTCTCCGGGCTGATGGGCGCCGCGGCCAGGCTGATCGCCGGGGGCGGCCAGGCGCTGGGGCCGATCCTCTCGCGGCCGGTGCTCGGCATGGGCGGCGCCTGGGTGGCGGTGAACCTACTGATCGCGCTCCTGGGCCAGGGTCTGACGCCGGGAGCGGAGGACGCCTCCATCGCCTGGGAGGCGCACCTGGCCGGTTTCGTGGCGGGTGTGCTGGTGATCCAGCCGGTGGCTTGGCTGGCCAGGCGCGGTTAGGCAGGGGCTCAATCTCTGCCTGGATGCCCTCACGCGCGCGTGCATTGATCCCTGCGGCAATCTGGGCAACGGTGTTCGCCGACATACTAGAGAGTGCGCGCGGGAGACGCCGATGCTGGTCTCGCAGATCCTCCGACAAAAGGGCGACCTGGTGTTTACCGCCGGGCCGGCGGAGACGGTGGGGGCGGTGGCGATCCTGCTGCACACCCGCAAGGTGGGCGCCCTGGTGATCCTCGACGCCGAGCGGGTGGTGGGCATCGTCTCCGAGCGCGACGTGGTCCGCGCCTTCGCCGAGGAGGGACCGACCGCCATGGACCGGCCTGTCTCCGACTTCATGACCGCTGACGTGCTGTTCGCCGACCCGGGCGAGACGGTGGACTTCCTGCTGGGCCGGATGACCGACCGGCGCATCCGCCACCTGCCGGTGTGCAAGTCCGAGCGGCTGATCGGCATTGTCTCCATTGGCGACCTGGTGAAGCACAAGATCTCCGAGGTCGAAGCCGAGGCCGACGGCCTGAAGGCCTATATCGCCGCGAGCTGAGCGTTCACCGTTCCTGTTTTGTTCTTGACGTGCTGCGCGGGCGGTGAGACGCTTTCTGTTGGCGAAGTCACGCCTGGAGCAGCGGGGAGGCGTGCCTGTGGTGTTCGGTTTTGGCAGGGCGGCAGCGCGTGGGCCAAGCCCGCAGGAGCTTGGCGTTCCCGAGATGCTGCAGCGGGAGGTCTCAAGAGTGCTGGCTGGGAATGCGCTGGCTCTGGCGAAGGCGCCGAAGCGCGACCGCCGGATTGGCTCTGTCGCCGTGCGGGACATTCCAGCCGCGGCCCTAGAGATGGCAGGCCCGATCCTGAATGCGCCCAACACGGCCATCGGGCTGACGTATGGCGGCCTTGGTCATGCGGTCGGCAAGGTCAGGGGAACGAACCCCCGAATAGTCCGAGGGGGCGGCACGACAGAATATGTGAACAATCCCTTTGGTTATCAGGGCGCGATCACCATCGGCGATACGACCACCTATGGTCAGGATCCCGACGATCCCAACGACGTCTGGGCCGACTACCAAAAGAACAATGGACATACGATCCGGGAGCATGAGCGGCAGCACATGCTGCAGGGCCGGCAGCTTGGGCCGCTTTACCTCCCATCGAACGCGCTTGGCGGGCTGGGGGCGTTGATCAGAGACCGGACCGACAAGGGCAGGCCCGACTGGCACGGGCCATCGAACTGGAACGAGCGGGGTCCGCAGATGCGGACGCCCAGACCCTGGCCTCCCAGGAGGCCCCGGTGAGGGCGCTCGCGACCTTGATGGGGCTGGGCGCTTGCCTGGCCGTGTCGAGTTGCGCAGTCCCGCCTAGGATCCTCATGTTCAACGGCGCAGACGCGCCGATCACTCTGCATGTTGATCCTGATCTGGGCGTCGGCGGCCCAAAGAAGATTCGGATTCCAGCAGGGGAAGCGGGCTGGTTCCAAGAGGCCCGATTGCCGACCACCATTGACGGCCAAAGGATTTTGCGGGTGTCGTCGGAAGGCTGTTCCTATGGGTTTGTGTTTCCCGACACCAATGATGTGATGCGCGCGCCAGGCGAGACGTTCGAGACGCAGTATCCTGGCTCGCTCCTCCTTCAGATTTCACCCACCTTCACGATCTATGTTGCGCCGCCGGGGCAAGCCGTCGTGGGCGCTGAGGCAGATCTGTTGCGAGCGACACGCAATGGACGCCCCTTGCAGCGGGGCGGCTTTCCCCTGCGGCCAGCGGCCAAGACCTGCGCGCCGAACGCCCGCTAGATCGCCGTGCGGGACGGCTCCGAACCGCTTGAGGCCGCGGCGTCGGCTAGGCTGTAGGCTTCCAGCACCTCGGCGGTGGCGTCGCGGGCGCGAAGCAGGGCTTGGCGCAGGGAGCAGGCGTCGCGGTCGGGGCAGTCGTCGCACTTGCGGAAGTTGAGGCGGGGGCTGACGCAGGAAGCCAGGGCCAGGGGGCCATCAATGACCCGAATCACCTCGGCGAAGGCGATCTCCGCCGCCGGCCTGGCCAGAGTGTAGCCGCCGAACTTGCCGCGCCGGCTGACCACCACCTGGCTGCGGCTCAGCTCCAGGAGAATCGCCTCCAGGAACTTGCGCGGCGCGTCGGCGCGGGCCGCAAGTTCCCCCGAGGTAAGCTGGGCGCCGCCGGCGCGGGCCAGTTCCACCAGCGCCCTGAGCGCGTACCTGGCCTTCTGGGACAGCATCGTGCCCAGTTCTGACCGGCGCTCGCCCCAGGCGCAAGGCGAGGGACCAGCCTGACCCCGGCAGCAAATCTGCGCGAGGGGTTGGATCATCCGTGATCCACCCATATTCGCAGCTCTCGCGACGCTTCCAACCCTGGCGCGGCAAGGATTTGCCGCGCACCGAGGTTCGCCGGGAAAGAACGTTGACACCATCCGGGGCGCCCACTAGATAGCCGCCTCCCGCTTGGTCGGGTCCAGACTTAAGGAGACCAGGACGGGGGCCAAATCAGCCCCTTGATTTTCTCCGGAAGATGGGTATCTTCCCCAGCCTCAATCGAATCGCTGCGGACTGTAATGAGGGAAGCCCCTCGGCGGCCCCGGCACGGTTTTTGCGCCCAATTCCGGAGTTTCCGGCGGCGGGCGGGGAAAGTCCGAAAGGACCGATTGACACCAAAGAGGCCGGCCACTAGATAGCCGCCTCCGCCGACCACCGGCGCTAAACAGTGGGGTTGGCGAAAGCCAGTCGCGGTCTTTGACATCGTTGATTTGGAAAGAGAAACGCAGGCGGCGGCGTCCTAGCGACAGTCTTAACCAGACTGTCTCGACGCTGACGAATTCTGCGGTCTCTTGAAGACACCATGAATATGGATACCTGAGGGTTTCGACCTTCAGGCATCGATGTGAATGGGAACTCGTCAAGAACTACGTAGAATAAACGCCAACCAGTTCTTCGGAATTGGGGACGCTAAAAGTTAGTGCTCAACTCAACCTGAGAGTTTGATCCTGGCTCAGAGCGAACGCTGGCGGCAGGCCTAATACATGCAAGTCGAGCGCACCTTCGGGTGAGCGGCGGACGGGTGAGTAACGCGTGGGAATGTGCCCTTTGGTACGGAACAACTGAGGGAAACTTCAGCTAATACCGTATGTGCCCTTCGGGGGAAAGATTTATTGCCATTGGAGCAGCCCGCGTTGGATTAGGTAGTTGGTGGGGTAAAGGCCTACCAAGCCTACGATCCATAGCTGGTCTGAGAGGATGATCAGCCACACTGGGACTGAGACACGGCCCAGACTCCTACGGGAGGCAGCAGTAGGGAATCTTGCGCAATGGGCGAAAGCCTGACGCAGCCATGCCGCGTGAATGATGAAGGTCTTAGG
>NZ_JBKJTG010000136.1:0-47590 GCF_046590535.1 Phenylobacterium sp. | reverse complement strand
GCCGCCGCCGCCGCCGCCGAAGCCGCCGCTGCGGGGACGATCAAAACCACCACCACCGCCACCGCCAAAGCCGCCGCCACGGGGACGGTCAAAGCCGCCGCCGCCGCCGCGCGAGGGGGCCGCGCCCTGGCCGGTAACCACCAGCTGGCCGGCGGAGAGCTTGCCGGACCGGCGGTCCTGTTCCATCTCGAACTGGACCTGGTCGCCCTCGTTCAAGCCGCTGAGGCCCGCTTGTTCGACCGCCGAGATGTGGACAAAGACGTCAGATCCGCCGTCGTCCGGTTGAATGAAGCCAAAACCCTTCGCGGTGTTGAACCACTTGACCGTGCCGCTCGCCATTCGCCTGACCTACCGTATAGAAATCTCGCGCCGCCCTGACGGTGCCCGGCCATCCCGTTTGACGGGCCGTGTGGGCTATGTAGCGGGCGAAATGGCGTGAGGCCAGCCGCGCCGTGACACAGGCGCGCAATCGGCCTATTTGCGGGCGCTCTTTGGCCGCTGTTGTCGCGAAGGGCGTGCGTGAAAAGCATCTGTATCTATTGCGGGTCGGCGCAGGGGACCAACCCGGCGTTTCTCACCGAGGCGGTGACCGCCGGCACGCTGATCGCCCAGGCCGGCCTGACGCTGGTCTACGGCGGCGGCCGTGTCGGGCTGATGGGCGCGGTGGCCGACGCGGCTCTTGCCGCCGGCGGCAAGGTGGTGGGCGTGATGCCGGCCGACCTAGTGAGCCAGGAGATCGGCCACACGGGGCTCACAGAGCTGCGAGTGGTAAATTCCATGCACGAGCGCAAATGGGCGATGGCCGAGCTCGCCGACGGCTTCCTGTGCCTGCCGGGGGGCCCTGGGACATTCGAGGAGATCTTCGAGCAGTGGACCTGGGCGCTCCTGGGCTTCCACGCCAAGCCCTGCGGCTTCGTCAACGTCAGCGGCTACTACGACCTCTTGCGCCAGACCATCCAGCAGATGGCCGACAACGGCTTTATCGCCCAGCAGTACGTGGACATGCTGATGTACGCCGAGGACACCGCCCAGGCGCTCGAGCAGTTCCGCGCCTACGTGGCGCCGCCGCCCAAGTGGGGCGTGGCCGCGGTGGAACAGCGCTACTAGCGCTAGTCGGGATGATCCACCGCGCTGGCCGGCGCCACGTGCGGCGCGAAGGCCGTGGCCAGCGGCTCGTAGCGCGCCGCGGCCCGGGCCACCCGGGCCTGCATGTCCAGCGCCACCTCCGGGTGCAGCGATCCCACCCCGTAGGTCTCCCCCGGATCGCGGGCCAGGTCGAACAGCAGCGGGTAGCCGTACCGCGCCAGGTTCAGGTCGTAGGTCCGGTAGTAGGTGCGCACCACGTACTTCCAGCGCTCGGTCCGCACCGCGGCCACCTTGGCGTTGTTGAACAGCACGATCTCCTCGTGCGGCGAAGGCTTGCCCCGCAGCAGCACCCCCGAGAGGTCGCGGCCGTCGAACTCCACGTCTGACGGAAGCTCCACGCCCGCCATGGCGGCAAAGGTTGGCAGCAGGTCGAGGTTGCTGGCGAGCGCCGCGCTCACCGTTCCGGCGGGCAGGGTCCCCGGCTGGCGGGCGATGAAGGGCACGCGGTAGCCGCCCTCCCAGGCCGCGCCGCCCTTGCGGTCGCGGAACGGGCCCGACGAGCCCTCGAACCAGGGCCCGTTGTCCGAGGTGAAGGCCACCAGGGTGTCGTCGTCCAGCCCCAACTCGCCCAGCCGGCGCAGCAGCCTGCCGACGTTGCGGTCAATCTCCTCGACCACCTCGCCATAAAGCCCCGCGGCGGAGCCCGAGGTGTCGTCCGGGTTGGGGACCAGCGGCACGTGGGGCGCGGTCAGCGCCAGCAGGATGAAGAACGGCCGGTCCCGGTTGGCCTCGGCGAAGGCCACGGTCTCGGCGAAGAACCGCTCGGTCAGCCTGGCGAAGTCGACCGGTTCCTCGATCAATGGGCCTGCGCCGTCGGCCTGATAGAGGGCCAGGGGCGTCATGTCGTGACTGTAGGGCAGGCCCAGGAAGGCGTCGAAGCCGTAGCGGGTGGGCGGCCAGTGCGGGGCCACATGCCCCAGGTGCCACTTGCCGATCAGCGCGCTGGCGTAGGCGGGCCCCAGCACCTTGGGGATCGTCACCGCCTCGGGCGGCAGGCCCTTCACATCGGCGGGCTGCAGCACCTCGTGCGCCAGGCCATGGCGGATGGCATACTGGCCGGTGAGCAGGCCCGCCCGCGACGGGGTGCAGACGTTGGCCGAGGCGTAGAAGTCGGTGAGCCGCACGCCCTCGGCGGCCATCCGGTCGAGGTTCGGCGTCTGGATGATCGTGCCGCCGTCGCAGCCCAGGTCGCCATAGCCCAGGTCGTCGGCCAGGATGACGATGACGTTGGGAGCGCGCACCTATTCCGCCGCCGCCCGCAGGCTGGCCGGCTGGCGCGAGCGGTGGAACGGCCGGTCGCCCAGCACGGTGGCGCGGTTCATGATCCGCCGCGCGGGCAGGTAGTCGTTGACCGCATAGTGCTGGGTCACCCGGTTGTCCCAGAAGGCGATGGCGTTGGGCGTCCAGCGCCAGCGCACCAGGAACTCCGGCTTCTGGATGTGTTCGAACAGCATCCCCAGGATCGCATCGCTTTCCTTGCGGCGCAGCCCCTTGATCCGCTCGGTGAAGCCGAAGTTGACGAACAGGCCGTCCTTGCCGGTCTCCGGGTGGGTGCGCACCACCGGATGCAGCACCGGCGGGTGCCTGGCCACCTCCTCGGCGTGGCGCTCGGCGCCCGCAGCGTTGGCGACGATCCCACGGGTGGGAAAACCCCTGGCGAAGTCGTGGATGGCGTCCAGGCTAACGAGGAACTCGCGGAATGCCGGCGACAGGGCCTCGTAGGCCGCTCGCATGCTCGACCAGATGGTGTCGCCCCCGTTCGCCGGGAGCTGGCGAGCGTAGAGGATCGAGGCCATGGGCGGGGTCTCGATGAAGGTCACGTCGGTGTGCCAACTGTCGTTGTCGGTGGGGTTGCCGGCGTGGTTGTCGAGGATGAACAGCTCCGGCGCCTCGGGCACGCCGGGATAGAGCGGATGGGTGTGCAGCTCGCCGAAGCGGGCCGCAAAGTCGCGGTGCTGCCCAGGCGTGATGTGCTGGTCCTCGAAGAAGATCACCTGATGGGCCAGCAGCGCCGCGCGGATTTGGGCTAGATCGTCGTCGGACAGTGGCTTCGCCAGGTCGACGCCGGCGATTACCGCGCCGATGGTGGGGGTCAGCGGCTGTATCTGGATCGGCATGGCGGCCTCCGCAGCAAGGCCGCAAGCCAAGCCCATCTCGGCGCGCGCGTCAAAGGCTTGAAGTCCAGACGCACAACAGGCCCCTGGCGAACCAGGGGCCTGCAGCGGCCGGGGATACCCGGCCCCAATCCTCAGTTACGCGAGGATCAGTAGCGGCGCTGGCCGTCGTCGTAGCGATCGCTGCCGTTGCGATCGTTGTTGCGAGCCCAGCGGATACTTTGGCGAAGCGCGTCGAGCCTGGCGTTGATGGTCACCGTGTCGCGCGGGCCGAGCTGGCCGCGATAGCGGCGCATGCCGGCTTCCTGGCGACGGATCATGGCCAGCTCCCGCAGCGCGCGGTCGCCTTCCATGCGCGTCAGGGAGCCGTCATTCAGGCCCCGGCGGATCCGCTGGTCCAGCAAGGCCTGGCGCGAGCGGATGTCGGCGGGGGCGTCGCCCCAGCCGCCGCGGCCTTCGTAGGACGCATCGGTCGCCTGGGCGCCGACGAAGGGCGCAGTGGCGACCCAGCGGCCCCGGGTGTCGTAGTAGCCCTGGGCCTGGCCGGCGATCCAGCGACCGTCGTCGTAGTAGCCCGGCTGGGCGTCGGCGATCCACACGCCGTTGGCGTCGCGGCGGCCGCTTGCCTGGCCAGCCATCCAGCGGCCGCTGGCGTCGTAGCGGCCCACGGCGGAGCCGGCGACCCAGCGCCCGTTGCGGTCGTAGTAGCCGCTGGCGGCGCCGGCGACCCACTGGCCGTTGGCGTCGTAGTAGCCGCTGGCCGAAACCGGCACGTAGCGGCCGTTTCGGTCATAGTAGCCGCTGGCCTGGGCGTTGGCGCCGGCGCTGATCCAGCGGCCCTGGCCGTCATAATGGCCGTTCGGGGCGCCGTTCACCCAGGCGCCGTCGCGGTCGTAATAGCCCTGGGCGTTGGCCTGGGTGACGTTAGTGGCGTGCCACATGCCGTTGTTGTCATAATAGCCATAGGCCCGCGCGCAGTCGGCGGAGCCCTTGTTCAACTGGCTGGCCAGCAGGCCCCCGGCCGCCGCGCCGATCAGCGCGCCCTTGGTGCGGTCGTCCCGGCCGGCGACAGCGCCGCCCAGCAGGGCGCCGATGCCGGCGCCGGCCACGGCCGTGCCGACCCGCGTGGACTGGCGCTGCTCGCAGGTTTGCTGGGCAAGGGCGGCCGACGGAATGAAAGTCGCCGCGGCGAGGCCGGCGGCGAGCAGATGTTTGCGCATGGGTGAGGCTCCTGGAAAGGCATGTGTCCATTCCCTGGCAACCAAACGCCGGCTTACGGCAGGGGTTCCTGAACGGCGCCGGGATCAACTCGCTGCGGCCTTTTACCCGCCGATGTTGCGTCGCCGGCCGAACTGGCCGCAACTCCGCCAAGGCGCGGGGGCGTAGACAGCGGAGGCTGCCGCCGTGACCGACGTGACCTATGTCTCATTCGTACCGAGATCGAAGCGCAACAGGCTGCGCGAGGTTCTCGAGACCGAGAACACCGGCGACCTTCGCTGGACCGAGAAAAAGACTTTCTCCGGCAGCGAGTTCTACTTCTCCGGGCCGGCCACCCTGGCGCGGCGCACCCACACCTTCGTCACCCAATGGCTAGCCGATGACTGACGGCAATGTGCGCGGAAGGCCGGGCGATGTCTCCAGCCCCGCCTCGCCCGCTGGCGGCTGCCGTCCGGCAGGCCCCGAAGCTCGGCGCGACTCACGGCGGAAAGGTTGACCGCAGGCGTGACGCTCGAAATCCTGGGCGCAGATCAGCACAAGATTGTCGGCGATCGTCATCTCACCAGCGCCCCACCGTGCCCCGGGCCCGCCCCGCCGTGACGGGGCTAAGTCCGGTCCCAGCGAGCTGAAAAACGTCGCACCGGTCGTTGGGAAGGGCCTAGCGCCAGGTCCCCAGCCGCGCGTTCACCTCGCTGAACCGCCTCGCCAGGTAATCGCGTTCGTCCGCAGTCATGCCGCCCAAGGTGTAGGCCGCGTCTAGCCGCACTAGGTCGCCCAACTCGGCCCGCGCGCGCTGGGCCTCCAGGGCGTCGATGGCGCCCGAGCGCTGGCCCTGGGCGATCCGCCGCTCGACGCCGGCCCAGCGGTCCTGCCGGCCGATGCCGTCGTCGTCGTCGTCGCCCAGACGCAGGCGCAGATCCTCGTAGCGGGCGGAGAGGTCTGCGGTCTCGCGGGCGTCCAGGCCGTTGCGGCGATAGCTCGCCTCCAGCTGCGCCAAGGCCTGGAAGTCGGCCCGCAGGCGCGCGGCCTCGGCGCGATTCAGGGTTCGGTCGGCTAGCGCCGCCTCCACCCGGGCGTCAAAGGCCATACGGCGCTCAGCCAGGGGCCGCCAACGCTGGTCGTCGTCGCCCCGCTCGTCGCGCACGCTACGCGACAGGGCGTCGTAGCGGTCGGAGAGGTCGGCCTGCTCCTGCGCGGTCAGCCTGCCGTCGGCGGCGTAGTTGGCCTCGATCCGTACGAGTTCGTTGTATTCGGCGCGCAGCAGGTCGGCTTCGCGGCGCGTCAGCGAGCCGTTGCGAACCCCGGCCTCAATGCGAGCGTCCAGGGCCACGCGGCGCTCGCTCAGCGGCCGCCCGCCGCGGGTCCACCCGGTCTCCAGCGTCTGGGCGGCCGTCGCCGGCTTGCCGAACAGGGCCCCCAGCAGGGTCCCCATGATGTCAGGGCGGCCCGTGGCGGAGGGGACGGGGTAGTAGGGGGCTTGCGCCTGGGCGCCGCCTGCGAAGGCGCACGCGAGGCCTAGGGCGGCGGCCGCGGTGGCTGTTTTCATCGGAGTCATGAGAGGGGGGCGCTTTCTAAGGGAGTGCTGTCTAAAATTAACAGCATCAACGGCCCGCGACGGTGGAGGTTGCCTTAGGGCTGGCGGATGCGGCCGCATCAACTACGGCCCAACCGACGATGACATCTCGGCTCTCAGCCGCACCGCCCCTGGGGGCGTGGTCCCTACAGTCCGAGCACGTGCTTGGCGATTATGTTTCGCTGCACCTCGTCGGAACCACCCGCAATGCTGGCGGCCCGTCCTTCCAGGTAGCGGACCGTTTCAGGCTGCGCCCATTGAGGGCCAACCGTTGTGTTCGGCACGGCGCTTTGCGGAAACCACGGCGCCGCGTAGGGCCCCGCGCATTCCACGAAGAACTCCGTCATCCGCTGGACGATGTCAGTACCCTTCAGCTTCAATAGGGACGATGGCGCGCCCGGTGCGCCACCTGCGGCGACTTCCGAGAGAGTACGCAACTCGGTGATCTCCAGGGCTTGAAGTTCTACGTCCGCCCAGGACATGCGCCGGGCGAATCCGCCATCTTCCATCAAAGAGCCGCCCTCCGACCCGGGCAGGGTGCGGGCGACCTCCCGTAATCTCTGGAGAAGATCCCGCGATAGCGATACGAAGGCCTGACCTGTTCGCTCGTGTGTCAACAGGCCCTTCGCCACAGTCCACCCTTCGCCCTCGCGCCCGACGCGGTTTTCGACCGGCACGCGAACGCGATCGAAGGTCACGCTGTTGAACGCATGGCGCCCATCGATCGAGATGATCGGTCTCACCGTCACCCCCGGATCGTGCATGTCCAGCAAGAGGAAGGTGATGCCGGCCTGCCGCTTCGGCTCATCCGACGTCCGCGTAAGGCAGAACATCCAGTCGGCCTCGTGCGCGCCGCTGGTCCAAAGTTTTTCGCCATCGACCAAGTAGTGATCGTTGTGAAGCACCGCCACAGTCCGCAAAGAGGCAAGGTCAGACCCCGCGCCGGGCTCGGAATAGCCCTGGCACCAGCGCACCCTGTTTTGGAGGATGTCTGGTAGGAAACGCGCGTGCTGGTCGGGCGCGCCATAGGCGAACAGGATCGGCGCCAGCATGCCCATGCCCATGCCGCCGACCTGCGCCGGCAGGCCGGCGGCGGCGGTCTCCCGCTCCCAGATGAAGCTCTGCGTGGCGGTCCAGCCCGGACCGCCGAACGCCACGGGCCACTTGTTCGCCGCCCAGCCCCGTTCGAGCAGGGCCGCATGCCAGCGCCGTTCATGTGCGTCGCCGCCGGCATAGCGCTCGCCGGCCGGGAAGGCGTCGCAGATCAGAGTGCGCACCGCCTTGCGAAACGCAAGTTCGTCGTCCGAGAGGCTAAGATCCATGGACAGCCACCAGCATGTTATTATACGGTTCGTCAATAATAACGGTCTGAGACGTGGTCAAGGGAGCTTGGAATGCTTGCAGACGCCTTCACGGTCGCCGAGCAAGGAGACATCCTGACAGGCCCGGTTCGTCGGCCGGTGAACGTGTCAAGGGACGCCCAGGGTTCGATCCACGACGACAAGACCGCCCAGACCCTGGGATTTCGCGGGGGAACCGTCGCCGGCAACATTCACATGGAGCAGTTCGTCCCGGTGATGCGGGCGCGGTTTGGCGCCGACTGGAGCCAGCGGGGCGGCCTGTCGCTCTACTTTCTCAACGCCACTACTGACGGCGAGCCCGTGCAGGCCTCGATCGGACCTGTCGTAGAAGACCCGTTCGGGATTCAACGGGCGGACGTCTGGATGCAGACGCCGGAGGGTGTGCGGGTCAGCGAAGGCACGGCCTGGATCGGCGGCGACGATCCGCAATCAGCCCTTCGCCAGCGGCTCGCCTCGCAGCGCCCCGCGGAAGATCTGCGGATGCTGCTGGCCTCCAGCGTCGGCGACGCGGTCCAGGATGTGCCGACTCGCCTAGATGGCGAGACCTGCCTGCGCAGGCTGCAGGGGATCACTGAGCCCCTGCCGGAATACCGTGAGGCCGCAATCTGGGGCGAACGGGTCGCCGCTCCGGCCGTGGCGATCGACGCCCTGCGGGCGGTGGAGGGGCCGCTGTTCCGCGCCAAGGCTGGCTTCGTGGGGATGTTCGGCGCGATCGAGGTGCAGCACCTGGGCGCGCCGATCTTTCTCGATCACGATTACCTGGTCGACGGTCGGCTAGTGGCCCTGGGCTCGTCACCGAAGACCGAGATGGCCTGGTACGAGAGTACGCTGAAGGACGCTGCGGATTGCCGACCTGTGGCGCGCCTGCTGATGCTGACCCGCTTGCTGAAGGCCTCCTCCCCGCTTTGGGCCTGACTAGCGCGGAGGCCGCCGGACGACCTAAGGTGGCGGCGTGGGGGACCATGTGGTGACCAGCAGTACGACTCAGTGGGCGGTCTTCGCGGCGCTGACGGCGCTCATGGCGCTGGCCACGTGGTGGCAGGTCTCCCGCATGGGCGGGCGCTCCGCCGACAGCAACAGCGAGTACTTCCTGGCGGGCCGCAACCTGACTTGGCCGTTCATCGCCGGCTCGATCACCCTGACCAACCTGTCCACCGACCAATTGGTGGGCATGAACGGCAACCAGATGCTGCTGCTGGCCTGGTGGGAGCTCTCCGCCCTAGCGGGCCTGGCCATGCTGGGGTTGGTGTTCCTGCCGATCTACTTCCGCAACAACTGCACCACCACCACCGAGCTTCTGGAGCGCAAGTACGGATCGAAGCACCTGCGGGCGGTCGTCTCGCTTCTGTTTCTGCTGGGCAACGTCTTCATCTACCTGCCGATCATGGCCTACACCGGGGCCCTCTTCCTGAAGACCATGTTCGCCACCGACCTGCCGCTCATGGCCATCGCCGCGGGCTTGGCCGTCGTCGGGGCGGCCTACACCATCCTGGGGGGCCTGCGCGCGGTGGCGGTCTACGATACCCTGTCCGGGGTAGGGGTATTGGGGATGGCGGCTGCGGTGGCGGTGTTGGCCATGGCCGCCATCGGTTTCGACTTCACCGGCATCCCCCCCGACCGGTTGACCATGCTTGGGGGGCCAGACAGCCCGATTCCCTGGCCGACCCTGCTCACCGGCATGATCTTCATCCAGATGTTCTACTGGTCCACCAACCAGACGATCACCCAGCGGGCCATGGCCGCGCCTACCCTCAGGGAGGGGCAGAAGGGGGTGCTGGCGGCCGGCATTATCCGGCTGCTGGTGGTGCCGGCTGTGGTCGTCATCCCAGGGGTCTGCGCTTACAAGCTGTTCGGCGACCTGGGAGACGCGACCTACGGGCGGATCGTGGCCGAAGTGATGCCGGCATGGATGTCAGGCGCCTTCGCCGCGTTCATGGCTGCGGCGGTGTTGACCAGCTACACCTCCGTGTTGAACTCGTCGGTGACGCTCTATGTCTGCGACCTGCATGAAGCCTTCATCGCCCCGAAACCGGATGTGAAGCGGCTGAACACCATCATCTCACTTGGGTTCATGGCGATGTCGATCATGCTTGTCCCGGTCTATGCGGGTGCGGATTCGATCATAAACCTCGTGCAGCAGCTAAACGGTCTGCTTTCCATGCCGATCCTGTCGGCGTTCATCCTTGGCCTGGCCTTCCGCAATGTGGACGCTCGCGCGGCCATGGCGGCGGTGGGCTTCGGCGTGGCGCTTTACGCCGTCTTCACCTTCGTCTGGACGCCGATACACTACATCCACCTGATGCTGGTGACCCTGGTCGCCTGCCTGGTTGTGGGTCTTCTCATCAACCGGCTGGTCCTGGGGCGTCGCGCAGAGTTTGGTCTGGCATTCGGGCGAGCGCGGACCGCGGCAGCCGGCAGATGAACGAGCCGCTGCGGCTCGACGGAGGCGGCGACACGCTGCTGATGGGCGTCCGGGGCGGACGACCGTACCTCGACTACTGGGGGCCGAGCCTTCCGGCGGGGCTCGCGGCTTTTGACGTGCGGATTCTGGACCGCGCGACGCCGCACGGCATGCTCGACGCTGGGGAAGCCTTGGATCTGTTTCCCGAGAACGGCTGCGGTTTCACCGGTCGCGGCGCTCTGGAACTCAGCCGCCCTGGCGGCGGATTCATCACCCAACTGGTTCACGCGGCTTCGGAAGCGATCGAAGGTGGGGTCCGCCTGCGGATGGCTGATGTCCTGGCAGGGTTGGAGGTGGCCATCTCGGTCGTGATCGATCCGGCTACGGGAGTCGTCGGCTTCCGCTCGACGGCGCGCAATGTGGCGGATGCGCCGCTAAGGCTCGACTGGCTGAGCCCGGTGGCGCTGCCGATTGCTCACGACGAGGTCCTATCGTTCAGTGGGCGATGGGCGCGGGAGTTCACGACGCATCGCTTCAGGCATGCAGCCGGAGTCTGGGCGACCGAAAACCGGACCGGCAGAACCTCCCATCACTCGCCGCCTTTCCTGGTGGTGGGCGAGGCGGGTTTTGACGAACATCATGGCGAAGTGCTGGGCCTGCACCTCGCCTGGAGTGGCGACCATCGGCTGTTCGTCGAACGGCTCCGCGATGGCCGTCTGCAGGCCCAGGCCGGCGAGCTTTTCTGGCCCGGCGAAGTGATCCTTACGCCGGGGGAACTCTACGAAAGCCCCTGGCTCTATGCCGCGCGATCCGCTTGCGGCCTGAACGGCCTTTCCGACCGGCTTCACCCGTTTGTCCGCCGCACCATCCTCGGCGGCCGGCTTGCCCAGAGGCCCCGCTTGGTCCACTTCAACACTTGGGAAGCCGTCTACTTCCGACATGACCTTGAAGAACTGAAAGCACTGGCAGATACGGCGGCGGACGTCGGGGCTGAGCGCTTCGTGCTGGACGACGGATGGTTTCGCGGGCGCAACGGCGACACTGCGGCGCTGGGCGACTGGACGCCCGATCCCGCGAAGTATCCAACGGGCCTAGCGCCGCTGGTCGACCATGTCCGTGGGCTCGGCCTGGAGTTCGGCCTCTGGATCGAGCCAGAGATGGCCAATGCCGACTCTGACCTGCTCCGCGCCCATCCCGACTGGGTGTTGGGCGAGCCAGGCCGCACCCAGCCGCTGGGACGCGGTCAGTACGTTCTGGACCTGACGCGGCCGGAGGTGGCGCAGGAGATCTACCGGCAGATCGACAGCCTGTTGCGCGCCCATCCGATCGCCTACCTCAAATGGGACATGAACCGTGACCTGACGCATCCGGCGAGCGGCGGACGGCCCGGCAGCCGCGCCCAGGTCCTGGCCGTGTATGCGCTGATGGATCGCCTGCGCGCGGCTCATCCCAGGCTGGAGATCGAATCCTGCGCGTCAGGCGGCGGCCGCGCCGACTATGAGGTGCTACGCCGAGCCGAGCGCATATGGACGTCCGACTGCAACGATCCCGTCGAGCGGCAGTCGATCCAGCAGGCGTTTTCGATCTTCTTCCCCCCGGAGGTGATGGGCGCTCACGTGGGGCCCGCGGCCAGCCACACCACAGCCCGCGCCTCCAGCCTGGACCTGCGCGCAATGACGGCCCTGTTCGGCCACATGGGGATCGAGGCGGATGTGCGCAGATTTCCAACCGAAGACCTTGCCGCGCTGAAGAGCGCCATCGGCCAGCACAAGGCGTTGCGCGGCCTGCTGCATACCGGCCGTCTGGTGCGCCAGACGCCGCCTGACGCCGGCGCGGTGGCCTTCGCGGTTGTTGACAGCGGGCAGGCCGTGGCCAGCGTGGCTCAACTGGACACCCCAAGGACAGCGGCCGCCGCGCCGCTCCGGCTGCAAGGACTCGATGCTGACACAACCTACCGGGTGCGGCGACTGAATCCGCCGGCGGGGCCGCGCGCCGCCATGAAAACCATCCCGTCTCTGTTGACCGGCGAGGCCGTGGAGGCCACCGGTCGCGCCCTCGCGGTCGTGGGGCTGCCGATGCCCATCCTGCGGGCCGGCGAGGTCGCGGTGTTCCACCTCACGTCGGTCCGACCATGAAACTGGGCGTCTGCTACTACCCGGAACAGTGGCCGGAGGAACTCTGGGCGGAAGACGCGCGTCGCATGGCCGAGCTGGGCCTGACCTTGGTGCGGATCGCCGAGTTCGCGTGGAGCCGCATCGAGCCGGAGCCTGGCCAGTTCGACTGGGGCTGGCTGGACCGTGCGGTGACGACCCTGGCCGACGCCGGCCTGAAGATCATCATGTGCACGCCCACGGCCACCCCGCCCAAGTGGCTGGTGGACGCCAATCCGAGCATGCTGGCCCTCGACGCCGGCGGCCGGGTCCGCGGCTTTGGCTCGCGCCGCCACTACTGCTTCTCAAGCGAGGCCTACCGAGCCGAATGCGCCCGCATCACCGAGGCCGTCGCTGGCCGCTATGGCCGCCATCCGGCTGTCGAAGCCTGGCAGACCGACAACGAGTTCGGGTGCCATGACACAACCCTGAGCTATTCTCCCAACGCTGCCCGCCGTTTCCGATTGTGGTTGGGCCAGCGCTACCAGTCGGTAGAAGCGCTGAACCGGGCCTGGGGCGCGGCCTTCTGGTCACAGGAGTACCGCGAGTTTGAGGAGGTTGATCCGCCGAACCTTACGGTAACCGAGCCAAACCCCAGCCATCGGCTCGACTACAACCGCTTCGCCTCGGACGAGGTTGTGGAGTTCAATCGCGCGCAGGTGGCCATCATTCGGGGACTTTCGCCCGGGCGGGTCGTCACCCACAACTTCATGGGTTTCTACACCGAGTTCGACCACTTCGCCGTGGGCCGTGACCTGGATCTGGCAAGCTGGGATTCCTACCCGTTGGGCTTCCTGGAGCAGTTCTGGTTCCCGGAGGCGGACAAGGCCCGCTACCTGCGCCAGGGCCATCCGGACGTGTCCGCCTTTCACCACGACCTCTACCGCGGCTTGGGCCGGGGCCGGTGGTGGGTGATGGAGCAGCAGGCGGGTCCGGTGAACTGGGCCGCCTACAATCCCGCTCCCCTGCCGGGTATGGTGCGGTCCTGGACTTGGGAGGCCTTCGCGCATGGGGCCGAGATGGTGTCCTACTTCCGCTGGCGTCAGGCGCCCTTCGCCCAGGAGCAAATGCACGCGGGCCTGAACCGCCCCGACAATGTGCTGGACGTCGGCGGGCGGGAAGCAGGCGCTGTGGCGGCCGAGTTGAAGACCGTAGGGGAGTTACTGGCGTGCGCGCCAGCGGGAGTAGCCTTGGTCTTCAGCTACGAAGCGGACTGGCAGTTTGGCATCCAGCCACACGGCAAGCACTTCCGCTGGCTGCAACTGGCGTTCGAGATGTACTCGGCCCTGCGTCGGGTGGGGCTGGATGTCGATATCGTGCCGCCCGATGCGGACTTCACCGGCTATGCGCTGGTCATCGCGCCATCGCTGCCGATGCTGGCCGAGACGACGCTGGCCGCCCTGGCGTCGTCCGGCGCCGTCGTCCTCTTCGGGCCGAGGACCGGCTCGCGCACCCGCGACGGGCATATCCCTGCGAACTTGCCGCCCGGGGCACTGCAGAGCCGGCTGCCGCTGAGGGTGATCCGCGTGGAAAGCCTCAGGCCCGGCGCCGGACCCCGCGTGGAGGTTTCGGGACGCGGGCTTGCCGGACGACTATGGCGGGAGGTTCTGGAAACCGACCTGCCGCCGTTGGCGACCTTTGAGGACGGTGGGACGGCATGGCTTGCAAGCGAGTCATGGCATTATTTGGCCACTTGGCCGGAGGCTGCACTGCTCGACCTCATCATCGCTCGCGTCGCCCTTGAGGCCGACTTGCCCGTCGAGGCGCTTGAAGAGGGCGTACGCTTGCGCCGGCGCGGCGATGTGCAGTTTGCTTTCAACTTCGCCCCGGAAGCCCGACGGACGCCGGCGCCTGCGGACTCGCACTACGTCCTGGGAGGACCGGATCTGCCGCCCGCGGGCCTGGCGGCCTGGCGGATCGAGACCCCATGACTTCGGCTGCGCCCCGCAAGCGCACGCGCTTGGCGCCCGAGGCCCGCCGCGAGCAGATTCTGGACGAGGCCGCGCGGCTGATCCTCGACGAGGGCCTGTACGCCGTCAGCATGGAGCGCCTAGCGCGCGACGTCGGCATCAGCAAAGGGCTGGTCTACAACTATTTCCCGGCCCGGGACGCGCTGCTGACCGCGCTGCTTTCGCGCGAGCAGGCCGAACTGCGCGACCGCGGGATGGCCAGCGCGCTCCAGGCCGAGAGCTACGTAGACCTGATCCGCCAGACGACGCGGCTGTATCTGGAGCAGACCCGCGACCGTGGCGCCCTGATCGCGGCCCTGCTGTCGGACCCGTCGGTGGCCAAGCTGATGGAGAAAGAGAGCCGCGGAGACCGGGACCGCACAACGCGGTATTTCGTCCGCGCTACGCGCAACGCCTACGACCTGCCGCTACCGTTGGCGATCGCCGCCGTCGAACTGCTGTCGGCGGTGACGGACCGAGCCGGCAAGTTGGTCGCCGAGGGGCACATTGATGTCGATTCGGCCTCCGAGTTGTGCGTCGAGCTTATCACCGGCGGCTTGGCTGGGCTCAACCGGGACCGACCGCTGAAGGGCTAGGCGCTCGCCTCTTCGTCATGAACCTGACCGACAGCACCAACGTCGCCAACATCATCATTGAAGACGCCCTGATCGTCAGCCGCCGCGACGCCCGGCTGCTGGAGCCGCGGGTCTACGGTGTCGTCATGAAGAAGCGCTTCTCGGCTCTGCGTCGTGTCCCTTCTGTTCGTTCTCAACGGTCGTGGCGTCCGCTGCCCCGACCGCAACCCAGGCCGTGCCGACCAAACAGTCGCTGGTCTCCTGGAGGTTGGACGAGTATCCGCTTGAAGGCTGGCGGCTGCAGCTCACCACCCTGGCGCATCGGGTGGCGTGGCTGCAGGCGCGCCGAGGCGTCGTTGTCTCCGTGCTTTGCTCAGTTTGGGCTAACGATGTGGGGTATTCCCTAGGTTCGGGAGAGTGCGAATGCCGGGGGCGCCGATCGCGACTTTGGAGGGAGGGCGGATGCGAGCGACGATAAAGGACGTGTCGGACCTAGCCGGCGTGTCCATGAAGACCGTCTCGCGCGTCCTCAACAAGGAGCGTTACGTCTCTGAAAAAACGCGGCTGCGGGTCGATCAGGCCGTAGCCCAGCTCAACTTTAGGCCCAGCGTCGCGGCCCGCATCCTGGCTGGCAAGCGCAGCTATCAGATCGCGCTGATCTACGACAATCATAGCCCGCACTACATCCATCAGATCCAGACGGGCGTCTGGGCCCGTTGCATTGAGGAAGGCGTGCGCTTGCTGGCGCAGCCTTCGGACGCCGCCTCGCCGTTGCTGTTCCGGGAGATCGGCGGGCTGATCGACCAGACCCAGGTGGACGGTGTCATCCTGTCCTCCCCGGTGACCGACGCGCCAGGGGCCCTCGATGAGCTTGAGACGCGGGGCATTCCCTATGTCCGCATCTCGCCCGGCACCGAACATGAGCGCAGCTCCTCGGTGTCGATGGACGACGTCCAGGCGGCCGACGACATGACCAGCCACTTAATCGCTCTGGGCCATCGCCGGATCGGCTTCGTAATCGGCCACACCAACCACACCGCCAGCGACCTTCGTCTCTTCGGCTATCGCCGCGCCCTGGACCGGGCCGGCGTGCCGTTCGAGCCCAAGTATGTCCGCCCGGGGCAGTTCGATTTCGCCTCCGGCGAGGCGGCCGCCGACATCCTCCTGGATCTGCCGAACCCGCCCACCGCAATTTTCGCCAGCAATGACGATATGGCTGCGGGCGTTCTGACGGTGGCCCATCGCCGAGGCATCGCCGTGCCGGCCGACCTGTCAGTGGCGGGCTTTGACGACACAGCGCTGGCGAGCCAGCTCTGGCCGCCGCTCACCACTGTGCGCCAGCCGACGCGCGAGCTGGCCTATGCCGCGGCCAGCCTGCTCTTCGACGCCGAACAGGACATCGTCCACCGGCGGCTGCCACACGAATTAGTGCTGCGCGCCTCAACCGCCCCGCCCCGGAAGGCAGACTGACGCCGGCCAGCGGATCGGGACGAACGCGACCGCCGCGCACAGGCGCAGGGTGATCAGGCTCGCGGCGGTGGTCATCAAGAGCGGACGCCTGTGGGTGGCTGACCCGCTCCGCGTTTCCCAGGCTTTCGTGGCCAGATGTCTTGCCAATCCGGGCGCGCGCGGCCTATCAATATGACAGCGCTATCATAAAGCCGGCAGGTGCGAGGGACATTGCGCTCCGGCGTCGGTTCCAGGCGCGGCGACGGCGGGCATGACGGTGCGACTTCGAAACCAGACCTCAGTCGCAGAGACCCCGCCCAGCATGAACAGCTCCTCCTTCCTGCTCGATCCGGTCGCCTCACGTCCGCTTTATGCCGGGGGGCCGGAGGTCTCGTCGGTGGCTTGGGGGATGTGGCGGTTCGCGGGGGACGACGTGGCCGCCGCCGAGGCCCGGATCAACGCCGCCCTGGACGCCGGCGTGACCTTGTTCGACACCGCTGACATCTACGGCCCCGACAACGGCGAGCCGTTCGGCGCCGCCGAGGCGCTGTTGGGCCGGGTGCTCGTTCGCGACAAGGGCCTCGCCGACCGGATGGTGATCGCGACCAAGGGCGGCATCGTCATGGGCACGCCCTACGATTCCAGCGCCGCCTACCTCACCTCTGCCATCGACGCGTCCCTGTCGCGCATGGGCGTTGAGCACCTGGCGCTCTGGCAGATCCACCGGCCTGACATGCTGACCCATCCGTCCGAGATCGCTCAAGCGCTCGCGGTCGCGCACCGAGCCGGGAAGATTGGCGCCGTCGGGGTCTCCAACTTCACGCCCTGGCAGGTCGAAGCCTTGGCCATGCACCTGCCGTTCCCGATCGTGTCCTGCCAACCGGAGTTCTCACCGCTGGCCATCGCGGCGCTTACCAACGGCGTGTTGGATCAGGCGATCGCGCGCCACATGGCGGTGCTGGCTTGGTCGCCCCTCGGCCAGGGGCGGCTGGGCGATCCGAAGGATGAGCGTGCCCACGCGGTGGCCGCGGCGCTTAACGTAAAGGCCCGAGCCTATGGCGTCAGCCGAGCCGCGGCCGCCTATAGCTGGATCATGGCCCATCCCGCCCGGCCGATCCCGATCGTCGGCACCCAGACCCCCGCACGGATCGCCGAGATTCCAGACGCCTTCAAACCCCGCTGGACCCGGGCCGACTGGTACCAGGTCCTCATCGCCTCGCTGGGAGAGCCGCTGCCATGACCCGACCGCCCTGTGAGATCAGCTGGTTCTCGGCGCTCTGCGACGACGACTACGAGTTCCTCGGCGTGCCGGATCCCATGCTGCGCTCGAGCTGGGAGCATTGCCGCGACATCGTCCTGCAAGCCGAGGCCGGCGGCTTCGACAATATCCTGCTGCCGTCAGGCTATGAGCTGGGCATCGACACCACCGCCTTCGCGGCGGGCATCGCGCCGCTGTTGAAGCGGATGCGCCTGCTGATGGCCGTGCGGATCGGCGAGACGTGGCCGCCGCAGCTCGCCCGCCAGATCGCCACCATCGACCGCATGCTGGGCGGCCGGTTGACGGTGAACATCATATCCTCGGACATGCCGGGCGAGAAGCTGGCGTCCGCGCCGCGCTACGCGCGAACGGTGGAGGCGATGAGCATCCTGAAGACCCTGCTCAATGGCGAGCCCTTGGACCATGTCGGCGAGTTCTGGAAGCTGAAGCTGGATCGCCCTCGGGTCACCACCGTTTCCGGCAAGGCGCCGCTGCTCTATTTTGGCGGCCTGTCGGAGGATGCCCGCGAGGCGGCGGCCAAGGGCTGCGATGTCTTCCTCATGTGGCCGGACAGGAAAGAAACGATCGCCGCGATCATCGCCGATATGACGGCGCGGGCCGCGGAGTACGGACGGACGCTCCGGTTCGGCTACCGGGCCCACATGATCGTCCGCGACACCGAGACTGAGGCCCGCGCGGCGGCCGAGCGTTTGCTGTCCAAGCTGGACGCGGCGACCGGCGAGGCGATACGTGCCAAGTCGCTCGATTCCACCTCGGTCGGCGTTCAGGCCCAGGCGGCGCTGCGCGAGGCTGCGGCTGCGGATGACGGCTACGCCGAGGTCAATCTCTGGACTGGCGTGGGGCGTGCGCGCTCAGGCTGCGGCGCGGCCATCGTCGGTGATCCGGACCAGGTGCTGGCCAAGCTCAATGACTACCGCGACATGGGCATTGAGGCGTTCATTCTTTCCGGCTATCCGCACGCCGCCGAGGCGGATTTGTTCGCGCGCCACGTTCTGCCGAACATCGCGCACGCCCCGCTGAGCTGAGGGCGCGGCCCTACAGATGAACCACCGCGGGCCCTGCCTCCGAGCCGGCATCGACTTGGCGGATGCGGGGCAGCAGAATGTGGATCCAGGCGAGCGCGAGCAGGTAGGACAGGCCCGCGAATACGAAGAGTGGCGTGTAGCCGAGGCCAGCGGTCAGCACGAGGCCGGCGACCTTGACGATCGTCATGCCGCCGATGTTGCCCCAGAAAGCTGCGAAGCTGGTGACGCGCCCGATCTTCGGCTTGTCGGTGACGTCCGCGATAAGCGCGAAAAGGTTGGTGGAGAAGCCTTGGTGGGCTGCCAGGACGACCGCGAGTATTGCCGCCGCGCCCCAGGCGCTGCCAGCCTGCGTGGCGAGCGGCAGGACCAGGACCAGCAGGGCGCTTACCAGCATGGCCAGCTTGCGCACGCGGTTCACGGGCGAGCCCCGGTTGAGCATTCGGGTGGCGATCACGCCGCTGATCAGGGCGCCCACCGCCCCGCCGGCATAGGCCAGAGCCAAGGGTGGGCCGATGGCGACACCCGTGAGGCCGTATTGACGGTTCAGGAAGTCTGGCATCCAGAACAGCAAGAGCCACCATGTGGAGTCGCTGAGTAGCTTGGCGCCGGAGATGGCCCAAGTGGCCCGGTCCCGAAGGATTGAAGGGCGAGGGGTTTTGGATGCCGCGGCCGCTGGCGTCGCCGGCGCATCGCCGAAGCGCGCCTTGCGGGTTGAGACGATCCAAACCGCCGACCAGAGGATGCCGGCGGCTCCGGCCATCACGAAGGCGCCGCGCCAGCCGAACGGCTGCGCCATGAAGGGGATGAGAATCGGAGCGCTGATGGCGCCGACGCTGGAGATGGCGTTGATCAGGCCGAACCCGGCCGAGCGCTGGTTCGGCGGGAGGATGGTGGCGACGGTCTTGATCGCCGTAGGCGTGACCATGGCCTCGGTCGCGCCCAGGCCGATCCGGCACAGGGTGAATTGGACCAAGCTGTGGGCCAGTCCATGGAACATGGCCGCGACGCTCCAGGCGAACACCCCGACGACGTTGGCCCATTTTACGCCAATGCGATCTACCAGCGGCCCGGCGGCCAGCAAGGAGACGGCCATCGCGCCCTGGAACCAGGCGCCAAGCGTGCCATAGTCGTCGTCGGACCAGCCCAACTCGGCGGCCATGGTGGGCTTCAGCACAGATATAATCTGCCGGTCTACCAGGGCGAGAATACCCGCCAGGGCCACCATGATGAACAGGAACCAACGGCTGAACGAGGGCTGTGTGGATTCGGTCATGCGCCGACCCGGGGCCGACGTCTCAGGCTGTAACGCAAGGCCAGGATCCTCCCCGATAGCCCAACAACTCCGGGCGCCGTTCTTGCGACTTTGGGCTTGCCCGAACCCTCAGTCTGGGAGAATGCTCACAATAAGTCAGCGCTGTCATAATGAAATTGGGGAGGGTCTGTTGGCCGAGGTTGTCCGCTACGGCTTGGTCGGTACGGGGATGATGGGGGTCGAGCACCTCAACAATCTCGCCGTCACGCCCGGCGCCGTCGTGACGGCGCTCGCGGATCCTGTGGCTAAGTCCCTCGGTTGGGCTCGCGACGCCCTGGCGGACCGCGCCGACCAGGTGGCCGTGTTTGCCGACAGCGCCGCCCTGGCCCGCAGCGGCCTCGTGGACGCGGTGATCGTCGCCAGCCCGAACAGCACCCATCGACAGGTGTTGGAACCGCTCTTCGACGCGGGTCTTCCGATTCTCTGCGAAAAGCCCATGGCCACCACACTGCCCGACGCCCGCTGGGTGGCTGACCAGGCGGCCCGTTCGGATGCCCCGTTCTGGACGGCCATGGAATATCGGTACATGCCGCCGGCAGCGCAGTTCATCTCCGAGATTCACACTGGCCGCGTCGGCGCCTTGCGGATGCTCTCCATCCGAGAACATCGATTCCCCTTCCTCAAGAAGGTCGGCAACTGGAACCGGTTCTCCGCGAACACCGGTGGCACTATGGTCGAGAAGTGCTGTCATTTCTTTGATTTGATGCGGCTCATCACCGGCTCGGAGGCGGTCCGCGTCTACTGCTCCGGCGCCATGGACGTGAACCATGTCGATGAGCGCTACGACGGCCGCAGTCCCGATATCATCGACAACAGCTACACCACGGTGGAGTTCGCCAACGGCGTCCGCGCCATGCTGGACCTGTGCATGTTCGCCGACGGGGCGGAGAACCAGGAAGAGATCACGGCGGTGGGCGACAAGGCCCGACTGGACGTATTGATCCCGGAAGGGGCCCTGGTGTTTTCGCCGCGTGTCGGTTTCCGCAACCCGAAGCAGGTCGAGCGCCGGACGATCGAGGTGGACCCGACAGCCCTGAACGCCGGCAGCCACCACGGTTCGACCTTCTACCAGCACCAGCGGTTCATCGCCGCGGTCCGCGGCGAGGGCGCCGTGGAGGTAACTGCGCGCGATGGGCTGATGGCCGTAGCCATCGGAACTGCCGCAGAGATCAGCGCCCGCGAGAAGCGCGTAGTGGAGATGTCTGAACTGCAACTTTGACCAGTCAGAAAGCGGTTCACACGTCTCGATATGACAGCGTAAGACACAACAAAGTACGTCGAAAAACACAGACGATTAGGGGGACTTATGACTCGGACCATTTTGCTAACGGGGGCAGGATTCTGCGCGCTCCTCATGGCTACGCCCGCGGACGCCCAGTCCGGACCCGCCGACGACTCGGTTGTTAGCGAAATCGTCGTCACCGCCCAGAAGCGCGAGGAACGCCTGCAGGACGTCCCGGTCGCCGTCTCGGTGGTGTCGGGCGCCGCCATCGCCGCGAGCGGCGCGGTGAACCTGGAGGGCGCTCAGTACCTCGTGCCGACGCTCAACTTCCGCAAGTCGGGCACGACCATCAACCAGTCGCTATTCCTGCGCGGCGTCGGCACGTCGACCTTCTCGATCGCCGGCGAGCCTTCGATCTCTACGGTGGTGGACGGCGTCGTCTACAGCCGGGCCGGCGAGGCCTTCAGCGATTTGATTGACCTCGACCGGCTGGAGGTGCTGCGCGGACCCCAGGGCACCTTGTTCGGCAAGAACACCTCGGCCGGCGTGGTCAATATCGTCACCAAGCGACCGGGTGATGAACTCGGCGGCTTCCTGGAAGCCGGCTATGCCAGCAACGGCGGCGAGTACCGCCTGCGTGGCGCTGTCGACGTCCCGCTCAGCGCACAGGTCAAGAGCCGCGTGACCGCTTTCTATGGCGCCTATGGCGGCAACATCCGCAATGTGACCAGGGGGACGCGGGTCAACGGCTATGAGCACTGGGGCGTCCGCGCCGTGGTGACTGCCGCTGTCTCCGAAGCGCTGTCGCTGACCGTGATCGCCGACTACCGCAAGAGCGACGACGACTGCTGCGCCGAGCTGATCGGCACCGTTCCGGCCAACCTCACCGCCACGGTCCTGCCGACGCCGCGCGGCGACAAAACCCGGCAGGTTGCTCAAGACTTGGTCACCGCGACCGTCGAGAAGAGCGGCGGCGTCTCGCTGCAGGCCGACTGGGACGTGGCCGGCCAGACAGTCACCTACATCGGCTCGTACCGCGAGTATGACAACACCGAGATTCGCGATGGCGACTGGCTGCCGAACGCCTATGTGGGCTTCAACCAGCTACACGACCTGGGTCCGCAGACCAGCAATACGCTCACCCAGGAACTGCGGCTGACTTCGCCCGCCGACCAGACGATCACCTATGTGCTGGGCGCCTATTATTCTCGCGCCGAGACCGAGCGGACCTTCACCCGCAACGACATCGTCTGCAGCTTGACGCCGACCCCGACCGTGATCACCCCCTGCTCGACGGCGGGCACGACGATCACACGGCCCACCGGCACGGCCACCTTCGGGTCGACGTTCAAAAACTTCGCCCTGTTCGGACAGGGCGTTTACAATCTCACTGACCAACTGCGGTTGATCGGCGGCCTGCGCTACACGTCGGACAAGCTGTCAGTGTTCCACGGTCGGGTCAGCGCCCTGACCGGGCCGGGGATCCAGCCCAGCTTCGGGCCGTTCACCGCCGACCAGTCGAACGATAACCTGTCGGGAAAGGCGGGCATCCAGTACGATATTGTGCCTGAGACCACCTTCTATGCCACCTATGCGCGCGGTTATAAGGGCCCGGCCTACAACGTCTTCTTCAATCTTACCGCCACTGGCACCAACCCGATCGAGGCCGAGACTGCCGACAGCTACGAAGTCGGCATGAAGAACACCATCCTTGACGGCAAGCTCATCCTGAATCTCGCCGGCTACTACGCTAAGTACAACAACTTCCAGGCCAACAACCCCGACATCGTGGCGGGCGTGCTGGTCACCCGCTTCACCAACGCGGGCACGATCTCGACCCGCGGTGGCGAGCTGGACCTGATCTACCGACCGATGCGTGACCTGAACGTCACCGGCGGGCTGGCCTACACCGATGCTCATATCGACCAGTTCAAGCTGCCCACCAACGGCGTGATCACCGGCGTGGTGCCCTCGGGCACGCAGCTGGCCTATGCGCCCAAGTGGAAGGGATCGCTGGGGATGGACTACCGGATCCGCACCGGCGCCGCGGTCGACGTGGTGCTGGGCGCGCAAGGCTCGTACCAGTCCAAGCAGCTCAGCCAACTGGATGCGTCCCAGGCCATCCGCACGGCGACCACGATCCATGACTACGCCATGGTCGACCTCTCGGCCGCCATCGTCGATACCGACGAGCGCTACCGGGTGACCTTCATTATCAAGAACCTGTTCGACGAGAGTTTCGCCTCGGCGATCACCAGCGGCGGGCCGGGCGGCAGCTTCCGCTACATCATCCCGCGCGAAGCCGACCGCTACTATGGCGTCACGGCGCGCCTGAACTTCTGATGCGCAAAGCGTGGGGCCTCAGCTTGCGATATGTGTGCAGCCGTTCGCGCGGGCCTAGGAGAAATTCTCCTCGCCGCGCCTAGCAGGTCGCTGCCGCGGACCCGGATGCGGAGCGATGCCGTCAGAAAGGAATGTTCCTGCCGTCCCAAGCAAGAAAGCGCCCCGTGTCGTGCGGACTAAGCCGGTCGATGACCGCCAACAGCTGGGCCGCAGCGTAGGCGGGGGCGAACAACGCCCCGGCAGGCACGCCTTTCTGGAACGGCTTTGAAAGCGGCGTGTCTACAGTTCCCGGATGCAGCGCGACACAGATAGCGTCTTTTCGATGCATGGCCAGTTCGACGGCCGCCGTCCGCATCAGCTGATTCAAGGCGGCCTTGGACGCCCGGTAGCCATACCAGCCGCCCTGCCGATTGTCGGCGATCGAGCCGACCCGCGCGGAGATCACCGCCAGCACAGCCTTGCCGTCCCTTGGCAGGCGCTGCCCGAAGTGCTTCATCACGAGCGCCGGGCCGATGGCGTTCACCTGGAAGCTCCTGGCCAGCCCCTGCGCGTCGACGGCGGCGATCCTTTTCTCCGGCGCGACGCCAGGCCCATGCAGCAGTCCCGTTGCGACGATGACTAGCCGGGGCGCTTTGACGGTCGCGGCGGCTGCGGCGATGGACGTTTCGTCCGTGAGGTCGAGAGGCGCGCCGCCGCTGCGCGAGAACCCATGGACGCGGCCGACTCGCGGATCGGCCTCCAGTCGTTCGACGAGCGCCGCACCGAGCCCGCCGGACGCGCCGACCACGACGGCGTCAAAGGGGGCGGGAAAGGCGCTCAAGCGACCAGCACCGCCATCGGGATGAGCAGACAGACGATCACGACGGCGGTCAGGGGCGCCCGTAGATGGGTGTACCAGGGGGGCGCCAGGCCGCGCCGGACAGTTGCGATGTCGTGGACTAGAAGCAGGGCGAAGGCGGTCGCCAGCACGCTCGTCGCTGCCAGCATCGGCAGGAGTGCGACACTGGCCCACGCCACGATCGCCGGCAGGACGCTGATCACCAGACGTGATGACAGGTTTGCGCGATCGGCTGCAGGCCGCAGCGCCAGGCCCCATTGAACGCCGCCCATGAACGACAGGATGACGGCGCCGTAGAAGACGAGACTGCGGAGCCCCGTGGTTGCGGCCAGTGGCCAGCCGGCGGCGATCGCCATCGCGAACCCCGCAAATGGCGTGACCCCCAGCCAGCCCAGCATCAGCGCGGCTTTCGGGATCGCGGTAGCGCGATCAGACGCCATGCCGCCCGCGCATCGACCGGTCATCTTCGCCACCCAGACTTCGGGCGACGCCCTGCAGGTTGGGTCGGATGATTAGAAACAGAAGATAAGCGCGCTCGAGGCACCACAGAGCCGGCCGCCAGAGGGCTAGCAGGCCGAAGAGGCGCAGCGCGGGTATCTGCCGCCACATCGCCCCGAACGCGGCCGCCCCGCTGACCAGGCCCTTGCCCCGCTCCTGGGCATGGAAGCGGGCGAGCATGGTCTGCCGGTCGATAGGACAAGGCTCGCCAAGGCTGAGGTCGATGAAGCTGATGACCTCTCGGCGATCCAGTTTCTGGATCCAGTGGACCTCGCGCCGACAGAGCGGACAGTCCCCATCATACCAGACGGCTAGGCTAGAAGCCTGCGTGGGTGTCGGCTGTTCTGACATGGCGGACCGTCATGCCCCCCGGCAGGCGCGCAGGAACTCCCCGCGCTGGCGATGGTCGTCGCGCAGGGATCCAAGCAGACGGCTGGTCGACAGCCGCGCGCCGGTGCTGTTGACGCCGCGCAGGGTCATGCAGCTGTGTTCCGCCTCAATGATCACGCCGACGCCCAATGGATCGAGCACGTCTTGAATGGCGTCGGCGATATCGGCGGTAAGCTTCTCTTGGATTTGCAGGCGGCGGGCATAGCCTTGAACAACGCGCGCGAGCTTGGAGATGCCGACCACACGATTGCGCGGCAGGTAGCCCACGTGCGCGACGCCGATCACCGGGAGCATGTGATGTTCGCAGACGCTCACCACCCGAATCCCGGTCAGCACCACCAGGTCGTCGTAACCGCCGACTTCCTCAAACGTCCTCGCCAGATGGCGCCGCGGATTCTCGTCGTAACCCGCGAAGAGCTCGGCATACGATCTTACGACGCGGGCCGGGGTCTCGCGCAGGCCCTCGCGATCCGGATCGTCCCCGGCCCAGGCGATCAGCAGACGCACGGCCTGTTCAGCCTCGGCTGCGGTCGGCCGCGGCTCTGACCCGGACTCGTGCGGCGATAAGAGATTGACCAGCGACATGGGCTCGGCGCTCCAAAGGACCGCCCGCGCGGCCTGACAGCTTTCTATATATCAATCGATATATTGAAAAGGAGAAGCTTCCGGATTGTTCGCAGGGCGCGCCGGCGAAGGGGTCGCAAAGGCGCGGACGAAGGCGGCGCTGATCTCGTCAGCCATCGCCGCAAGCGCGATAGGGTCTCGCTCCGCGCCGCCAAGCTGGTCTTGGTGAAGGGACGCCAGCAAAAGGGGCGACATCAGCATCAAGGCCGCTGCGCGTGTATCAGCGTCGATCATCTCGCCGCGGGCGATGTGGTAGCTCAGGCGCGCCCGAAGCGTCTCGATGGTGGGATCGAGGATGTGGCGCAGGGTCGATGCGCTGATCGAGGGGTCAACCATTCCCTCGGCTAGGCTGACGGCGAAGAGGTCGCCCAAGCGGACATCGCGCTCGACGCCAAGCGCCCGGACCAGGGTACTCGCGTAGTCCCGCACGGAGGCGCTGAAGGGTTGGTCGGAATTGCGCTGCGCCGCCAGCCCGTGACCGCCGAGGCGCAGTTGCTCCTCAAGGATCGCATCTATGACCTGGGAACGGCCGCCGAAGTAGTGATGCAGCGTTGGCACGGTGACCTTCGCCGCGGCGGCGAGGTCGCGCATGCTCGGCTTGGCCACATCGCGGCTCATCAGCCGCACGGCCATGCTCTGCAGCAAAGCCCTTCGCTTGGCCTCGTAGTCTGCGTCTCTGATTCCCTTGGGTCTGCTCACGCGGTCGATCCTCAGACGACCCCCCGTAGCGCGACCGGTCGGCTTGGACAACTGCGAGCGGTAGAACTGGGCAATGCGCGGGGCCGCGCCTTCTCATTCGTCGACGAACACTTGGACATCGCCGCGACGGCTTTCCTGCCGGCGTACGCCGCGCCGCCGGCGAAAGAGCGGCGCGGCGTCCCCACGGGCGGCCCGGACCTTCGGGCTTGGCCGACGGGCGAAGGTCCGCGGGGCAACCGCCGACGGCTCTATTTCGGGATGAGCACCGTGTCGATGACATGGATGACGCCGTTGGAGGCCGCAACGTCAGCCGCCACAACCTTGGCGCCGTTGACCGTCACACCGCCCATTCGGGCGTCGATATTTACCGTCCTGCCTTCCACGGTCTTCGCTTCCGTGGCCTTGCCCACCAGCGCGGAGCTCATCACCTTCCCGGGGACCACGTGATAGGTCAGCACCGCGACCAACTGGGCCCTGTTTTCAGGCTTCAGAAGGGTCTCCACAGTGCCGGCGGGCAGCTTCCCGAAGGCGGCGTCCGTCGGTGCGAAAACCGTGAAGGGGCCGGCGCCCTTCAACGTGTTCACCAGGCCGGCGGCGGTCAGGGCGGCCGCCAGTGTGTTGAACTGACCCGCGGCCACGGCCGTGTCGACGATATCGGCCTTCGCCATCGCACCTTGCGCGAAGGCGGGGGAGGCGAAGCTGAACGCGCAGACGGCGGCCACGCCGAGAAGGCTTCGAGTGATCATGCTAGTTCCCTTTTTGCGGTCAATATATCGAACGACATATAGAATGCAGTCGCTTGGGGTCAAGCTGCGTTCGCGATGCTGCGCTCTGATCCAGGCTTGGGAGGGGTGCGAGGGCGGACGGAATGTCCGGAACTGGCGCAATGCGAACGTAATGCGCCGCAGGGAACTCGCTTCAGCCGCTTTCTCAAATCCACTTTCCCACTCCTGAACGTTGGGAAAGCGGGGGCCCGAATTTGCTCGAAAACTTCACTGATGTTGTCATCAGGTGGTGTCAGTCGAACAGCAACCTGTCTCCAGTTGGGCGCAATTGCCCAGCAGGACGGGGTGAACGAGGATGCGGTTGGAGTCCAATTGGTTTCCCAATGAGGGCGGATTGAGAAACCGGAGGGGCGCTCCATTGCTAATTCAATCACTTAGGTGGCAATGGAATTGGGAAACCAAGCCCCTGTCGAGATCCTCCCGCGCCCAGTCATTTGTTCTGTGATTTCGGAAACTTAGCGTAGCGCCGCTGACATATTCAAAGGGCCGCCGATGACAAATCGTAAGGGCAGTCCCAGCGGTGCCATTATCCCCCGGCCGAAGAAAAACAGAACATCTTGCGAACTTGGAACAAACCCGGTACGCATGAGTCCTCGGAGGCGCGGGCGCTTCCGGACGCCCGGGTTGGCGGAATCGTGGGATAGAGAGGGCTCGGAAATGACTCAGTCAGCGTTGAGGCTCGTGGCAAGAGAAGACGGGGACAAGCAGCGCGCTCTGGAAGCGGCGCTGGCGCAGATCGACCGGGCCTTCGGCAAGGGCTCGGTCATGAAGCTGGGCGGGAAGGGCAAGATCCTCGAGATCGAGTCCGTCTCCACCGGCTCGCTGGGCCTGGACCTGGCCTTGGGGATCGGCGGCCTGCCCAAGGGGCGGATCGTGGAGATCTACGGGCCGGAGTCCTCAGGCAAGACGACGCTGGCCCTGCACGTGGTGGCCGAGGTCCAGAAGCTGGGCGGCACCGCGGCCTTCGTGGACGCCGAGCACGCGCTCGATCCGTCCTACGCCCACAAGCTGGGGGTCAATCTCGACGATTTGCTGGTCTCGCAGCCGGATACTGGCGAGCAGGCGCTGGAGATTACCGACACCCTGGTCCGCTCGGGCGCCGTCGACATCATCGTGATCGACAGCGTCGCGGCGCTGACGCCCCGGGCCGAGATCGAGGGCGAGATGGGCGACAGCCTGCCCGGCCTGCAGGCCCGGCTGATGAGCCAGGCGCTACGCAAGCTGGCCGGCTCGATCTCCAAGACCCAGACCTTGGTCATCTTCATCAACCAGATCCGCATGAAGATCGGGGTGATGTACGGCAGCCCGGAAACCACCACCGGCGGCAATGCGCTGAAATTCTACGCCTCGGTGCGCCTGGACATCCGCCGCACCGGCTCAGTGAAGCTGCGCGACGAGATCGTCGGCAACAACGTCCGGGTCAAGGTGGTCAAGAACAAGGTCGCCCCACCGTTCCGCGAGGTCGAGTTCGACATCATGTACGGCCAGGGCATCTCCAAGCTGGGCGAGATCATCGATCTGGGCGTTAAGGCCGGCGTCATCGAGAAGTCCGGCTCCTGGTTCTCCTATTCCAGCCAGCGGATCGGCCAGGGCCGCGACAACGCGCGCGAGTTCCTCAAGGCCAACCCAGACATGGCCGATGAGATTGAAAGGGCCGTCCGCGGCGCCAAGGCCACCATCGAGGAGGAACTTCTGGTGGGCGGTCCGGAAGACACAGAGGAATAGGCTTCCTCGTCGAGCGCGACCGCGACCGTCGGCGGCTCACCCGCCAACCCCGACCCGCCTGCGCGCCAACCCCGCGCGGTCGTCACGACGAGACTGCAAGGACGTCTGGGGAGAGCTCTCCCCAGGCGTCCTTTTTCTTTGCCCGGAGCCGCCGCAGTTTCGTAAAGGGACCGGCGCTCTTTCGTTGTGCGCCGCGGCAGGCCCGCGTCCGCTGGATATTGATTGAAAAGCCATGGCGACCCTGAACGAGATCCGCAGCCACTTCCTGGACTTCTTCCAGCGCCGCGATCACGCCGTCGTCGCCTCGGCGCCGCTGGTGCCTCAGAACGATCCGACCCTGCTGTTCGTCAACGCCGGCATGGTGCCGTTCAAGAACTACTTCACCGGGGCGGAGACCCCACCCTGGCCGCGGGCGACCTCATCGCAGAAGTCGGTGCGCGCCGGCGGCAAGCACAACGACCTGGACAACGTCGGCTACACCGCGCGCCACCACACCTTCTTCGAGATGCTGGGAAATTTCTCCTTCGGGGACTACTTCAAGGAGCAGGCGATCACGCTGGCCTGGGAGCTGCTGACCCATGAGTTCGCGCTCAAGCCTGAGAAGCTGACGGTCACCGTCTATCACACCGACGACGAGGCCCACCGCCTGTGGAAGAAGATCGCCGGCCTGCCGGATGAGCGGATCATCCGCATCGCCAGCGCCGACAACTTCTGGTCCATGGGCGACACCGGTCCCTGCGGCCCCTGTTCGGAGATCTTCTTCGACCACGGCGCCCACATCGCTGGCGGCCCGCCAGGCAGCCCGGATGAGGACGGCGACCGGTTCGTGGAGATCTGGAACCTGGTGTTCATGCAGTACGAGCAGCTCGCGGACGGCTCGCGCACGGACCTGCCCAAGCCCTCCATCGACACCGGCATGGGCCTGGAGCGGATCGCCGCGGTGCTGCAGGGCGTGCATGACAACTATGACGTGGACCTGTTCCGCAACCTGATCACCGCGTCGCGCGACTTGGTGGGCGGGGCGGGGGGCGCCTCCAACGGCCCGGCGCACCGGGTTATCGCCGACCACCTGCGCACCGCGGGCTTCCTGATCGCCGATGGCGTGATGCCGTCCAATGAAGGCCGCGGCTACGTGCTGCGCCGGATCATGCGCCGCGCCATGCGCCACGCCCACCTGCTGGGCGCCGCCGACCCGCTGATGCACCGCCTGGCGCCGACCCTGGTGGAGCAGATGGGCGAGGCGTATCCGGAGCTGCGCCGTGCCGAAGCCGCCATCGTCGACACTCTTCGCCAGGAGGAGGAGCGGTTCCGCCGCACCCTGGGGCGCGGCATGTCGCTGCTGGAGGAGGCGACGGCGGGCCTCAAGGACGGCGACGTTCTGTCCGGCGAGACCGCCTTCAAGCTCTACGACACCTATGGCTTTCCGCTGGACCTGACCCAGGACGCGATCCGTGCTCGGGGCCTGAGCGTCGACCTGAATGGGTTCGACACCGCCATGGCCCGTCAGCGCGAGCAGGCCCGCGAGGCCTGGAGCGGATCGGGCCAGGTGGCGGCGGCCGGAGAGTGGTTCGCCATTCGCGAGCGGCTGGGTCCCACCGTCTTTACCGGCTACGAGGACGGCGAGATCTCCGCCAAGGTGCTGGTGCTGGTGGAGGACGCCCGTGAGGTGGATGCGGCGTTGACCGGCGCCAAGGTCCAGGCGCTGTTCGACCGCACCCCGTTCTACGCCGAGAGCGGCGGCCAGGCCGGCGACCAGGGGGAGGTCGAATGGGACGGCGGCCGGGCGCGGGTGCTGGACGTGCAGAAGCACGCCGGCGACCTGCACGTCCATGAGCTTGAGATCGTCGAAGGCGTGCTCGCCCCCGGTCAGCAGGTCCGCCTGGAGGTGGACGCCGAACGCCGCACGGCCACCCGCTCCAATCATTCGGCCACCCACCTGCTGCACGCGGCGCTCCGCAACGTCCTGGGCGGCCATGTGACCCAGAAGGGCCAGATGGTCGACGGCGAGCGCATCCGCTTCGACTTCAGCCACGGCCAGCCGGTGACGGCCGACGAGATCGACCGCATCGAGGCCGAGGTGAACGCCGTGGTGCGGCAGAACCTGGCTGCGGCGACGGAGCTGATGGCGCCCGCCCAGGCGATTGAGGCCGGCGCCATGGCTCTGTTCGGTGAGAAGTACGGCGACAGTGTCCGCGTCCTGACGCTGGGTCGCGAGCTGGGCGGGGAGCGGCCCTATTCGGTGGAGCTGTGCGGCGGCACCCATGTGTCGCGGACCGGCGACATCGCGCTCTTCAAGATCGTCGCCGAACAGGGGATCGCCGCCGGTGTGCGCCGCATCGAGGCCCTCACCGGCGAGGCCGCCCGCCGCTGGCTGCTGGACCAGGCCGGGGTCGCCAAGGCGCTCGCCGACCAGTTCAAGGCGCCCGTGAGCGAGGTCGCCGCGCGGGTGGAAGCGCTGGAGGCCCAGCGCCGCAAGCTGGAGAGGGAGCTGGCCGACGCCAAGCGCCAGCTGGCCATGGGCGGCGGGGGCGGGGCGGCGCCGACAGGGCCGGAGGACGTCGCCGGCGTAATGGTCATGGCTCGGGTCATGGAAGGGGTCGGCGGCAAGGATCTGCGGCCCATCGCCGAGGAATTCAAGAAGCAGTTGCCTGACGGGGTGATTCTGCTGATTGGGACCGCCGATGGGAAAGCGGCCGTAACGGTCGCCGTCACCGGCTCGGCGCAGGCGTCAAACAATGCTGTCAATATCGCCCAGTCTGCGGTCAAGGCGATGGGCGGCCAGGGGGCCGGTGGGCGTCCAGACTTCGCCCAGGGTGGAGCTCCCAACGCCTCTGCGGCTGACGATGGCCTGGCGGCAGCCAAGGCTGCGGTCAGCCGTTAGGTGGGAGGGAACGCCGGACCACCCCTTCTTCGGCGGCAGGCCTGCGCCACCTGGTCGCCCTCCCTGTCCGCGCCCAGGCGAGCGCGGTTGTAGAACAAAGAAAGAACTACTAGCGGAACGTGGCCGAGACTGGCGGCACGCCCACGTGCACCAGCTGCCAGCGCAGCACGCCCCGGCGCTGGAACGTAAAGCGGCTCTCGCCCTCCTCGGAGGTATGCGCGAAACGCACCCGGTTGGGGCCCCAGTGACGCACGGTGGGGAAGAGGCCGGGCGGCCCGGTGATCGCCGCTAGGCCTTGTGGCGTCAGGTGGCGCTCCATGGAGGGCGGCGCGGGGGGCTGGGGGATCAGAGCGCGGCGCATGGCGCCCATGGGGTCGCGCCAGACATCGGGGGCCGGGCCGACGCTCTCCGGACTCGCCCCGGTGCGCAGGCCGGCGCGGACGGCGGGATAGTCGATCAGCTCGGCCAGGGCCTGCACGTCGCCGTCGCGGGCCGCCGACTGAACCGCGCGGAAGGCGAACCACGGCGCGCTGACCAGGGTCAGCGCCGCCGCGGTCACGAGCAGCAGGAAGATCAGAGGCGCGCGGCGCATGTGAGCCTAACGCGCGACGGCCCGGGCTGGCGCCTAGGCGGCCAGCGCCTTCTCCAGGTTTGCCGCGACCTTGTCGATGAAGCCCTCGGTGGTCAGCCACCCCTGGGTGTCGCCCACCAGCAGCGCCAGGTCCTTGGTCATGGAGCCGCTCTCCACGGTGGCTACACAGACCTGCTCGAGAATGGTGGTGAACCGATCCAGCTCGGCGTTGCCGTCCAGCTTGGCGCGGTGCTTCAGGCCCTGCGTCCAGGCGAAGATCGAGGCGATAGAGTTGGTGGATGTGCTCTCGCCGCGCTGATGCTGGCGGAAGTGGCGGGTGACTGTGCCGTGGGCGGCCTCGGCCTCCATGATCTTGCCGTCCGGGGTGATCAGCACCGAGGTCATCAGGCCCAGCGACCCAAAGCCCTGGGCCACCTGGTCGGACTGAACGTCCCCGTCGTAATTCTTGCAGGCCCATATGAACGCGCCCGACCACTTCAACGACGAGGCCACCATGTCGTCGATTAGGCGGTGCTCGTAGGTGAGGCCCGCCTCCTTGAACTTGGCCGCGTAATCAGCTTCGAAGATCTCCTGGAAGATGTCCTTGAAGCGCCCATCGTAAGCCTTGAGGATGGTGTTCTTGGTGGACAGGTAAAGCGGGTACTTGCGGTTCAACGCATAGCCGAAGCATGCGCGGGCGAAGTCGCGGATCGAGTCGTCGAGGTTGTACATGGCCATCGCCACGCCAGCGCTCGGGTAGTCGAACACCTCGTGCTCGATCTTCTGGCCGTCCTTACCTTCCCAGGTGATGGTCAGCTTGCCCGGACCCGGCACCAGGAAGTCGGTGGCCCGGTACTGGTCGCCGAAGGCGTGGCGGCCGATGATGATCGGCTGGGTCCAGCCGGGGATCAGCCTGGGCACGTTCTTGCAGATGATCGGCTCGCGGAACACCACGCCGCCCAGGATGTTGCGGATCGTCCCGTTGGGCGACTTCCACATCTTCTTGAGCTTGAATTCCTTCACCCGCGCCTCGTCCGGCGTGATGGTGGCGCACTTGATGCCGACGCCGTGGCGCTTGATGGCCTCCGCCGCCTCCACCGTCACCTTGTCGTCGGTGGCGTCGCGGTGCTCCATGCCCAGGTCGTAGTAGTCGATCTCTAGGTCCAGGAACGGGAAGATCAGCTTGTCCTTGATCATCTTCCAGATGATCCGGGTCATCTCGTCCCCGTCGAGATCGACGACAGGGTTGGCGACTTTGATCTTGGCCATGAGGGCGCGGCGCTCCGAGGCGAACTTTGGTTTGGGGGGCCGTATAGCCGCCGCTGGACGCAACGCAAAGGCTGCAGGCGGCGACTTGGCGCGCCTTTCAGCCGACGCTGCTGGCCAGCGCCTGGCCGATGTCGGCGAACAGCGCCGAGCGGGCGTTCTCGTCCAGGGTCGAGCCGCTCATGAACAGCGCCACGGCGTAGCTGCGCTTGTCTGGCAGGGTGAAGATGCCAACGTCGTTGAAGGCGGTGTTCAACCCCTGGTCCGTCCCGGATGTGCCGACCTTGTGAGCGAAGGTCGTGCCGTTCGGGAAGCCTGCCTTCAACCGGTCCGCCCCCCGCTGTGTGTCCGTGAGGATCTGCAGCAACAGGCGGGTGGAGACTGGAGAAATCAACTCACCGGCGTTCAGAAGGGTGAGGAAATCCAGCATGTTGCGCGGGGTGGCGGTGTCGCGCGGATCGGCCATGTAGGCGCGCGCGGCTGCCATCCGCTGCGCCGGGGGAACGGCCGCCCGGGCCGCGGCGAACCCCGCCGGAGAGCGCCAGGCCGCCCGGAACGAGGCCATGCCATAGACCTCCGGCTGCATTTCGCGCTCGTAGCGGTCGATGCGGATCTCGTTGATCTTGCGGCCCTGCAGCCAGGCGGTGACCGCGCCGGGGCCGCCGATATGCTTCATCAGGACGTCGGCGGCGGTGTTGTCGCTGTCGCTGACCGCGGCCACCAGCAGCTCGCGGGCGGTGTAGTCGCGCCGGCCGGGCCAGGCCGCGGCGATCGGCGAGTGCTGCGGCGAGAGCTGTTCCTCTTCCAGCACGAAGGGCCGGTCGAGGGTGAGGCGCCGCGCGTCCACCTCGGCGAGCGCCGCGGCGCCCAGGGCCAGCTTGAAGACGCTCTGCATGGGGAACCGGCGGTCGCCGTTCAGAGTCCAGTGCTCGCCGCTCTCCAGGTTGGTCAGGCCCAGCCCCAGCTGGGCGGGCCGCGCCCGCGCGGCGAAAGCCTGCATGGCCTCATTGAGCGCCGCGCCGTCCAGGGGCGGCGTGGTCGAAGCGGTCCTCAGCATGGGCTCCGAGCAGGCGGAAAGCGCCAATCCGGCGGCGGCCGCCAGCACACTTCGGCGCTGAAGGGTTGCGTTCGGGCGGCTAGACGACTGTAAACGGGGCATGGCCGAAGCGTCCCTCAGAGCACCTGTCGTTATACTGAACGCCCCGCAGTTGGCGCAGAATATCGGCGCGGTGGCCCGCGTCATGGCCAACTTCGGCTTGGCGGACCTGCGCTTGGTCAATCCGCGCGACGGCTGGCCCCAGGAGCGGGCCTGGGCCTCGGCCTCCGGCGCCGACTGGCCGCTGAATGCCGCGCAGGTGTTCGAGAGCCCCGCCGACGCCATCGCCGACCTGCACCTGGTGTTCGCCACCACCGCCCGGCCGCGCGAGCTGCAGCTTCCCGTTCTGACGCCCCGGCGGGCGGCGGGGGAGGTGGTTACGGCGCTTGGCGAGGGCCAGAGGGTGGGCCTGCTGTTCGGGGGCGAGCGGGCGGGACTGGAGACCGCGGACGTGGCGCTCTGCCAGGCGGTGATCACCATTCCGGTCGATCCGCGGTTCCACTCGCTGAACCTGGCCCAGGCTGTTGCGCTCACCGTCTATGAGTGGCGCACCGCCGTCGCGGATGCGCCGCCGCCGCAGTTCCGGGAGGGTCCGGAGCCGGCCGACGGCGCGGCGCTGATGGGCCTCTACCAGCACCTCGAGCGTGAGCTGGAGACCGCCGGCTTCTTCCATCCGCCCGAGAAGACGCCCTCGATGGTGCAGAACCTGCGCTCGGCCCTGGGCCGCGCCCGGCTCTCCGAGCAGGAGGTGCGCACATTCCGCGGCGTGGTCACCGCGCTCAGCCGCGGCCGCGGCCGGGTGCTGGAGAAGATCGCCCGCGAGAAGGCGGCGCGGGAGGAGGGCGCATGAGCCTGGCCGCTCTGCTGGACGGCCTGCCGATTCCGATCATCCAGGCGCCCATGGCCGGGGCCACCACCGGGGCGATCGCCCTGGCGGTGAGCCAGGCGGGCGGCCTGGGGTCCCTGGCGGCGGCGGGCCTCACGCCCGAGGAGATCGAGGCGGGCGTCGCGGCCCTGAAGCGCGAGACCAGCCGGCCATTCGCCGTCAACCTGCTGGTGGCGCCATCCGATACCCCCGATGCGGGGGTTGTGGCGGCCGCGCTGGCCAGACTGGCGCCCTGGTATGCGCAGGCCGGCGCCCCGCTTCCCGCCGCGCCGAACAGGTTCGCGCACGATTTCCAGGCGCAGCTTGCGGCGCTGACGCGGGCGCCCCCGCCAGTGGCGTCGTTCGCCTTCGACCTGATCGACCGGGCGCAGGTGGAGGCCCTGCACGCGGCGGGCAGCTATGTCGTCGGGACGGCCAACACCGTGGCCGAGGCGAGAGCCTGGGCCGAGGTCGGCGCCGATGGAATCTGCGCCCAGGGGTTTGAAGCCGGCGGGCACCGCGGGAATTTCCTGGCCGAAACCGAGGCGAGCCTGGTGGGAACCCTGGCGCTCGTGGCTACGGTGCGCGACGCCGTGGACCTTCCGCTGATCGCCGCCGGCGGGATCATGGATGGGCGCGGCGTGGCCGCGGCGCTGGCCCTGGGCGCGAACGCCGTCCAGATGGGCACGGCCTTCCTGCTGTCCGACCAGGCGGCGACCAGCGCGGCATGGCGCGAGGCCATCGCGGCGGCGCCGGACGATCCCACCCGGTTGACCCGCGCCTTTACCGGCCGCCACGCCCGGGGCCTGGAGAACCGTTTCATGCGTGAGATGCGGCCGCTTGAGGACGCAGTTCCGGCCTATCCGGTGCAGAACCGCCTGACGGGTCCGTTGCGGGCCGCCGCCGAGGCGGCCGGCGATGCGCAGATGATGTCCGTCTGGGCGGGGCAGGCGGTGGCCCTGGCCGGACCCGGCGACGCGGGCGACCTGATCCGGAGGTGGTGGGCGCAGGCCGGCGAAGCCGCCGCGGGCGTCTCAGTGCGCGTGAATCGAGGAGAGAAGGTATGACCCAACTCAAGGATTCGTCACGTGAGGCGTGGCTCTACGCCCTGCCGCTGATCGAGATCGCCACCACCCGGGCGAGGGGACAGGCCCTGGGCCACGGGATGAACGCCTTCACCCATGTGCGCTCGCTCGCCAACCATCGGCACCGCGCGGTGACCACGCCTAACAACGACACCCTCTACTCCACGGCTCAGGTGGATCTCTCCGCTGGGCCGGTGACCATCACCCTGCCGGCGGCGGGCGGGCGGTACTTCTCGCTGGCCCTGATGGACGCCTACACCAACAACTTCGCCATTCTGGGGACCCGCACCACCGGCCCCGACGGCGGGAGCTTCCGGCTGGTGGGACGGAACGCGGCGGCGGACGGGCCGAACCTGGTGCGCGCGCCCACCGACCACGTCTGGGCCCTGGCCCGGATCCTGGTGGACGGCCCGCACGACCTGGAGGCCGCTCGTGAGGCGCAGGCTGGCCTCTCCATGCAGGGGCCGGAGACCCCGGCGCCCGGACCTTTCGCCGGCCGAAGCGCGCCCTGGGCGGAGTACTTCGCCAGCGCCGCCGCCCTGATGGCCGCCAACCCGCCGCCGGCCATGGACGTGGGTTTGCTCCGTCGCATCGCGGCTCTGGGGCTGCAGGAGGGGTTCGATCCATCGCGGTTTTCCGCTGGCCAGATCGCCGAGATCGAGGCGGGCGTCGCTGAGGCCAACGCCGCGGCCCGCATCGGCGGCCTGGGCGGGGCGGCGTTCGTCCAGGGCTGGTCCTACCCCAGCGCCCGGTTGGGCGACTTCGACCAGGACTACCACTACCGAGCCGCGGTGGCGCTCTCCGGTCTGGCGGCCCTGCCCCCCGCCGAGGCCATCTACATGCGCGCCGAGGGCCACCTGCCGGGCGAGTTGTTCGACGGAACCCGGGCGTGGCGCCTGCACTTCCCGGCCGATGGCCATCCGCCAGTCAACGCGTTCTGGTCGCTGAGCCTCTACGAGGCGACGGAGGACGGGCAGTACTTCTTCACCGACAACCCGCTGAACCGCTACGCCATCGGCGACCGTACGGCCGGCCTGGCGCGCAACGCCGACGGTTCGCTGGACATCTGGATGGGCCACGAGACCCCAGGTCCCGATCGCGAGGCCAACTGGCTGCCGGCCCCGGGCGGGGCCTTCGCCCTCTTCATGCGGGCTTACCTGCCGAAGCCGGAGCTGCTGGAGGGCGGCTACCGGCTGCCAGCCATCACCGGGGCCTGACCTTGACTCGCAAGGGGTCGGACGGCATACACCGCCTCTTCCTCGCCGCCGGCTTGCCGTGCGGTCGCGGAGCTATGACGGGTGACGCGAAGGCCGCCGTTGCGATCGCACCTCTACTTTCAGAGGCGCCGGCTCGGGTCGAACTGAAGAGATACGAATGTCCAAGCGCCACAGCGCCAAGTACAAACTCGACCGCCGGATGGGCGAAAACATCTGGGGTCGTCCGAAGTCCCCGATCAACAAGCGTTCCTACGGCCCCGGCCAGCACGGCCAGCGCCGCAAGCAGAAGGTCTCCGACTTCGGCCTGCAGCTGCGCGCCAAGCAGAAGCTTAAGGGCTACTACGGCAACCTCACCGAGAAGCAGTTCAGCCGGATTTACGAAGAGGCCGCCCGCCGCAAGGGCAATACCTCCGAGAACCTGATCGCGCTGCTGGAATCGCGCCTGGACGCCATCGTCTATCGCGCCAAGTTCGTGCCGACCCCGTTCGCGGCGCGCCAGTTCGTCAACCACGGCCACGTGCTGGTGAACGGCAAGCGGGTGAACATCCCGTCGTACCGCGTGAAGCCGGGCGACGTGGTCTCGGTGCGCGAGCGTTCGCGCAACATGGCCCTCGTGCTGGAAGCCCTGCAGTCGCCGGAACGCGACACGCCGGACTACGTCGAAGTCGACACCAAGGGCATGGCCGCCAAGTACATCCGCATGCCGGAGCTGGCCGAAGTGCCCTATCCGGTGAAAATGGAACCCAATCTGGTCATCGAGTTCTACGCGTCCTGATCCGACGCCGAGGTCTCTGAGATTTGCGAAGGCCCCGGAGCGATCCGGGGCCTTTTGCTTTGCGTGGTCCTGTGGCGCAGTGGGCCCCATGAATCGCAGGGTCTTCGTCTTGGCCGCTCTGGTGCTGACCGGCTGCGCCACCGGGCCGCCGAGGGTGGTGGCGCCGGGTCAGGCGCTAGCCGAGCTGGAGCCGCTGTACGCCGCGATCGCGGGGCGCGAGGCGCTGACCATCCAGGTGGCGTCCAACGGCTGCACCGCTAAGGCCGACTTCGCCTTCTACCTGGAGCGCCGGGGCGAAGCGGTGACGCTGTCGTTCGGTCGCCGGCGGCTGGACAGCTGCCAGGCCTTCGCCATGGGCAAGACCGAACTCGCCTTCACCTGGGCTGAGCTTGGCGTGCCGCCGCGCACGCCGGTGTTCCTGCTCAATCCCCTGATCGCCTGGACCGGGCCGGGCAGCTAGCCGAACGTCTCACCGATCCAGGGGGGCACGCGCCGGGGGCGGCCGGTGGCGTGCTCGATGAGGCACCAGGTGGTGCGGACCTGGGCGCACATGACGCCATCGGCCGCATCGATGCGGATGAAGCGCGGGCCATCGGACGCATCCGCCACCCAGGTCCGGCCGTGGGTGTCTCGTGGGGCAGCAGCGCGCGGCGGTAGTCAACCTCGTGGCGGAGCGCGATCCAGGCCCAGAGAGCCTGTTCCTCCGGCGGCGCCAAGCTGCGCCAATGGGCGGTGCCCAGATCCTGCGCCCAGCGCAGGTAGACCACGTTGTTCACATGGCCGTTCTCGTCGATGTCGCCCGGTTGCGGCTCGAAGCTCAGCGCGAAGACTTGGCGGCCCTCAGGCGGTTCGAGCAGCCGGCTCACGCGTCGAGCACGCCCTGTTCGGCCAGGAAGGTCTTCAGCTCGCCCGCCTGGAACATCTCGCGCACGATGTCGCAGCCGCCGACGAACTCGCCCTTCACGTAGAGCTGCGGGATGGTCGGCCAGTCGGAATAGGTCTTCACCCCGTCGCGCAGCATCTCGTCCTGGAGCACGTCGACACCCACGAAATCGGCCCCGAGGTGATCGAGGATCTGGACCACCTGGGCGGAGAAGCCGCAGCGGGGTTGCTCGGGCACGCCCTTCATGAACAGCACCACCAGGTGGTCGCCCACGGTCTTGGCGATGAAGTCGTGGGCGGGATTGGCTGTGGCGGTATCGGTCATGGTTCGCCCTTTCGGCGGAATCTCGTGAGCCAAGAGCTAGGGAGCGCGACCCCCAGGGTCAAGCCGCCGGCGTCGAGGTTTCCAGCGCCAGGGCGTGCAGTTCGCCGCCCATCCTGCCCTTCAAGGCGGCGTAGACCAGCTGGTGCTGGCGCACCCTGGGCAGGCCCGCGAAGGCGACCGAGACGATGCGGGCCTTGTAGTGGTCGCCGTCGCCGGCCAGGTCCTCGATCTCGATCGTCGCGTCGGGGAAGCCTTCGCGCAGGCAGGCTTCCAAGGCTTCCACAGGCATGGGCATGGGCGGGTCTTAGTCGATGATCGACGAATAGACGATGCTCTTTAGCTGGCCGCGGAAGTTGAACGTGCCGGACGGCATCAGCTGGGTCATGAACACCAGGCAGAGGTCCTCCCTGGGGTCCACCCAGAAGATCGTCGAGGCGGCGCCGCCCCAGTAGTAGTCGCCGACCCCCGGGGCGCCGGTCTCCACCTGGCCGAGCGTCGTGGCGAAGCCCAGGCCGAAGCCCACGCCCTCGTTGGCGGTCTCCGAGAACGTGCCGAGCGCCAGCTGCGTTAGGTCCTTGTTCCCGGGCAGATGGTTCATGTGCATCACTTCGAGGGTGCGTGGCCCCAGCACCCGGTGGCCGTCAAGCTCGCCGCCCCGGCGCAGCATTTCGCAGAACCGCAGGTAGTCGGCGCTGGTCCCGGTGAGCCCGCCGCCGCCGGACTTGAAAGCCGGGTCGCGGGTGAAGTCGCTGGTCGCGGGATCGTCGATCAGCTTGAGCTTCTTGTCGGCGCCACGCTGGTAGTTGGCGGCGAAGCGGTCGACCTTGTCCGGGGCTACGAAGAAGCTGGTGTCCTTCATGCCTAGCGGGCCGAAGATGACCTCGTCCAGGTACTGGTCCAGGGGCTTGCCGGAGATGATCTCCACGAGCGCACCGCAGACGTCGGTGGCGAGCGAATACATCCAGGCCGTCCCCGGCTGGTAGCGGAGCGGCACCTGGGAGAGCTTGTCCATGAACTCGACCATGGTGTCGCGGGTCCCGGCCGAGCGGATCTTCAGGCCCCGGTAGATCTCGTCGATGGGGTGCTGGATGCCGACGCCGGGCAGTCCGCCGCCGTAGGTAAGGCCGGCGGTGTGGGAGAGCACGTCGCGGAAGCTGACCGGGCGGGCAGGCGCCTCGGTGACCATGTCGGCGCCTTCGCCCGAGACCCACACCCGGTGGGCCTTCCACGACGGGACATAGCGGCTGACCGGATCGTTGAGCTGGAAGTAGCCCTGCTCATAGAGCGTCATCAGGGCCACCGAGGTGATCGGCTTGGTCATGGAATAGATGCGGTAGATGGTGTCGTCAGCGGTGGGCTTGCCTCGCTCTATATCCATCAGGCCGAAGGACTTCTGGTAGGCCATGTGGCCATGGCGCGCGACGCTCACCTGGCAGCCGGCGATCTTGCCGTTGGCGATGTAGTTGCGCTCCAGGTGGGCGCCGATGCGCTCCAGCCGCGCGGCGTCCAGGCCCGTCCACTGGGATTGGGCATCCATGGAAATTTCCTCCCTTGAAATGGCGTCTTCTGCAATTGGCCGCCATCATGGGCGCTGATGCCTCCGCAGGCCAAGAAAAAGGAACGACCCCCTTGCGCGATCTGGATGGACTGGCGGCCCAACTCGGCGAACGGCTGAAGGCGCGCGGGGAGACCGTGGCGGTGGCGGAAAGCTCATCCGGCGGCCTGATTTCCGCGGCGCTCCTGGGCGTGCCCGGCGCCTCGGCCTATTTCCTGGGCGGCGCGGTGGTCTACACCGGCAAGGCGCGCATGGTGCTGATGGACCTGCCCCGGGAGGCGGTGGCCGGGATGCGCTCGGCCAGCGAGCCCTATGCCCTACTGCTGGCGCGCACCGCCCGCGAGCGATTCGGCGCCACCTGGGGCCTGTCGGAAACGGGCGCCGCGGGACCCACCGGCAATGGCTATGGGGATGCGGCGGGTCATACCTGCATCGCGCTGGCGGGGCCCGTTGAGATGGCTCTGACCATCGAGACCGGCGAGAGCGACCGGGCGGCCAACATGACCGCCTTCGCCGCGGCGGCCCTGGAGATGCTGAGCCGGGCGACGGAGGGTTAGGGGCGGCACTGCGCCAGCCGGGTCGGCCAGGATGGGGCGGAAGCACCAGCATCAGCCGGGATTGCTCGAACCTCTGGGGCGCCCTGGCGATCGGCCGCCAGGGCTGTTGAACTGGCGCTTAGCCTGCATCCGGGTCTGGCCCTGCTACCGGGTGGGCGAGCCCGTCACCCGGCAGGCGGGCCAGCAGGTCGCCGGCGAGCCCGCGTGCGAGGGCGTCTGCGCGGTCGGCTTCCGGGGCTTCGCGGCACGCCAGGGGCTGGACGGCCACCAGCAGACGGCGGTCGTAGCGGGCGGGCAGGAGGCTGTCTTCGGCCGCGCGGTTCGCCAAGCCTTCATTGGTGCGCTTCGGCGTCAGCAGGATCACCACATTGTTGCGCAAGGTGGGGCTTGCGCCGGTCCGCGGAGAGAAGATTGATCACCGTTATCCGGCCGAGACCGGGAGTCATCGCGTAGTCGGAGCTGTCCTCGCGCTCCACCATGAGGGCTGTATCGGCCAGCGAGGGAGCCGCCACAGCGCCGACAGGGAGACCGGCCAGGGGGGCGGCTAGAGCCGCCACCCCCGCAGCCAGGGGCGACCCACAGGGTCGCGGCAGCGGGCCATGAGGGCGGTCTCGGGGCGGGGTCATGCGGTGCGCCCCTGTTCGCGGCCTCGCCCCATCAAAGGCGCGATTGCACGCCCTTGCCGAGGCGTCTGAGGCCGGCGTTTCGTGAGAGCTTGCCAGATATGCCGTCAATGCTGCTAAAAGGCGCGCTCTTGAGCCAAGCAGGCTTCGTGACTTGAAGGGACTTTAGATGGCTACCGGCACAGTGAAGTGGTTCAACTCCACCAAGGGTTTTGGCTTCATCCAGCCCGATGGCGGCGGCAACGATGTGTTCGTGCACATTTCGGCTGTTGAGCGGGCAGGCCTCGGCTCGCTCGATGAGAACCAGAAGGTGTCTTACGAGATCGAACGCGACCAGCGCAGCGGCAAGGATTCCGCCGGCCAGCTCAAGGCGATCTAAGAAGCTTAACGGTTCGGCGGCCGCGGCGTCCGGGACAGGAGACCTGTACCGGACGCCGCGGGCCCTTTCTGCCCAGGCCAGCCGAGCCGTCCTTCGTCCTGCCACCGACGCCGAGCCGCAGATTCTTGTGGGCGGCGACAGCCCATTATCGACTCCATGATGGAGCCTGCCTGCCGCCCGCGCGTTTGGGATATTGGAACGCAGAGCCGCTCCGGCGGAGTGAGAATCAAGCATGAGCAGGCGCGTGGACATCGTTGGCAAGTCTGGCGAGACCTACGGATTCATCCGCATGGACGGCGACACGTCCCTGCGTCCGGTTGGGGTGACCTATGTGATCGCCGCGCCGGCCGGAAGAGGCTGGCGCGTGTTGCATAGCGGTCAGACCGAGAACCTCGCGGCCGGCAGCTGGCAGCCGGTGCTGCTCGCCCATCGCGAAGAACACCCGAAAGCTGAGTGTCTCATCCGGTTGAATGTCAGCCGAAGCGTTCGTGACGCCGAGGTCGCCGACATCGAAGGCGCGACGGTGGGCCACGGGGCGCCGGCGCCGGGCTAAGGGCCGACCGCAGGACGCTCCCGGGAGGAGGTCGTCCACCAACGGTGTCAGCGCAGCGGATCAGCAGCCACAGGCTGCGCTTGGCCATGGGGGGATTGTGCGCGATCCACGGCCAAGGTCAACAGCAGGGCTACTGCGACGCGCCGCGGGCTTCCAGGCGCAGGATGTCCACCAGCACCTCGCCTTGGACCACGTGGATGAGTTCGTAGCGGTCGAGGGTGGGGTCGATGTGCGGCGGGGCAAAGTCGACGCGCTCGCCGCGAGCGACCTCCTGGCCCTCGGGTCGCATCAGCAGGCCCTGCTCGTCGCCGAAGTAGCGGTAGGCGCAGGCGGCGAATTTCGGCGTCAGGGGCTGGGGCAGTGGGCCGTCTGTGGCGAAGGCCTTGAGCCCCGCGTCCACGGTGACCCAGCGGTCCTGGTTGACGGTGATGACCCGGGCCTGCACCACTAGGCTCTGTTCAAAGGCGCCGTCGGGGTCAGCGGCCAGGGCCTCGCGGTAATCGCGGTCCATGAAGGCGTATGAGCCGGGCTGAAGCTCGGTCATCACGCCCTGGGCGGCGTCGGCCTGGAAAGTTCCGGTGCCGCCGCCGGTGACCACCTCCACCGCGCCGCCGGCCGCACGGATCGCGGCGATGACGCGGTTGAGGTGGACCATGCCGTCGGCGACCGCGGCGGCGCGGGCGTTGGCGCCCGGAAGGTGCTGCCACTGGCCCCCGTAGGCCTGGACGCCGCGCAGGCGGAGCATGGGCTGGGCGGCGATGGCGCGCACCACGGCGGCGGCCTGTTCGGGGCTGGCGACGCCGGTGCGGCCCAGGCCCACGTCCACGTCGATGAGCACGGTCATGGGGGCGCCGGCGGCCTCGCCCAGCTCACGGGCCCCGTCGGGGTGATCGACCACAATGGCGAAGTCGGTGGTGCGGGCGGCGAGCGCCGCGGCGCGGGCGGCAGAGGCTGCGCCGGCGATCGGCGAGGTGACCAGGATGGAGGGGACACCGGCGGCGGCAAGGGCCTCGGCCTCCGCCAGTTTCGCGCAGCAGACGCCCACCGCACCGGCCGCCATCTGGCGCAGGGCCAGGGCGGCGGACTTGTGGGACTTGGCGTGGGGGCGCAGCACCAGGCCAGCGGCCCGCGCGCGCTCGCCCATCCGCGCCACGTTGCGGTCAAAAGCGTCGAGGTCGAGGACGGCGGCCGGCGTCGCGATGGCGTCGCGAGAGCCCGGCTGGCCCAGCACCGCCAGGCCGGCGGCGACGTGGGGCTTGTGGGCCAACTCGCCTAGGTCGGCGGCGATGGCGGCGGCAGGGCGCTCACCGATCATGCGGCTAGGCCATGAAGGCCGGCATCCAGCCCTCGTGGGCCTGGCGCAGGTTGGCGAGAGGGATCTCAAAGACGCCGGGGAGGCTCAGCGTCGCGCCGCCGGCCTGGCCGATGGCGGCGGCGGGAACCCGGGCCTGCTTCGCCTCGGCGAGGATGGTGTCCGGGTCGGCGGTGGCGATCAGGTAGCGGGCCTGATCCTCGGCGAACAGCCAGACGTGGGCGGGCAGTTCGGTGGGTGCGCTCAGCGTCAGGCCGACCTTCGAGGCCAGCGCCATCTCCGCGGCGGACGCGATCAGGCCGCCGTCGGCGAGGTCGTGGACGGTGGCGGCGTGGCCGTCCTGGATCAGGCCGCGGACCAGGTCGCCGATCCGGCGCTCCACGGCCAGCTGGACGGTGGGCGGGGCCCCGTCCTCCCGGCCAAGGATCTCGCGCAGGTACATGGACGCGCCAAGTTCGCCCACTGTGTCGCCCAGCAGGATCAGGGTGTCGCCGGCTCGCATGTGGCTGAAGTCGGCGTGGCGGCTGCTATCGGTGAGCAGGCCCACGGCGCCGACGGTGGGGGTGGGCGGAATGGCGGCGCCATTGGTCTCGTTGTAGAGGCTGACGTTGCCGCTCACCACGGGGAAGTCCAGGGCGCGGCAGGCCTCGGCCATGCCGTCGATGGCGCGGACGATCTGGCCCATGATCTCCGGGCGCTCGGGGTTGCCGAAATTGAGGTTGTCGGTGATGGCGATGGGGTCGGAGCCCACGGCGGTAAGGTTGCGCCAGGCCTCGGCCACCGCCTGCTTGCCGCCCTCATAGGGATCGTTCTGGACGTAGCGCGGGGTGACGTCGGAGGTGACGGCCAGCGCCTTCCTCGTGCCGTGGACGCGCACGATGGCGGCGTCGGCGCCGGTGGCTGAATCCTGCAGGGTGTCGGCCATGACGTGGCGGTCGTACTGTTCCCAGATCCAGCGTTTTGACGCCATGTCGGGGGCGCCCATGAGCTGCAGGATGGCGGCGGCGTAGTCGGCGGGGGCGGGGACTTCGGCGGGCGCCAGGCGGGCTTGCGGCGTCGGCGCCACCCAGGGCCGGTCGTAAAGCGGCGCGTCGTCGGAGAGCGGGCCCAGCGGCAGGTCGCAGACCACCTCGCCCTTGTGCTTCAGGATGATGCGGCCGGTGTCGGTGGTGATCCCGATGGTGGCCGCGTCCAGGCCCCACTTGGCGAAGATGCGCTGGCCGTCGGCTTCGCGGCCGGGCTTGAGGATGGCCAGCATCCGCTCCTGGCTTTCCGACAGCATCATCTCATAGGCGCTCATGTTCTCCTCGCGTTGGGGAACGGCGTCCAGGTCGAGCTCGATGCCGACGCTGCCCTTGCCGGCCATCTCCACGGCCGACGAGGTGAGGCCCGCCGCGCCCATGTCCTGGATGGCGGCCACAGCGCCGGACGCCATCAGCTCAAGGGTAGCCTCGATGAGGAGCTTCTCGGCGAAGGGGTCGCCCACCTGGACGGTGGGGCGCTTCTCGTCGGAGGCGTCGTCGAACTCGGCCGAGGCCATGGTCGCGCCATGGATGCCGTCGCGGCCGGTCTTGGAGCCGAAGTAGACGACAGGCAGGCCGGCGGCGGGGGCGGCGGAATAGAAGATCTTGTCCGCGTCGGCCAGCCCCACGCACATGGCGTTGACCAGGATGTTGCCGTCGTAGCCGCGGTGGAAGTTGGTCTCGCCGCCCACCGTGGGCACGCCCACGCAGTTGCCGTAGCCACCGATGCCGGAGACCACGCCGGAGACCAGGCGCTTGGTCTTGGGATGGCTGGGGTCGCCGAAGCGCAGGGCGTTGAGGAGGGCTATGGGCCGCGCGCCCATGGTGAAGACGTCGCGCATGATCCCGCCCACGCCGGTGGCCGCGCCCTGGTAGGGCTCGATGTAGGAGGGGTGGTTGTGGCTCTCCATCTTGAAGACGCAGGCCTGGCCGTCGCCGATGTCCACAACGCCGGCGTTCTCGCCCGGGCCCTGGATGACCCGGGGGCCCTTGGTGGGGAACTTGGCCAGGTGCTTGCGCGACGACTTGTAGGAGCAATGCTCCGACCACATCACCGAAAAGACCCCCAACTCCACGAGGTTTGGCTCGCGGTTCAGGCGCAGCACGATGAGGTCGTATTCCTCGGGCTTCAGGCCGTACTCGGCGGCGGACTGGGCGAGGGTCTTGGCGGGTGCGGCGCTCATGGGCGGGGTTGTAGCGGGACTCTGCGCCGCGGCCTACTTCGAGACCAGGTCGCGCTTGAGCCAGCGGCAGGTGATCAGGAAAAACAGGCCGCCCACCACGTAGAAGGTGGAGGTGATCAGCATGGAGCGCTGCAGGCTCTGCGGGTGGGCGATGGCGCAGATGTCTTGCTGGGCGGCGGCCAGGGCCGCACGGGCGGCGCCTTCGCAGGCCTTGCGGGTCAGGTCGAGGGCGCCCAGGTCGGCCACCTGCGCGGCGAAGAGGAAGTCGCTGAGCGCGCCGATGAATAGCGGGCCGAGCCCGTAGCCCAGCAGGTTGACGATGAACAGCAGGATGGCGGTGGCGGTGGCCCGCACCTGGGCCGACACCACGCCCTGGCCGATGGTGTACTGGGCGGCGAGGTAGCCGTACTTGATGGCGCCGCCGATGCAGAGCGCCCCCAGGCAGATCCACAGGTTGGTGGTGCTGAACGCCAGCAGATAGAACGGCACGCTGAGCGTCAGGCCGATGGCCGGCAGCCAGGCGATGGCGGTGGGATGGCGGGCGGCCATCCTTCCCGCCAGCCAGCCAGTGGCGAGCGTGCCCACGGCCGAGGCGATCCCCACTGGTGTGTTGATCATCACCGCCGCGTCGCCGGCCGACAGGCCGAAGGTGCGGTTGAGGAACAGCGACTGGAAGGAGCCGATTCCATAGCCGCAGAAGGCTGCGATGGTGGCGGCCACGGCCATGGCCCAGAACGACTTCTTGGAGGCCAGCTCCCGCATGCCG
>NZ_JBKJTG010000252.1:0-3969 GCF_046590535.1 Phenylobacterium sp. | reverse complement strand
TACGGCTTCAAGGGCCCGAACCACGCGGTGGTCACGGCCTGCGCCACCGGCGCCCACGCTATCGGCGACGCATGCCGGCTGATCAAGTACGGCGACGCCGACGTGATGGTCGCGGGCGGGGCCGAGGCCAGTGTGGTCCCGGTGGGCATCGCTGGCTTCATCGCTTGCCGCGCCATGTCGACCAACTTCAACGACACGCCGCAGAAGGCCAGCCGGCCCTACGACAAGGACCGCGACGGATTTGTCATGGGGGAGGGCGCCGGCATCGTGGTGGTCGAGGAACTGGAACATGCCCTGGCGCGCGGGGCCAAGATCTATGCCGAGGTGATCGGATATGGCATGGCCGGCGACGCCTATCACATCACTGCCCCGGCCGAGGACGGCGACGGCGGTTTCCGGGCCATGAAGGCGGCCATCAAGGACGCCGGGATCGATGCGGCCGACATCGACTACATCAACGCCCACGGCACCTCTACGCCGCTGGGCGACGAGATCGAGCTGAACGCCGTGCAGCGCCTGCTGGGCGACGCCGCCGCCAGGGCCACCATGAGCTCCACCAAGTCGGCCACCGGCCACCTGCTGGGCGCCGCAGGCGCCATCGAGGCGGCGTTCACCTGCCTGGCCATCCGCGACCAGATCGCGCCGCCGACCATCAACCTGGACAACCCCTCCGTCGAGACGCAGATCGACCTCGTGCCCCACGTGGCCAAACCCATGAAGATCGACCTGGCGCTGTCGAACAGCTTCGGCTTCGGCGGCACCAACGCGTCGGTGGTGTTCAAGAAGTTCGCGTGAGCCGCAAACCCCGCCCGCCGCGGCGTGCCGGGGCGCGCAGCCGCGCCAGGCAAAGCCTGGGATTGCTGGTCGTGGCGGCGCTGGCCGTGATCTCGCTCACCGCCGCCTGGGTGATCTGGAGCTACCGGGGCCCTGGCCCCGCGGCGCCTGAAGGCGCGGTCACCACGGTCATCCTGAAGCGCGGCTCGGGCGTCACCCAGATCGCCGGCGAACTGAAGGACGCCGGCGTGATCGCATCGTCCGCGGTGTTCCTGGCCACGGTGCGGTTCACCGGCGCCACCGGCGACCTGAAGGCCGGCGAATATGCGTTCAAGTCACGGACTTCCATGGCCCGGGTCCTGGCCGACATCCGCGACGGCAAGGTGGTGCGCCACTACGTGACAATCCCCGAGGGCTGGACCAGCGAGATGGCGGTGGAGGCTGTGTTGCGCTCACCGGTGCTGGCTGGCGACGTCACCGCCCCGCCGGAGGGCGCCATCCTGCCGGATACCTACCAGGTGCAGCGCGGCGACGACCGCGGCGTCGTGATCGCGCGCATGCGCAAGGCCCGCGACACGCTGCTGGTCGAGCTGTGGGCCAAGCGCCAGCCGGGCCTGCCGATCACCACCCCCGAGCAGGCGGTGACGCTCGCCTCCATCGTGGAGAAGGAGACGGCGCTGGGCGCCGAGCGCCCGCGGATCGCGGCGGTGTTCACCAACCGCCTGCGCGCCGGGATGCGCCTGGAGAGCGACCCCACGATCATCTATGGCGTCTCGAAGGGGCGCGCCCTGGGCCGGGGCATCCGCGCCTCGGAACTGGCGGGCCTGACGCCCTACAACACCTATCTGGTGGACGGCCTGCCACCGACGCCCATCGCCAATCCGGGGCGCGAGGCCCTGGCCGCGGTGATGAACCCGCCCGCCACCACGGACCTGTTCTTCGTCGCCGACGGCTCCGGCGGGCATGTGTTCGCCGCCGACTTCGCGCAGCATCAGCGAAACGTCGTTCGGTGGCGCCAGGTCGAGCGCCGGCAGGCGGCGGAGGGAGCCAAGCCATGAGCCTGTCGGGGATGACCGGGTTCGGCCGGGCGGAGGGGGCGCTGGGCGCCTGGTCGTGGGCGGTGGAGGCGCGCAGCGTCAACGGCCGCAACCTGGAGGTCCGCTTCCGGGGGCCGCCGGGTTTCGAGGGCCTGGAGCGGGCGGCCCGCGAGGGGGCGCAGGCGCGGTTCCAGCGCGGCCAGCTGAACATCAGCCTGCAGGCCAAGCGCGCGGAAGGCGCCGGCGCCGTGCGCCTGAACCTGGAGCAGCTGGACCGCTACCTGGCGGCTGGCGAGGCCTATGTGACGGCGGGCAAGGCCGCGCCGCCGACCCTGGACGGCCTGCTGAGCCTGCGCGGCGTGATCGAGGCCGACGCCGCCGCCGAGGGACCGGAGACCATGGCCGACCTGGAAGCCGTCATGGCGGTGGCCATTGCCCAGGCCCTGGACGGGCTGGCGCAGGCCCGCGCCCTGGAAGGCGCCCAGCTCGCCATTGTGCTGGCCGGCCAGGTGCACCGCATCGCCGAGCTCACCGACGCCGCCAAGGGGTATGGCGCCGAACAACCCGGCGCCATCAAGGCCCGGTTCGAAAAGCGCATGAAGGAACTGGCCGGCGACGCCGCTAGCGAGGACCGCATCGTCCAGGAAGCCGCCGCCATGGCGGTGAAGGCCGATGTGCGCGAGGAGCTCGACCGCCTGGCTGGTCATGTGGCGGCGGCTCGGGCGCTGCTCACCGCCGACGCCGCCGTGGGCCGCCGGCTGGACTTCCTCACCCAGGAGTTCATGCGTGAGGCCAACACCTTGTGCTCCAAGTCGGCGCTCAGCGCCTTGACCGCCGTGGGCCTGGACCTCAAAGCCGTGATCGAGCAGTTCCGCGAGCAGGTGCAGAATGTCGAGTGAGCTATCCAAACACCTGCAACAGCCCCGCAAGCGCCGCGGCTTCCTGCTGTTGATCTCCAGCCCGTCGGGGGCGGGCAAGACCTCGCTCTCGCGCCGGCTGGTGGCCGACCACGCGGACCTGGCGCTCTCCATCTCCGCCACCACCCGTCCGGCCCGGCCTGGCGAGGAGCATGAGCGGGAATACTACTTCGTCTCGTCCCAGGAATTCGACGAGATGGAAGGCCGCGGGGAGTTCCTGGAGTGGGCCAACGTTCACGAGCACCGCTATGGAACCCCCAAGACGCCCGTCATGGCGGCCCTGGATCTCGGCAAGGACGTGCTGTTCGACATCGACTGGCAAGGCGCCAAGCAGATCGCCGACAACGCGCGGGAAGACAGCGTGCGGGTGTTCATCCTGCCGCCGTCCATGGCGGAGCTGTCGCGCCGGCTCTATGCCCGGGCCCAGGACAGCGTGCCGGTGATCGAGGGCCGCCTGCGCCGGGCCTATGACGAGATCGCCCAGTGGGGCCTCTACGACTACGTCCTGGTCAACGAGGACTACGACCGCGCCTATGCCGACGTGGCCCACATCTACCACGCCGAACGCCTGCGCCGGGACCGCCAGGGGTGGGTGGCGCCCTTCGTCCAGGGGCTGATGGCGGAGAAGGTGGTTTAGGGCAGCGACTCGCCCCGGCTCGCCTGCATCGGCGTTGCGATAAAGGCCCCGCGGGGCGGTAGGTCCTAGCTGGACGGCCCGAAGCCCGCGCCTAAGGCTGCGCCGCGGCGAACTCCAGGGCCTGGAGGGTCATGGCCGGAGTTGGCGCGCGCTGGACGCGGCCGGTTACGCGGCCGTGTTCGCAGGTCCAGCTGAAGCGGCCTTCCATGGCGGACGTCGGCGCGATGGCCTCGGTCGCCGCGCAGGCGCCGACCTGGGCCTTCACCCCGTTCACCAGCGTCTGCCAGCTCGCGGCGTCACGGTCCGGCAGCACGTTGTTGGCCAGGGGCGCGTCGGTGATCTTGCCGGATCGCCAGACCGCGCGCGCCGCGTCGTAGGCCGCCGCAAGCCCGGGACTGACGGGCATCGGCGGCTGGGTCAGGGCGCCGGCCCTGTGCAGCGCCAGCAACCCGCGGGTGGCCGGCAGGGAGGGGCCGCCATAGGTGCGGCTCATCACCTGTTGGCGGTCGCCCCAGGGATTGTCCTCCACGAACCCGGCGGTGTGGGTGAGCAGGTTGCGCACGGTGATCCGTGGGCTGTCGGTGGTGGGGTAGCGCCAGGCCTT
>NZ_JBKJTG010000163.1:0-3783 GCF_046590535.1 Phenylobacterium sp. | reverse complement strand
GGCGCCATGCTGCTCTATGCCGCCCAGTTCGCCCTGCACGCCTACTATTTCGTCACTGAGCGGCCGGCCAACGACATGTTCCACGCCACGGTGAACAACCTCAACTTCCTGGGCATCCTGCTCTGCCTGGCGCTGGGCATCGCCACCGCCGTGCGCCGCCGCGCCGCGGCCGCCAGCAGCGCCCTAGACTGACCGCCTCCGGGTAAGGGTCACCAGGGCGACGCCGGCGAGGATCAGTCCCAGGGCCGCGAACGCCAGCCATCCAGGCCGCTCGCCCAACGCCACCATCCCCAGCACGGTCGCCCACACGGGCGCGAGGTAGATGGCCATCGACATGAACAGCGGCCCGCGGCGCTGGATCAGGAACACGAACCCCACCGTGGCCAGCGCCGTGGAGAACACCCCCAGCGCCACCATGGACAGGAGTGCGGGCAGCGGCGGCCACGGCGGCAGTGGCTCCACCGCCCACGCCGCCCCGCCGGCGTAGAGCGCCGCCCACAGGCACATCATCAGGGCGCCGACGCTCGAGGGCGCCGCCGGCGCCTGCTTGGTCAGCACATTGGCGATGGCGTAGAACAGCGCGCCCAGCAGCGCCGCGCCCAGCGCCGCCACCTCCACCGTCATGCCGTGTTGCAGCCGAGGCGCCACCAGCACCACCAGGCCGCCGAATCCCAGCAGCACGCCCGCCGCCTTGCGCGCCGTCAGCCGCTCGCTGGCGATGAAGGCGTGAGCCAGCAGGCCGGTGAAGATCGGCGAGGCGCCGTTGCAGATGGCGTTGATGGCGCTGGGCAGCCGCTGGGCGGAGTAGGCGTAGAGGAAGAACGGCGCGGCCATGCCCACCAGGCCGATGGCGGCATAGGCGATCCACGCCGGATGGCGCAACGGCGGCAGCCGGGTCCGGCACAGCACCAGCACCACGGCCAGCACCGGCAGGGCGACGGCCAGCCGGCCCGCGGTGTTCCACAACGGCGGCACGTGGACGGTGGAGATCTTCAGGGCGGCGAAGGCCGAGCCCCAGCACACCACAAGGAAGGCCAGAACCAGCCAGTCGAGGGCTTTGGACTGCAGCATGGCCGAGCTTGAGCACGCCGCCGCCCTGCGCGCCAAGCCCGCGCGCCGTCAGGACCGCTCACATGGTCTTGCAGAAAGTTTCTCTTGCACCGCAACACGAACCCGGGCTCTTGGCCGGCGGGCCACGCCCTCCCAACGGGGCGCAGTCCATCTGTAAGGATGGGAGACATCGACATGACGACCCTCGCCAAGCCGGCGATGCGCCCCGCGCGTCCCGAATTCTCCTCCGGCCCGTGCGCCAAGCGCCCCGGATGGACCCCCGAAAATCTCCAGAACGCCGTCCTCGGCCGCTCGCACCGGTCGAAGATCGGCAAGGCGCGCCTCAAGGAAGCCATCGACCGCACCCGCGAGGTGCTGCAGGTCCCCGACGACTTCCTGATCGGCATCGTCCCCGGCTCCGACACCGGCGCGGTGGAGATGGCCATGTGGTCGATGCTCGGCCCGCGCCCGGTCCAACTGCTGGCCTTCGAGAGCTTCGGCAAGGACTGGGTCACCGACGTGGTCAAGCAGCTGAAAATCCCCGCCGAGGTGCTCGATGCGCCCTATGGCGAGCTGCCCGACCTGACCAGGGTCCGTCCCGACGCCGACCTGGTGTTCACCTGGAACGGCACCACCTCGGGCGTCCGCGTCCCCAACGCCGACTTCATCTCCGCCGACCGCGAGGGGGTGGTGATCTGCGACGCCACCTCGGCCGCCTTCGCTCAGGATCTCGACTGGACCAAGCTCGATGCCATCACCTTCTCCTGGCAGAAGGCCCTGGGCGGGGAGGCGGCGCACGGGGTGCTGATCCTGTCGCCTCGCGCGGTCGCTCGCCTGGAAAGCTACACGCCCCCCTGGCCCATGCCGAAGCTGTTCCGCATGACCGCCCCAAACAAAGAAGGTGGGGGCGGCAAGGTGAACCTGGAGATCTTCGAAGGCGCCACCATCAACACCCCCTCCATGCTGGCGGTGGAGGACGCGGTGGATGCCCTAAAGTGGGCGGCCTCCATCGGTGGCCTTACCGAGATGCGCCGCCGCGCTGACGCCAACCTGGCCGTGCTGGAGGCTTGGACGCAGCGTGCGCCCTGGGCCGCCTTCCTGGCGCAGGATCCGGCGATCCGCTCCAACACCTCGGTGTGCCTCAAGGTGATCGACAGCCGCGTCACCGGCCTCTCCGACGACGCCCAGGCCGACTTCGCCAAGAAGCTGGCCGCGGCCCTGGAGCGCGAGGGCGTGGCGCTGGACGTGGGCGGCTACCGCGATGCCCCGCCCGGCCTGCGCATCTGGTGCGGCGCCACGGTGGACACCTCGGACCTCGACGCCCTCACCCCCTGGCTCGACTGGGCCTTCGCCACCGTCGCCGCCGACCTGCTCACCGCCTGAACCCTTCGGCGCCCTCCACCGAGGTCCTTGATTCCGCCCCCAGCGCGTCGCGCGAATTGGGGGAGGGGGACCGCGAAGCGGTGGAGGGGGCTTGCCCCTTTGCTCAAGGAAATTCCCATGCCCCGCGTGCTCATCGCCGACAAGCTCAGCCCTGCCGCCATCGAGATCTTCAAGCAGCGCGGCGTCGACGCCGACGTGAAGACCGGCCTGACCAAGGACGAACTGCTCAAGATAATCGGCGACTACGACGGCCTGGCCGTCCGCTCCGCCACCAAGGCCGACAAGGACGTCATCGCCGCGGCGAAGAACCTCAAGGTGATCGGCCGCGCCGGCATCGGCGTGGACAATGTGGACATCCCCTGCGCCACCGCGGCCGGGGTGGTGGTCATGAACACCCCCTTCGGCAACTCGATCACCACCGCCGAGCACGCCATCGCCATGATGTTCGCGCTCGCCCGCCAGATTCCGGAAGCGAACGAACAAACCCAGGCGGGCGAATGGCCGAAGAGCGGCTTCATGGGGGTCGAGGTCACCGGCAAGACGCTCGGGCTGATCGGTGCGGGCAACATCGGCTCGATCGTCGCCAGCCGCGCATTGGGCCTGCGCATGAAGGTCGTCGCCTACGATCCGTTCCTCACCGAGGAGCGCGCGATCGAACTCGGCATCGAGAAGGTCGATCTCGAAACGCTGCTGACCCGCGCCGAGTTCATCACGCTGCACACCCCGCTGACCGACCAGACGCGCAACATCCTCAGCCGCGAACGGCTCGAGAAGACCAAGCCCGGCGTGCGCATCGTAAATTGCGCGCGCGGCGGGCTGATCGACGAGGCTGCGCTCAAGGACGGGCTCGAGAGCGGCCACATCGCCGGCGCGGCGCTCGACGTGTTCGCCTCCGAGCCGGCCAAGGAATCGCCGCTGTTCGGGACCAAGAACTTCATCTGCACCCCGCACCTCGGCGCGAGCACGACCGAGGCGCAGGTGAACGTCGCGCTGCAGGTGGCCGAGCAGATGGCCGATTTCCTCGTCACCGGCGGGGTCACCAACGCGCTCAACATGCCCTCGCTGAGCGCCGAGGAAGCCCCCAAGCTGCGCCCGTACATGAAGCTGGCCGAAAACCTCGGCAGCCTTGTCGGCCAGCTCGCGCACGGCAACCTCACGCAGATTTCGATCGAGCGCGAAGGCGCCGCGGCGGGCCTCAATGGGAAGCCCATCGAGGGCGCGGTGCTCGCCGGGTTGATGCGGGTCTATTCGGACACCGTGAACATGGTCAACGCGCCGTTCCTGGCGAAGGAGCGCGGGCTCGACGTGCGCTCTGTCAGGCACGAGCGCGAAGGGGCCTACAGCACGCTG
>NZ_JBKJTG010000091.1:0-10872 GCF_046590535.1 Phenylobacterium sp. | reverse complement strand
GTTCGCGAAGTTGGCCCGGCAGGATCCACGCAATCCGGAGTTCCAACGCCAGTTGGGCCGCGCCCTGATGCTGCAGGGCAAGCGTGACCAAGCCATGTTCCGCGCCCGCCAGGCGGTGTCGCTGAAGAAGGACTTTGTCGATGCCTGGCTTGATCAGGTGGGCGCGCTGAACGAGGAGCACCGCAAGGACGAGGCCCTGGCGATGTGCGAGCGCGCCGTGGCCGCCAACCCCGGCGACCCGCGGCTGATGGAGGCCAAGGCCATCATCCTGCGCCGCGCCGGCCAGTACCAGGCCGCCGAGGCCTATCTGGTGGGGCTGTTGCCCGATCACGATGACCAGGGCTGGCTGCACTTCCAGCTGGGTGGCCTGCTCGCCGACAGCGACCGTGAGCGCGGCAACGTGCACCTGCGCAAGGCCGTCGCCCTGGAGCCGGAGAATCCCGATTACCTGATGCAGCTGATCGAGGACCTGGAGCGGACCCGCACCGGCGACGAGGGCGGCCACATCGAGGAGTCCTACCAGCTCGCTCTCACCGCGCTGCGCTTCAAGGGCCGCTTTACCCCAGGGCACACCAAGGTGTTGAACGAGGTCTTCATCCGGGTCTGCGACTTCGACCGCCTCGCCGAGCTCGGCGACTTCAAGTCCCTGGGCCGCGGTTGGGCGGAGAGCGGGCGCCACACCGCGCTGCTCAAGCAACTGGCCCGCGTGGAGACCCACGAAGACCGGCTCGAGCTCCTCGAACAGCACCGCATCTGGGGCCGCGACGTGGAGGCCCTGGCGGCCACGCGGCCGGTCCACCGTCCGCCGCCGCTGCCCAGGGGCGGCAAGATCCGGCTGGGCTTCATGTCGTCGGACCTGCGCCGCCATCCAGTGGCCTATTTCGCCGCGCCGCTGTTCGAGCACGTCGACAACGAACGCTTCGAGGTGTTCTGCTACTCGTTCTACCAGGGCCAGATCGACGTCATGCAGGAGTTCATCACCTCCAAGGTGACTGCGTTCCGCTGGCAGCCGGAGATCAGCACACCGCAGGCCGCCCAGATGATCGCCGACGACCAGTTGGACATGCTGATCGAGCTGGGCGGGACGACCCACATGAACAAGCTCGATGTCATGGCCTATCGCCCGGCGCCGCAGCAAGCGAGCTGGCTGGGATATCCGCACTCCGCGGGGCTTTCGACGATCGATTTCCTGGTGTGCGACCCCTACGCGGTGCCGCCTGCGGCGGACCTGCTGGTGGAGACCCCGCTGATGATGCCGCACACCTGGCTGGTGCTGGGTCAGCAGGTGTTCTCCGACGCCCACCCGCTGGCCGAGACCCTGCCGCAGGACCGCAACGGCTTCATCACATACGGCACCGCCAACAATCCGCACAAGTACAGCCGCGACGTGCTGAAAACCTGGGCCCGAGTGGTGGCGGCGACGCCGGACTCGCGGTTCGCCGTGATCCGGCCGGAAGGCAGCTCCGCGAGCTTCCGCAAGAACATCCTGGCCCACTTCGAGGCCGAGGGCGTCGGCGCCGAGCGGGTGATCTTCCACACGGTCCGGGGACGGCACATGCCGTTCTACAACGAGGTGGACATCACCCTGGACCCCTTCCCGCTGACCGGCGGCACGACCACGGCGGAGTCGCTGTGGATGGGCGTGCCGCTCATCTCCCTGGTTGGCGAGGCGTTCTATGAGCGGCTGAGCTACTCGATCCTCTCCAACGCCGGCCTGGGCGATCTGTGCGTCACCGACAAGGACCAGTACCTGAAGGCCGCCCTGGCGCTGGCCGCCGACCGCGACCGCTTGCTGGCCCTGCGCAAGGGCCTGCGCGATCAGATCCGGCGGAGCCCGCTGGGCCAGCCCGAAGCCTTCGCCAGAGATTTCTACGACATGATCGCCAAGGCCGTGGGCCGAGCGGACGCTTAGACATCTGCTTGGTCGCGCCTTCTGACACCGAACCGCCGGCCACTTCGGGGGAAAGCGCGCTAGAGGCGGAAATAATCCTGCAGGAAGTCGGCGGGACGGGGCCGGAAGCTGAGCTCGCCGGCGGCTCCGGGGAAGGCGATGACGCCGGACGGCACCTGCTTGTTGACCACGCTTACCCCCTGGCTGACGACGGAGTCGCTCTCGACCACGGAGCGGCCGATCACCGCGGTGTTGGGATAGAGCACTACCCGGTCGCCGAGCACCGGGATCTGGTCCTTGTGCCGCCCGACGGTGGAGTTTTGATAGAGCACCAGGTAGTTGCCGTAGGTGGCCTTGGCCAGGACGATGCCGACGCTGTGGCCTATGTAGAACACCTCCGGCATGGCGATCTCGTAGAACAGGTCGATGCCGTTGAAGGCCTTGTTCATCAGGAAAATCCGGGTGGCGGCGGCGGTCTCTCCCGACCGCGCCCACATGGTATTGCTTAGATAATACAGGTAGATGCAGTGCTGTGAGGACTGCAGGACGTTGAACTGGTCGGGCCGCCAGGGGGCGCAGGCGTTGATGCAGCGGTGCAGCCGCTCCAGCGTCTCGTCCAGGTGCGCGTCCACCGCGGCGCGAAACGCCGCCTCCCCGCCGTCGGGCACAATGTGGGCGCACTGGGCGGTGGTGTAGGCGATCAGGCTCTCGCGGGTGTGGTCCAGGAGCTTCAAGCGCGGGTCCCCTCGCCCAGGTAGCGGGCGACCACATCCTTGACCGACGCGGGCCGCACGCCAAGGGCCGCCAGCCGGGCGACGCTGGCGTTGGGCGGCGCAGGGGGTCGGGCGGCGCCGGTGAAGGTCACCCGCCGGCCCGCCTTAGCGAACACCTGGGCGATCTGCGCATTGGTGACCAGCTCGCCGCTAGCCACATTGACGATTCCCGGAGCCTCGCCGTCAGCCATGACCACCAGGGCGGCCACCACGTCGTCGAGGTGGATGTAGTCGCGGGCCACGTGCGGACTGGAGTCCAGAGTCAGGTCGCCGCCGTCGCGCGCGGCGATCAGCCAGGCCGACAGGAAGCCCGGCGCCCCGTCCTCCCAGTCATAGACGTTGGCCAGCCGGGCCACCCCGCCGCGACCGCCGGTGCGGGCCAGCGTCAGGTTCTCGCCAAGCGCCTTGGAGAGGTCATAGACCCGGCGTGGGTCGGCGGGGTCGAAAACCAAGGGCTGGGTTTCGTCCACCGTGGCCTTGGCCATGCCGTCGTAGAGCCTCGTCGACGACAGGTAGATCAGCCGCTCGAAACGCCCGGCGCGGATCAGCTCGCTGACCAGGGTGGCGTGGGCCGCCACCGTGTCGAAGGGCCGGGCGTCGTAGTCGGCGGTCAGGCCGGCGCAATAGAACACGGTCCCGAGGTCGCGGCTGAACACCTCCGGGTCACCCTTGGCCGGGGCGAACACTTCCCAGCCGTCAGAGGCTAGGCGCGCGTGCAGCCGCTTGCCGACGAAGCCCGTGGCCCCCAGGATCGTCGCGCGCCTGGGCACCGGGCTCAGAGGCCTCCGATGGGATGGTGCAGCGCCGGGTCCTTGTGGCGCAGCAGCTTGGGCGAGACGTCGCGCACGATGGCGTAGCCGGGGCCGTCGAAGATCGCCGGATCCTTGACCGCGACCATGTTGAACCCGTGCGGGGGACCGTCCAGGTGGATCGCGCCCATGGGGATGAGCTCCACGGGACGGCCAGCCAGGTCGTAGTTGGAGTTGAAGTCGCGGAGCGCGAAGAGGCTATAGCCGTGACCAGTGAGCAGGCGGGCGATCTCGGTGGTCTCCAGGCCGTTCGACCAGTCCACATAATGGCGGTGAACCTCGAAGAGGACGTTGGGCGCCCGGCCGGCTGGCTGCGCCAGGAAGGGCTCCGCTCCCTTTAGCGCGCCCAGTTCCGCGCCCTCGATGTCGAGCACGATCAGGTCCAGCCGGTCGATCCCCTGAGCCTTCAGGTAGTCGGCGATGGTCACGGTCTGGAAGGCGTCTTCGGCGCCGGCCTCGGCGGCCTCGGCGCTGGCGAAGCTGTCGTAGCCCACCAGCTTCAGGTTGGTAGTGGAGTCGTGCCACAAGCCCTCGGGGCGCGGGACGATGTTGGTCAGGCCGTTGATCTGCGCATTGCGGGTCAGCATGCCCCGCTGCTGGCTGTTGGGTTCGAAGGCGTGCACCACGCCCCCGCGCGCCGCGATCTCCCGGGCGATCAGCACGGCGTGGTCGCCGAAGTAGGCGCCGCCGATCACCACCTGTTTGGCGGTCTTGGCCAGGTTTACCAAGATGCGGCTGGTCTGCGGCTCCCAGGCATGGTCCGGCGCCTCGGGCGTGGACATCACGAAGTCGCGGGCGATCTTGGAGCGGTAGAGGAACTCGAAGACGACCCCGGTCGAAAGCGTCCGGCGGATCACCTGGTCGTCGTCGAACAGGGCATCCACCAGCGGGCCGGTGATCTCTTCGCGCACGTCCACGCCCGGCGCGTCGATGGCGGCCTCGAAGGCGATGAGCTGGCGGATGAAGGCGTTGCGCCAGTCGTCCGTCCCCGCGATGCGATCCAGCGCGATCAGCGCCTTGTCCTGAGCCATGAAGCGGTACCTTCAGTCCTTAACTTGCGCGGCACATCTAGCAGATCGCCGCCGTGATCCTTAGCCCGGGTAGTCCGGATAGGCGGCGTCCCGCGGCGAGATCACCTGCGGGGGCGCCGGCCAAGCGATGGCAAAGGCCGGGTCGTCCCAGCGCACGCCGGCCTCGTGCCCGGCCCGGAAGGCCGGGGCGATCTGATAGAGCACGTCGGTGTCCGGCTCCAGCGTCAGGAAGCCGTGGGCGACGCCCACCGGGATCAACAGCGCCCGCAAGTTCTCCGCCGAAAGCTCCGTGGCCGTCCAGCGCCGGTGGGTCGGGCTGTCGGGCCGCAGGTCCACCACCACGTCGAACATCCGCCCGCGAACCGCCCGCACCAGCTTCACCTCGGCATAGGGCGCCGGCTGATGGTGCAGGCCGCGCAGGGTCCCTGCCGCTGGGTTGCGCGAGACGCTGGTCTGAACCGGCGTCAAGGGATGACCGGCGGCGGCGAACTCCTCCGGACAATGCAGCCGCGCAAACGCCCCGCGGTCGTCCGCATGCGGCGCCGCATCGACGATGACCACGCCGGCGATGTCAGTCTGCGTGAACCGCATCAGTCGAGAACCCGCGTCTCCGGCGAGGCGGTGACGAAGCGCCCGCCCCAGTCCCGGATGAAGGCTAGTTGCCGCATCACCTCGTCCTTCAGGTTCCAGGGCAGGATCAGGACGTAGTCCGGCCGCTGGTCGGCGACGGTCTGTGGGCTGAAGATCGGCACATGGCTGCCCGGCAGGAAGCGCCCTTGCTTGGCCGGATTGGCGTCGTAGGCCGCCGTCACCTGCGCGGCGGTGGTCCCGCAGTAGTTCAGGAAGGTGTTGCCCTTGGCGGCTGCCCCATAGGCCGCCAGCGTCTTGCCCTCGGCCTTCACCTTGGCCAGAAAGCTCCGGAAGCTGTCGCGGACGGCCTCCACCCGGGGCGTGAAGCCGCCATAGGTCTCGATGCGGTCCAGGCCAGCCGCAGCCTCTCGCGCCCGCAGGGCGCCCAGGGCGTCGGTCTCCGCATGGCCGGAGGCCTGCTGCGCGCAGAACAGCCGCAGGGACCCGCCGTGGGTGGGCAGGAGCTCGACGTCGAAGGCGCGCAGGCCGTTGGCCCGCAGCACCTGTTCCACCGCCAGCAAGGACAGGTAAGAGAAGTGCTCGTGATAGATGGTGTCGAACTGCACCTTCTCGATGAGGTTCAGCAGGTGCGGGAATTCGAAGGTCAGCACGCCTTGCGGTTTCAGCACGTGCCGGAAGCCCGCCAGGAAATCGTTGATGTCGGGCACATGGGCCAGGACGTTGTTGGCCGCCATCAGGTCGGCGCGCTGGCCGCGGGCCGCCAGCATCTGGCCGGTGGCTGCATTGAAGAACGCCACCTCGGTGGGCACGCCCCGCTCGCGGGCAGCCTCCGCGGTGTTGGCGGTGGGCTCGATCCCCAGCACCGGCACGTCCATGGCCACGAAATGCTGCAGCAGGTAGCCGTCGTTGCTGGCCACCTCCACCACCAGAGACTCCGGCCCCAGGCGCAAGCGCTCGGTCATGGTCTGGGCATAGCGCCGCGCGTGTTCCACCCAGCCCGCCGAATAGGAGGAGAAATAGGCGTACTCGGCGTCGAAGATCGCCTCGGCCGGCACCACGTCGTCCACCTGCACCAGGAAGCAACGGCCGCAGACGCGGGCGTGGAGCGGATAGGCCTGTTCCGTCCCAGCCTGCAGCTGCTCGGGGGTCAGGTAGCTGTTGGCCAGCGGTTGGCGGCCCAGGTCCACGAAGGTCTGGGTGAGCGGGGTGCGGCAGAAGCGGCAGAGCGGCGGCGGACTCATGGGCGGCCTTCGTAGCCCTCGATCTGCTCCCGGCACAAGTCGAGCGCGGCCTCGCCCTCGGCTTGGCGGCGGTACCAGTCCATGGTCAGGCGCACGGCGTCCGGAGCGTCGTAGTGGCTTTCGAACCCCAGGGCGCGCCTGGCCAGGGTCGCGTCGATGGCCAGCGACCGGGCTTCGATGGAGTCCGGGTCGGGCCCGTGGCGCCACGGCTGGCCGTTGAGCGCCTGGACGCCAAGGGTGGCGATCTCGCCAACGGTGACCTCCGGCCCGCCCGGCCGCGGTCCGAAGTTGAGCGCGCGGGGGGTGGCATCATCCGTGGCCAGGGCTTCCAGGTGACAGAGGTAGCCGGCCACGCAATCGAGCACATGCTGCCAGGGCCGGGTCGCCTCCGGATGGCGCAGGGTGACCGCCTCCCCGGCCCGCGACGCCCGCACGATATCGGCCACCAGCCGGTCGCGGGAGAAGTCGCCGCCGCCGATCACATTGCCACCCCGGGCGGTGGCCACCCGTACGCCGGCCGCCTCGAAATAGCTGCGGGCGAAGCTGTGGGTGACCATCTCGGCCGCGGCCTTGGACGCCGAATAGGGGTCCTTGCCGCCCAGCGGGTCGCCCTCGACGAAGGCCCGGCCAGTCTCGGCGTTGGCGTAGACCTTGTCCGAGGTGATCACCAGGACCGCCGCCAGGCCCCGCTGCGCGCGCAACGCCTGCAACAGGTGCGCCGTGCCCATGACGTTGGTCTCGAAGGTGGTGATCGGATCCTCGATCGACGTGCGCACGATCGGCTGGGCGGCCATGTGCAGCACCAGGTCGACCCCGACCCCGCCGATCGCCGGGCCCACCGCATCGGGATTTCGCAGATCGACCAGGCGCGAGGCGATCAGGTCGCTGACGCCGGCCAGTTCGAACAGGCTGGGTTTCTGGTCGGGGGGCAGGGCCAGGCCGCGGACTTGTGCGCCCATGCGGGCCAGCCAGATCGCCGCCCAGGCGCCCTTGAAGCCGGTATGGCCGGTCAGCAGGACCCGCTTGCCGGCCCAGAAGCCCGGATTCACCGACGCCACGGCGCCTCGCCGGACGCCCACAGGGCCTCGAGCTGGTTCTTGTCGCGCAGGGTGTCCATGGCCGCCCAGAAGCCATCGTGGCGGTAAGCCATCAGCTGGCCCTCGCGGGCGAGGCCCTCCAGGGGCTCCTGCTCCCAGATGCAGTCGTCGTCGCCGATCCGCTCGACCACCTTGGGCTGCAGCACGAAGAAGCCGCCGTTGATCAGGCCGTTGTCGCCGGGAGGCTTCTCGATGAACCGCTCCACCCGTCCCTCGTTGATCTCCAGGGCGCCGTAGCGGCCGGGCGGTGAGACGGCGGTGACCGTCGCCTGCTTGCCGTGAGCGCGATGGAAGGCGGCCAGCTTCTCCAGGTCCACGTCGGCTACTCCGTCGCCATAGGTGAAGAAGAACGGCTCGTTCGGGTCGAGGTAGCGCGCGACGCGCTTCAGCCGCCCACCGGTCATGGTGTCGGCGCCGGTCTCCACCAGGGTCACCCGCCAGGGCTCGTGGTTGGTGGCGTGGTACTCTATCGCGCCCTTGTCCAGGTCCACGGTGATGTCGGCGTTGTGCAGCACGTAGTTGGCGAAATACTCCTTCGCCACATAGCCCTTGTAGCCAAGGCAGACGATGAAGTCGTTGAAGCCGTAGTGCGAGAACAGCTTCATGATGTGCCAAAGGATCGGCCGGCCGCCGATCTCGATCATCGGCTTGGGCTTCAGGTGGCTCTCTTCGGAGATTCGCGTGCCAAGCCCGCCCGCCAGGATGACTGTCTTCATTCTTTCGCCTTCAGACGCGGGCCTGAAGCGGCCGCGATGTGGAGGCTCCTCTTATCGCGTCCGCCGGGCGCTATGAAGCGCCAATGGCCGCGGGGCTTGCCCTGCGCCCCGCGCCGCGGGATGTGAGGGGGATGGCTGAGCCGCCCCGCGTCAATTTCCTTATCGCCGGCGTCCAGAAGGGCGGCACCACGGCGCTGTTCGACTACCTGGGTGATTTCCCGGACATCGCCCTGTCGCAGGTCAAGGAGGTCCACTTCTTCGACGATGAGGGCCAGGACTGGAGCCGGCCGGACTATGCCGCCTATCATGCCCGGTTCCCTGATCCGGCCGGCCGGCCCTGCGGCGAGGCGACGCCCATCTATGCCTACTGGCCGCAGAGCCTGGCCCGCGTCGCGGCCTACAACCCGCACATGCGGCTGATCCTGATGCTGCGCGACCCTGTGCAGCGGGCCTGGTCGCACTGGCGGATGGAGTATGCGCGGGGCGCGGAGACCCAGCCCTTCGCCTGGTGCGTCCGGCATGGCCGCCAGCGGTTATTCGAGGCGGAGCCCTGGGGCCATCACCGGGCGTATTCCTATGTGGAGCGCGGCTTCTATGGGGAGCAGGTGGCGAGGGCGCTGGAGCTGTTCCCGCGCGAGCAGGTGCTGATCCTGCGCTCGGAGGACCTGAGGGCCGCGCCAGCGCCGGCCCTGGCCGCCGTCCGCGACTTCCTGGGCCTGCCGCCCGCGCCCGCGCCGGCCCCGCGGGCGGTGCATGTGGGGTCCGAGTTCGACTATGGTTCGCAGCTGACCGCGGTGGATGAGGATCTCCTGCGGGACATCTACAAGGGCGACGACGCCCGCCTTCAGATGCTTTGCGGCGTCAGCTTCCGCTGAGGGCAAACTTCCGCCTTGGGTGGCGGCCATGCTGGCGCCTGCCCGGAACAAGGACCGACCGCCGATGCGACCCATCCGTCTCGCCGCCCTGAGCCTGATCGCCGGCTGTGCGCCCGCCGCCATCACTGTGGCGGCCCCGGACCGGCCGGCGCTGGCCTTCCCCATGGCCTGCGAGGTCGGACGCACCTGCGAGATCCAGCACTATGTGGACCGCCGCGCCGGGACCGGCGTGGAAGACTACCGCTGCGGGCGCCAGACCTATGAGGCCCACACCGGGCTCGACATCAGGGTGCCGGACATGGCCGCGCAGGGCGCAGGCGTTGCTGTGCTGGCCGCGGCGTCGGGATCGGTGTCGCGGCTGCGCGACGGGGTCGCCGATATCTCGATCCGGGCGGCCGGGGCGCCGCCGGTGGCGGCGCAGGAGTGCGGCAACGGCGTGGTGGTTGACCACGGCGGCGGCCTGGAGACCCAGTATTGCCACGTGGCCCGGGGCAGCATCCGGGTGAAGGTCGGCGATCAGGTCGTGGCCGGAACACCGCTCGCCCGGGTCGGCCTGTCCGGCAACACCGAGTTCCCGCACCTGCACTTCAACGTGCGCCAGGACGGCAAGGTGGTCGATCCGTTCGCCCCCGACGCCGCCAAGGCCTGCGGACCGCAGGGCTCCCTGTGGTCGGCGCGGGCCCTGCAGCAGATGCCCTACAAGCGCGGCGCGGTGCTGAACGCCGGCTTCGCGTCAGGTCAGCTGGACATGGCGGCCATCGAGCGTGGGGGCATCCCAGGGCCGACCCAGGCGGCGCCCTATGTGGTGGCCTATGCACGCGCGATTGGCCTGGAGGCCGGGGACCGGCTGGAGCTGGAGCTGTTCGGCCCGGACGGCGCGCGGCTGGCCAAGGACCAGCGCGACCCGCTGGAATCGGACAAGGCGCAGTGGTTCATGCTGGTGGGCCGCAAGCAGCCGCCGACCGGCTGGACCGCGGGCCCTTACACCGCGCAGTTCAAGGTCTGGCGCGACGGAAAGGTGGCCGTCAGCCGGCGATTCGAGACCCGGCTCTGAAGCCGCGCCTAAGGTGAAGTTGACTCAGACGTGATCAGGACCTGGCTTCCCTGCGAGAGCACTTTGCGCTAAGGTTTAACGTCAGCCTCTCCAGGGCTGTGTCGCTTTGGCCGGGTGTCGGATCGCAAGGTCCGCCGCCCGGCCTTTCGCGTTCTGGGGCGTTTGGCGGCTGAGCCGGCGCGCCATCACCACCCTGCGGCTGGCGTCGCCCCCTCAGTCATCGGACCCATAGGTCCGCTGACAGCTCCCCCGTTTCTCGGGGGAGCAGCGACCGCACCGACCGCTCCTCCCCTGCAAGCGCAGCGCCGCGGGGGAGGTGGATCGCCGCGCAGCGGCGAGACGGAGGGGGCGTCTTCGCCGCCTACTCCGCCGCCGCCATGGCCGGCGACCGCGCCTGCGCCTTCAGCCGCGTCACCAGGGCCTCGTACTCGCTCCACAGCGCCTTGGGCGTGTGCGTGCCGAAGGTCTCGTAGAAGGCCGGGATGAGGGCGGCGTCCTGCAGCCAGAGGTCGACGTCGACGGTGAGCAGCAGGTCTAGCTGCGCCTGGGTCAGCCCCAGGCCGCTCACGTCCAGGGCGCCCGGCGCCGGCAGCCGGCCGATCGGCGTCTCCACGGCCTCGGCCACGCCGTCCAGCCGCTCGACGATCCACTTCAGCACGCGGATGTTCTCGCCATATCCCGGCCAGACGAACTTGCCGCGCTCGTCCTTGCGGAACCAGTTGACGAAATAGATCCGCGGCAGCTTCGCGGGATCGGCCTTGGCGCCCGTGGCCAGCCAGTGGGCGAAGTAGTCG
>NZ_JBKJTG010000221.1:0-22118 GCF_046590535.1 Phenylobacterium sp. | reverse complement strand
CTACGGCTGCGCCCGAGGTGCGGCGCTCCTGGCTCTCCAGGGCGGCGATGCGGGCGTTGAGGCGGTCGATCTCATCGGGCGGCGGGGGCGGGAGCGCGGCGGCGGGCTGGCCGAGGGTCTGGGCGAACGGCTGGCCCGCAGGGAGCTCGGAGACCGGGGCCGGCTGGGCGCGCGGCGCGGGCTTGTTGGCCAGGTAGCGCGGCGCGAGGGTGGCGACGCCGGCGCCGGCCAGGACGCAGAGCACGCAGAGCGCGATCAAGGCCCAGAAGCTGGGGCCCATCAGGTTGCGCGGGCGGTACTCGGCGGGGTCGCGCGGGGCGCCGGGATCGGGGGAGACGCTCATGGCCGGCGGTCTATCAGATTGAGCAGGGCGGCTTCGAGGGGGAACGGCGGATAGGCCTTGCCGCCCATGGCCGTGCGCGAGAGGGGCTTGATCACCGCCTTGGAAAGGCCCAGCGCCCGCAGGCCCGGCGCCGGGCGGACCTTCAGCAGCTTGGCCAGAACCTGGGCGGCGCGGGGGCTGTGCAGCAGGGCCGCGTCGCACTGGACCAGCAGTTCGGTCCGCTCGTCGCTGAGCGCCACGGGGCCGGTCTCGTAGAGGATCAGGTGGCGGGCCTCGACCCCGTGCTTGCGCAGGGCGCCGGCGAAATCGCCCGCCGGTTCCGAGGCGCCGGGGTGCAGGACGGCCCCTTTCAGCTCTCTGCGGCGCAGGCCGATGCCTTCGGCCAGCGCATCCACGTCGCCGTCGGCGGACAGCACCGAGCGAAACCCCGCGGCGCGGGCGGCCTGGGCGGTGGCGGAGCCCACGGCGAACACCCGGATCGCCCGCTCCGCGCAACCGTCGGCGAAGGCCCGGACGCCGTTGGCGCTGGTGAAGGCCAGGGCGGCGACGCCCGTCAGGTCGATGTCGACGCCCGTGAGGTTGCGCACCTGCAGCAGGGGAGAGACCATCGCGTCATGGCCGAGCGCCCGCACGCGCTCGGCGGTCGCCTCCGCGCCGGGCTGGGCGCGGGTGATCCAGATCCTTTGTCGGCGGACGGCCATGCGGCGATCCTACGCCCTACCCCTTTAACTTTGGACAACAACCGTGACGGGCCGCAGACCCGCGATCAATGGCGCCGAGCGGCCGGCCGCGCGTCTTCCCAGGACCGTGGCCGAAAGGCCTCAGAGGACGATGGCGTCGCCGGCTTCGCCCTTGATCGCCTGGCCCAGCGACATGCCCAGGTCGTGGGCGGAGGCGGCCGGATCGGCCATGCGGGTGACGTCCTGCTCGCCTGCATGCCGGAACCGCTGGCGGCCATCGGGAGACAGGGCCTCGATGATCAGGTGCAGGGCCGCGCCCTCGAACCAGGCGTGCGCCCCGATCGGCGTGCGGCAGGAGCCCTCCAGAGCAGTGAGCGCGCCGCGTTCGGCGGCCACGGCGACCATGGTGGCCTCGTGGCGCAGGGCGAGCACCCAGGAAAGGTCGCGGTCGGCGGCGCGGGTCTCGATGGCCAGGGCGCCCTGGCCAGGGGCCGGCGGGGCTTGCTTCGGGTCGATCAGGCTCATGGGCAGATGCCCCAGCCCCAGGCGCTTCAGGCCCGCGTAAGCCAGGATGATGGCGTCGGCCTCGCCGGCGTCGAGCTTGGCCAGGCGGGTGTCGACGTTGCCGCGCAGCAGTTGCACCTGCAGGTCGGGGCGGCGGAACAGCGACTGCGCCTGGCGCCGCAGGCTGGCGGTGCCAAGGACCGCGCCGTGGGTCAGGTCCTCCAGGCGCTCCGCGCCGCGGCTCAGGAAGGCGTCGCGGGGGTCCTCGCGCTCGGGGATCGCGGCGATGCACAGGCCCTGCGGCAACACCGAGGGCATGTCCTTCAGCGAATGGACGGCGCAGTCGATGCGTCCCTCCAGCAGGGCGTCCTCGATCTCCTTGGTGAACAGGCCCTTGCCGCCGATCTCCAGGAGGCGGCGGTCCTGCACCCGGTCGCCGGTGGTGGTGATGACGGTCAACGGCGCCACACGCGCCACCTCTGCCCCGTCGCCGGGGTCAGCGCCCAGGGCCTGGGCGATCTGGCGCTGCATCTGGCCGGCCTGGGCGAGGGACAGCTTGGAGCCGCGGGCGCCGATCCGGACGGGCGGTTGCGTGGGCACGGTCGTCGGTCTACCTCGGGAGGACAAGCGTAGGGCCTGCTACAGGAGCAGGCCGCCCCCGGCAACCGGATGACCCCCAGCACACTCACCGTCCTTGGCCTGGAGACCAGCTGCGACGAGACCGCGGCGGCGGTGGTGCGCCGGTCAGGCGACGGCGCGGTGACGGTGCTCTCCTCGGTGGTGGGCAGCCAGATCGCCGCCCACGCCCCCTATGGCGGGGTGGTGCCGGAGATCGCCGCGCGGGCGCATGTAGAGACCATCGAGGCCATCGCCGGCGAGGCCCTGCGCGAGGCGGGTGTTGGTTACGCCGACCTCTCCGGCGTGGCGGCCACCGCCGGCCCCGGCCTGGTGGGCGGGGTGATGGTCGGCCTGTCGTTCGGCAAGGCGGTGGCGCTGGCCCGCGGCCTGCCGTTGATCGCCGTGAACCATCTGGAAGGCCATGCGGTCTCCGCCCGGCTGGATGCCGACGTGGCCTATCCGTTCCTGCTGCTGCTGGTTTCCGGCGGGCACTGCCAGCTGCTTGCGGTAGACGGGATCGGCGCCTGCCGAAGGCTGGGCACCACCATCGACGATGCGGCCGGTGAGGCGTTCGACAAGATCGCGAAGACGCTGGGCCTGCCCTATCCCGGGGGCCCGGCGCTGGAACACCTGGCCAAGGGCGGCGACCCCGACCGGTTCGTGCTGCCCCGCGCCCTGCTGGGCCGCAAGGACTGCGACTTCTCGTTCTCCGGCCTGAAGACCGCCGCGGCGCGGCTGGCCGAGGGGCTGACCACAAACGCCGAGAAGCGCGACCTCGCCTGCGCCGTCCAGGCCGCCATCGCCCGCCAGCTCGCCGAGCGCACCGACCGGGCCATGCAGGCCTATGCCCACGCGCACGAAGGCCGGGACCTGCGCTTCGTGGTGGCGGGCGGCGTGGCGGCCAACGCCACCGTGCGCGCCCGCCTGACGGAGATCGCTACGGCCCGGGGGTTCTCGTTCACCGCCCCGGCCCTGGCCTACTGCACCGACAACGCCGCCATGATCGCCCTGGCCGGCGCCGAGCGCCTGGCGCTGGGCCTCACCGACGGACTGGACGCCGCCGCCCGGCCGCGCTGGCCGCTGGACGAAGCCGCGGCGCTGGCCAACCCCATCCATGTGGCCGGGCGCAAGGGAGCCAAGGCATGAAACGGGCCGGCATCATCGGCGGCGGCGCCTGGGGCACGGCGCTGGCCCAGGTCTGCGCCCGCGCCGGCCTGGAGGCGACCTTGTGGGCCCGGGAGCCCGAGGTGGTCGAAGGTGTCAACAGCGCCCACGAGAACCCCCTGTTCCTGCCAGGCATAAGGCTTGAGCCCGGCATCCGCGCCACCTCGGACTTCGCAGACCTGGCCGACAGCGACCTGGTGCTGGCCGTGGCGCCGGCCCAGCACCTGCGCGCCGCCATGACCGCCTTCGCCCCGCACGTCCGCGAGGGCCTGCAGATCCTGCTGTGCGCCAAGGGCGTCGAGCAGGGCTCCCTGAAGCTGATGACGCAGGTGCTGGCCGAGACCATCCCGCAGGCGGCGGCCGCCGTTTTGTCGGGCCCCAGTTTCGCCGGCGAGGTGGCCCGCGGCCTGCCCACCGCGGTCACCCTGGCCTGTCCCGACGAGGAGCGCGCGCGCCTGCTGTCCGAAGCCATCGCCACGCCGACCTTCAGGCCCTACTTCGCCACCGACATGATCGGCGCCGAGGCCGGCGGAGCGGTCAAGAACGTGCTGGCCATCGCCTGCGGCGTGGTTGAGGGCCGCGGCATGGGCCGCAGCGCCCACGCCGCCCTGATCACCCGCGGCTTTGCCGAGATGACCCGGCTGGCTGTAGCGCTGGGCGGCGAGGCCGAGACGGTGGCCGGGCTCTGCGGCCTGGGTGACCTGGTGCTGACCTGCTCCAGCCCCCAGTCACGCAACATGAGCGTCGGCCTGGCCCTGGGCGGCGGCATGACCCTGGAAGAGGCCCTGGCCGGCAAGCTTTCGGTGGCCGAGGGCGTGGCGTCGGCGCCTGCCGTGCGCGCCCTGGCGGCGAAGCTCGGCGTCGACACGCCCATCTGCGAAGCCGTGGCCGCCATCCTGGCTGGAGAGGTGGGTGTCGATGAAGCCATCGCCGGCCTGCTCGCCCGGCCCCTGCGCGAGGAACGTTAGAGGAAAATCCCCATGGCCACGTTTGCCCTGATCTGCATCGACAAGCCCGCCGCCCTCGACCTGCGCATGGCCACCCGCGAGGCGCACCTCGCCTGGGCCCGCGACCGCATGGCGGAAATCAAGCTGGCCGGCCCGTTCCTCAACGAGGACGGGACCATGGCGGGCTCCATGTTCATCCTGGAGGCCGCCGACCTGACCGCCGCCAAGGCGTTCAACGCCGCCGACCCCTACACCAAGGCGGGCCTCTTCGAGCGCGTCGATGTGCGCGCCTTCCGCGTCACCCTTGGCCAGCTTTAACCCCGTCAACGCCGCACGGCCCGCGGCCGGGGTCAGGCTCTGCACCCTGGCCGAGATCGCCGATCCGGGCGCAAAGGGCTTCCGGTTCCGGGCCGAGGCGCGGCTGTTCGCCGGCTTCGTGGTGCGCACCGGCGCCAAGGTGATGGGCTATGTGGACAGCTGCCCGCATGCGGGCTGGCCGCTGGCCGCCCTGGACGACCGCTACCTGACCCGGGACGCCCGCCACATCCTGTGCGCCGGCCACGGGGCGCTCTTCACCCTCGACGGCGCCTGCGTCACCGGCCCCTGCCTGGGGGACCACCTGGCCGCCTGGCCCGTGGAGCTGCGCGGCGACGCGGTGTTCACCGCCTAGTGTGCTGGTTCTGACGTTCGCCACAGGCGCAGACGAATTTCTGAATCGCTACACTAGGCGGGCGCAACCTCCGCCGAGAATTCCGCCACGTCGGCGATCAACGAGGCCGCGGCCTGGGCGACCAGCTCGCCGCCCTTCTCCGGGGTAGCCTGGCCGGGGTCGGAGCCCATCCGGCCGTCGGCATAGCGGGCGCGGAAGTCCAGCGCCTCGCGGATCGGCCCGGTGGGCGCCACCTGGGGGGCGTAGTTGGCGGACTTGATGGCGTCGGGATAGGCCCACTGGGTCACCGCGATCTCCGACGGCGTGGCGTGGCTGCCGTGGCCGGTGGGGAACTGGCGCTGGGCGATGGCCATCACGCCCTTCAGCTCCCACCAGTTCTTCAGCTTGCAGGCGAAGCCGCGGGGGCGCCCGGCATAGCTGGCCTCCGCATAGAGCTCGGAGAAGGCCGCCTCGATGGTGGCGACGTTGCCGCCGTGGCCGTTCAGGAAATAGATCTTCTCGAACCCGTGGTAGGCGAGGCTTTTGCACCAGTCGCCGATCGCCGCCATGAAGGTGGAGGGCCGCAGCGCGATGGTGCCCGGGAATCCCAGGTGGTGCTGGGCCATGCCGATGTTGAAGGTGGGCGCCACCAGCAGGTCGCCGGTTTTCTGCGCCGCGTTGGCGATGATCTCCGGGCACATCCAGTCGGTGCCCAGGAGGCCGGTGGGCCCGTGCTGCTCGTTGGAGCCGATGGGGATCACCACCGTCCTGGAGCGCGCCAGGTAGTCCTCGATCTCCTGCCAGGTGGAGAGGTGCAGCAGCATGGGCGGGAATCCTTCGTCGCTCGGTCCAGGCGTCCCGCATAGGCCGTTCGCGGGCCGCGGGCTAGCGAGGCGGCGGACCCGCCACCTGGATCTGCAGGTCGGTGGCCTGCATGGCCACCAGCCGCCAGCCGCGCTGGCCGGTCCCCTTCGCGAAGGTCAGGAGGCAGCGCTCCTCCGCCGTCAGGTCGCGCAGACAGACGCGCCGGCCGTCCAGCACCTTCATCTGCACCACCAGCTGCGCCGAGCTGGGGGCGCTGGGCAGAGCCTGGCCGGTCTCGGCGCGGACCAGATGGAAGGCCTCCGGGGCGATCATCCGGTCCAGCGCCGCGTCTGACGGGCCGCCCTCGATATCGACGCCGTTGGCGCGGGCCACCTCGATGAGCTGGCGGCGCAGGTCCTGGCGCAGCGCAGCGCGGTCGATGCGGGCCTCGAAGCCGATCCGGTCGCGGGCCTGGGCGGCGGTGAGGAACCGCTCCACCCCCTTGGCCGCGTCCGCCCGCGTGCCCATGCCGCACCCGCCCAACGCCGCCGAGAGCGCCGCTAACGCCACTATCACACCGCTGCGAACCATCGCGGGGAAGATGGCGGCGCCCCTGAGTCGCGGCAAGCGTGGCCGATGCGGCGTGTTGCGCAAGGTGGCCCTCTACGCTTACTCCACACCTGAACGAATGCAGGGAGTGTGCGCAGGTGGCCGACGGCGAGATTTTTCCGGTTCCCGAGGCGTGGGCCGAGCGCGCGCACATGGACGCGGCGGGCTACGACGCGGCCTGCGCGCAGGCCAAGGCCGACCCTGACGGCTACTGGGCCGGCGTCGCCGGGCGCCTCGACTGGATCAAGCCGTTCACCCAGGTGAAGGACGTCTCCTTCGACGCCAAGGACTTCCACATCCGCTGGTACGCCGACGGCGTGCTGAACGTGTCGGTCAATTGCCTGGACCGGCATCTGGCTGAGCGCGGCGACCAGCGGGCGCTGATCTGGGAGAGCGACGACCCGGAGGTCTATGACGCGTTCACCTACCGCGAGCTGCACGCCGAGGTCTGCCGATGGGCCAACGTGCTGAAGGCCAGGGGCGTCAAGAAGGGCGACCGGGTGACCATCTACCTGCCGATGATTCCGGCGGCCGCGGCCACCATGCTGGCCTGCGCGCGGATCGGGGCGGTGCATTCGGTGGTGTTCGGCGGCTTCTCGCCCGACAGCCTGGCGGGGCGCATCCAGGACTGCGAGTCCAAGGTGGTGATCACTGCAGACGAGGGCGTGCGCGGCGGCAAGATCGTGCCCCTGAAGCTGAACGTCGACGAGGCGCTGAAGTCGTGCCCCGGCGTCACCGACGTCATCGTGGTGCGGCGCACGCGGGCCGATGTGCCGATGAAGGCCGGCCGCGACGCCTTCTACGGCGACCTGAAATCCCAGGTGTCGGCGGAATGCGACCCGGAGCCGATGAACGCAGAGGATCCGCTGTTCATCCTCTACACCTCCGGCTCGACGGGGAAGCCCAAGGGGGTGCTGCACACCACCGGCGGTTACCTGGCCTGGGCGGCGCACACCCATGAGCTGGTGTTCGACTACCGGCCGGGCGAGATCTTCTGGTGCACCGCCGACATCGGCTGGGTCACCGGCCACTCCTACGTGGTCTATGGGCCGCTCGCCAACGCGGCCACCACGGTGATGTTCGAGGGGGTGCCCAACTATCCCACCAGCTCGCGCTTCTGGGAGGTGGTCGACAAGCACCAGGTGGAGATTTTCTACACCGCCCCCACCGCCATCCGCGCCCTGATGCGTGAGGGCGACGCGCCCGTGCTGCGCACCAACCGAGAGTCCATCCGCCTGCTGGGCACGGTGGGCGAGCCGATCAATCCGGAGGCCTGGCAGTGGTACCACCGGGTGGTGGGCTGGGGCCGCTGCCCGATCGTCGACACCTGGTGGCAGACCGAGACGGGCGCCTGCCTGATGAGCCCGCTGCCGGGGGCCACGCCCCTGAAGCCCGGGTCCTGCGCCAAGCCGCTGCCGGGAATCTGGCCGCAACTGGTGGACGCCGAAGGCGAAGTGCTGGAGGGCGCGGTGAGCGGCAACCTGTGCATCACCGATAGCTGGCCCGGCCAGATGCGCACGGTCTATGGCGACCACGAGCGGTTCATCTCCACCTATTTCACCACCTATCCCGGCAAGTACTTCACCGGCGACGGCGCGCGCCGCGACTCCGACGGCTACTACTGGATCACCGGGCGGGTGGACGACGTGATCAACGTCTCCGGCCACCGGCTGGGCACCGCCGAGATCGAGAGCGCCCTGGTGGGCCACGAGGCAGTGGCCGAGGCCGCCGTGGTGGGCTTCCCGCACCACATCAAGGGCCAGGGCATCTATGGCTTCGTGACGCTGAAGGTCGGCGTCGCCGCCACCGACGCCCTACACGCGGATCTGCGGGGCCAGGTGCGGCGCGATATCGGGCACTTCGCCGCGCCCGACGTGTTGCAGTTCGCGCCAAGCCTGCCGAAGACCCGGTCCGGCAAGATCATGCGCCGCATCCTGCGCAAGATTGCCGAGGACGACCTTTCCAACCTGGGCGACACATCCACCCTCGCCGACCCGTCAGTGGTGGACGACCTGGTGAAGAACCGCGGCGCGCGGCGGGGCGACGACGCCATCGTCAGCGGCGGCCAGCGGCTGTCGGCGGGGGAGATCGAGGCGACGCTCGCCCGTCACGAGGCGGTGGCCGAGGCGGTGGTGGTGGGCGTGGCGCACACCACCAAGGGCGAGGCGGTCTGGTGCTACGTCCGGGCGCACGAGGACGTCTCGGTGACCGACGTGCTGGCCGCCGACCTGAAGGGCTTCATTCGCCGCGAGCTGGGCGCCCACGCCGTGCCCGAGGTGGTGCAGTTCGCCGCCGACCTGCCGCGGACGCCTTCGGGCGAGGTGGTGCGGCCGATGCTGCGCCAGATCGCCGAGGGCGATGCCGCCAACCTCGGCGACACCACGGGCCTGAGAGATCCGTCGGTGATCATCGCCCTGGTGAAGGCCCGCGCTCAAGCCCTGGCCTGACGTGTCGCCGGAGCTGCCCGCGGTCCTGGGCGCCGCCATCGGGCGCGAGCTTGAGGGCGTATCGCGCAAGGACCTGGCGGTCCGCGCGGCCAGGACATCGCAGGCCTATCGAGCCGCAGACACATCCGAAAGGGCCATTCTGTGCCGGGACGACGCCCTGGCCTACGCCCTGGCCAGGCTGCCGGCCACCTATGCCGCGACGGCGGCGGTGTTCGCCGAAACGGCGCGCATCGCGCCCGGATTCGCGCCAACCAGCCTGCTGGACGCCGGTTCCGGCCCCGGCGGCGGCAGTTGGGCGGCCCTGGAGGCCTGGCCGGGCGTCGCCCAGGTAACCTGGCTCGACGCCAATGCGCCGTTCCTTGAGCTGGCCGGGCGGCTGGCGGCGGGCGGCCCCGCGGCGCTGGCGGCGGCGCAGGGCCGGCGGGTGGATATGACCGCCGGCGGGCCCTGGTCCCCCGCCGACCTGGTGCTGGCGAGCTACGCCCTGGCCGAGATCGCGCCCGCCCGGCAGGCGGCGCTGGTGGCGGAGTTGTGGGCCGCCTGCGCGGGCGTGCTCGTGCTGGTGGAGCCCGGCACCCCGGCAGGCTATGGCCGCATCCTGGCGGCTCGCGACGGGCTGATCGCGACCGGCGCGCAGGTGCTGGCGCCCTGCCCGCACCAAGCGGCCTGCCCGCTCGCAGCCCCCGACTGGTGCCACTTCGTGCAGCGCCTGCCCCGCAGCCGCGACCACCTGATCGCCAAGGAGGCGGAGGTCCCCTTCGAGGACGAGAAGTTCGCCTACCTGGTGGCCGCCCGACCGCAGGTGACGGCGGGCGCGCGCAATCCCCGCGTGCTGGCTCAGCCGCGGGCCGGCAAACCCGGGATCGACTTCAAGCTCTGCGGCCCCGACGGCCTGGAACATCGGTTCGTCGCGCGCCGCGACAAGCAAGCCTACGCGGTGGCCCGGCGGCTCAGATGGGGCGACCCGTTTCAGTGAAGGCTTGAGGCGGGGGCGCGCACGCGGGATAGGTCGAGCGAGCTTCGCGCCAACCCCGGAGACCCCATGCCCAAGAGCCGCGAGATCCACCTGACCCGACGCCCGGCCGGCATGCCGCAGGAGAGCGACTTCACCCTGGTGGAGCGCGACGTGGCCGACGCGGGCGACGGCGAGGTGCTGGTGCAGAACCTCTACATGTCCGTGGACCCGGCCATGCGGCCCAGGCTCACCGCCGGCCAGGCCCTGGACGAGGCGATGATGGGGGGCGCGCTGGGCCGGGTGGTCCAGTCGAAGCACGAGGGCTTCGCGGTGGGCGACCTGGTCACCAATCGCCTGGGCTTCCGGGAGTATTTCACCAGCGACGGCAAGGGCCTGACCAAGCTCACCCCCGATCCGGACCTGCCGCTCACCGTGCACATGCACGCCCTGGGGATGACCGGCTTCACCGCCTATGGCGGCCTGCTGCACATCGGCGCGCTGAAGGACGGCGAGCAGGTGTTCGTCTCCACCGCCGGCGGGGCGGTGGGCTCGGTGGCGGCGCAGATCGCCAAGATCAAGGACTGCTACGTGGTGGGCTCCACCGGCTCCGACGAGAAGGCCCGCTGGCTGTCCGACGAGGTCGGGCTCGACGCGGTGATCAACTACAAGACCCAGCCAATCCGCGGGGCCCTGGAAGCGGCGACGCCCAAAGGCCTGGACGTCTATTTCGACAATGTGGGCGGCGACCACCTGGAGGCGGCGCTGCGGCGCATGAACACGCTTGGCCGCATTCCGGTCTGCGGGTTCATCTCGGGCTACAACTCGGGGCGCTCGGCGGTGTCGAACCTGTCCAACATCATCTATTCGCGGGTGATGCTGCGGGGCTTCGTCGGCACCGACTTCATGCACATGTACGGCGACTTCCAGCGCGACATGGCCGGCTGGCTGAAGGACGGGCGGGTGAAGTACCAGGAGACCATCCGCGAAGGGATCAGCCAGGCGCCCCAGGCGCTGATCGGCCTGATGCACGGCGACAACGCCGGCAAGATGCTGGTCAGGGTGTCGAGCTGAGCCGCGCGGCGGGCCCGGGGCCGCAGCATTGGCGGCCCATCATGACAACCCCGTAAGCTTCCGCGGGCCGGTTTGGGTGGTAAGGCTTCGGCCAGACCCTCAAACCGGGAAGCTTTCATGCACCGCACCGCCCGTGCCGCCGGCCTCGCCGTCTTCCTCGCCACCACGGCGCTCTCGGGCGCCGCCCTGGCCCAGGCCCAGCCGGCCACACAGGTCCCGTCGATCGTCTTCGAGGAACGCACCCTGGCCAACGGCATGAAGGTGCTGACCTCCCTGGACCGGGCCACCCCCAATGTCTCCGTGCAGGTCTGGTACGGAGTGGGCTCCAAGGACGACCCGCAGGGCCGCTCGGGCTTCGCCCACCTGTTCGAACACATGATGTTCAAGGCCACCAAGGACCTGCCGTCCGAAAGCATCGACCGGATGACCGAGGACGTGGGCGGGTTCAACAACGCATCCACCTACGACGACTTCACCAACTACTACGAGGTGGTCCCGGCCAACCACCTGGAGCGGCTGATCTGGGTGGAGAGCCAGCGGCTGGGCTTCCTGGTGGTGGACGAGGCGGTGTTCAAGTCGGAGCGCGACGTGGTCAAGGAAGAGCTTCGCCAGCGGGTGCTGGCCTCGCCCTATGGCCGGCTGTTCGCCCTCTACCTGCCGCAGGCGAGCTACACCACCCACCCCTACAAGCGCCCAGGGATCGGCTCCATCGAGGAGCTGGACGCCGCCACCATCGATGACGTGCGCGCCTTCCACCAGGCCTATTACCGGCCCGACAACGCCGCCCTGATCGTGGTCGGCAACTTCGACGAGGCCCAGCTCAACGGCTGGATCGACCGGTACATGGCGCCCATCGCCAAGCCCGCCCAGCCGATGCCGCGGGTGACGGTGAAGGAGCCCGCGCGGGCGCAGGCCGGGGTGTTCAACGGCTATGGCCCCAACGTGCCGCTGCCGGCGGTGGCGCTGACCTGGCAGGGGCCGTCGGCGTCCCACCCCGACTCCCCGGCGCTGAAGGTGCTGGACGCGATCCTCTCAGGCGGCAAGTCGTCGAGGCTCTACAACGCGCTGGTCTATGAACAGCAGATCGCCGCCGAGGCGCTCTCCAGCGCCGACCTGCCGGCCGACCCCGGCATGATCGTGGTGGGCGCCATCATGGCCAGCGGCAAGACCCTGGAACAGGGCGAGGCGGCCCTGCTGGCGCAGGTGAAGCGCCTGCGCGACGCCGCGCCCACCGCCGCCGAACTGAACGAGGCGAAGAATGAACTGGTCACCGCCAAGCTGCGCGAACGCGAGACCATCGACGGCCGCGGCTTCGCCCTGGGCTACGCCCTGCAGATCGACGGCGATCCCGCCAAGGCCAACAGCGAGCTTTCCGACCTGCAGGCGGTGACCGCCGCCGACGTGCAGCGGGTGGCGGCCAAGTACCTGCCCGAGAACCGCCGGATGAGCGTCCGCTACCGGGCCGAGACCGACCGGCCCAAGGGCGAGGCGGAGGTGAAACCCCCGGCGCCGCCGAAGAGGGTCGCCACCTATTCCGGCCCGATCTACACCCTGGCCGCCGAGGCTCGTCGCCAGGCGCCGCCGCCCCTGGCCGAGCCGGTGAGCCCGGTGCTGCCGAAACCCGCCGAGCGCACGCTGGCCAATGGGCTGCGGGTGATCGTGGCCAGGTCCTCGAACCTGCCGCTGGTCACCGCCGACCTCACCGTGAAGACCGGCGCCTGGGCCGACCCGCAGGGCCTGGCGGGCGCCGCCGGGATGACCGCCGGCATGCTCACCGAGGGCACCAAGACCCGCTCCGCCCAGCAGATCGCCAGCCAGATCGAGGCGCTGGGCGCCACGCTGGACGCAAGCGCCGGGCTGGAGTCCTCGTCGGTGACCCTGAACGCCATGCCCGACAAGCTGGCCGCCGCCCTGCCGATCATGGCCGACGTGGCCAAGAACCCTGCCTTCGCCGCCGAGGAGCTGGAGCGGCAGCGCCAGCAGGCCCTGGACGGCCTGCAGGTGGCCTACCAGGAGCCCGGCCAACTGGCCGCCTTCGCCGCCGCGCCAGTGGTGTTCGGCGGCACGGCGTTCGGCCACCCCACCGGCGGCACGCCGGCCTCCATCGCCCGCCTGAAGCCCGAGCACCTGTCGCAGATCCACCGGGCGAGCTTTCGGCCCGACAACGCGGTGCTGGTGCTGACCGGCGACATCACCCCCGAGCAGGGCTTCGCGCTGGCCGAGCGGGCGTTCGGGGGCTGGGCCCGCCCGGCCGGGCCCCTGGCCGCGGCGCCTAACATCAACCCGCAGGGCCGGCCCCGCGCCGTGGCCATCGACCTGCCCGGCACCGGCCAGGCCTCAGTCAATGTGCTGCGCCCCGGCATCGCCCGCAGCGACCCGGACTACTATCCCGGCATCGTCGCCAACACCGTCCTGGGCGGGGGCTATTCCGCCCGCCTGAACCAGGAGATCCGCATCAAGCGCGGGCTGTCCTATGGCGCCCGGGCCAGCCTCGCCGCCAACCGCACCACGGGTTCCTTCCGGGCCAGCGCCCAGACCAAGAACGAGTCGGCCGCCGAGGTGCTGGACCTGATCAAGGCGGAGATGACCAAGCTGGCCACCGAGCCCGCCGGCGCCGACGAGCTGAAGGCGCGCAAGTCGGTGCTGGTGGGTGGCTTCGGCCGGCAACTGGCCACGTCGGGCGGCCTGGCCGACATCCTGGGCGAGTTCGCGGTCTATGGCGTGCCGCTCGACGAGGTGGGCCGCTACACCGACAAGGTCGAGGCGGTCAGCGCCGCCGAGGTGCGCAGCTTCGCCGGCCGGGTGATGGACCCGGGGCAGGCCAGCGTCATCGTCGTCGGCGACGCCAAGGCCTTCTCCGCGCCGCTGAAGGCCAAGCTGCCCAACCTGGAGGTGATCGCGGTCACCGACCTGGATCTGGAGAGCCCGACCCTGCGGAAGGCGAAGTAGCTCAAGCCCGCGTCGTCCAGCGGCTGAGGTCGCGTTCACGGCCCATCAGGGCTAGGCCCGAGGCGATGGATTCCAGTTCCGCGCCGGTCTCGATCCGTGAGGGCTCGAACCGGCGGTGGAAGATCGCGCGGACCGCCGGCACCAGGGACGAGCCGCCGGTGAGGAACACCCGGTCGATCCCCTCGGGCGCCAGGTTGGCGTCGGCCAGGGCGGCGTTCACCGCGGCCTCGATCCGGGCCAGTTCCGGGGCGATCCAGCCCTCGAACTCAGCGCGCGCCACGTCGCGGACCAGGGAGATGGAGCCCGCCTCGAAGCGGAACTGCGCCCGGTCGTCCGCCGACAGCGCCTCCTTCAGCCGCGAGACCGCGCGGTAGAGCTGGTAGCCGTAGTTCTCGTCCAGGGTCTCCACCAGGCGGGCGATCTTCGCGGGCTCCGTGGCGTCGCGCACCAGCCGGCGGATTTCGCGCATGTCGCGGCTGGCCCGCATCAGGGCTAGCTGGTCCCAGCGGGCGAAGGCCGAATAGTAGCGGTTGGGGATCGGCAGCACCTTGCCGAAGCTCTCGTAGCTCGACCCCTTGCCCAGGGCCGGCGACACCAGCCGGTCGATGATCCGGTAGTCGAAGGCGTCGCCGGCCACGCCCACGCCGGAGCGTCCCAGAGCCTGGCTGCGGATCTCGCCGGCCTGGCGCTCGAAGCGGATGATCGAGAAGTCCGAAGTGCCGCCGCCGAAGTCCCCCACCAGCACCGTGGCGTCGTGGTGAAGTTCTCGGGCGAAGAAAAAGGCCGCCCCAACCGGCTCGTAGGCATAGAGGATTTCGGAGAACCCCATCCGCGCGAAGGCGGTCTCGTAGCGCGCCAGGGCCAACGCTTCCTTAGGCGCGGCGCCGGCGAAGGTCACCGGCCGGCCGACGATCACTCGGGACGGCAGGTCGGCCATCCCGGGGCCTGCATAGTCGCGCAGCTTCAGCAGGAAGGCGGAGAGCAGATCCTCGAAGCGGTAGCGGCGGCCGAGGATCTGCGTCTCCGAGAAGCTCTCCGAGGCCGCGAAACTCTTGAACGACTGGATGAAGCGGGTCTCGACAGGGTCCTCGACATAGGCGTCGATCGCCCAGGGGCCCGCGGCCACGGTGCGTTCCTGTGGATGCTCGGCCGGGGCGTGGAAGGATAGCGCAGAGCGGAAGGCGAACAGCTCGCCCTCGGGCGCGGAGAAATTGACCAGGTGCGCCGGCCCGCGCGCGTCGGCCAGGGCCACCACCGTGTTGGTCGTCCCGAAGTCGATGCCGAGGCTAAAGGCGGAACTCATGGTCGGGGGTCCTGTCCCAGCGGCCGATCGCGGGGCGCTTGCGGGCTCGGTGGCTGGAACCCCCTCCACCGCTTCGCGGTCCCCCTCCCCCTGGGGGGGGAGGAACGCGCGCCTTCTAGCTCTCGACCTCCACCAGCGGGCGGTCGTAGGCGCAGACGGTGGCCATGTGCAGGATCCGGGAGACCGAGGCTGACAGCGGACAGATCTGCACGGCCTTGTCCATGCCCAGCAGCAGCGGCCCGATCACCGTGGCGCCGCCGATGGACTTCAGGAGTTGGGTGGAGATGGCGGCGGAGTGGATGGCCGGCATGATCAGGACGTTGGCCGGGCCGGTGAGGCGCATGAACGGATAGTTGCCGCGCCGGGCAGGCTCCAGGGCCAGTTCCGCGGGCATCTCGCCCTCGTACTCGAAGTCCACCTCGAGCTCGTCCAGCATGGCCACGGCCTCGCGGACCTTCTCGGAGCGCTCGCCCATGGGGTTGCCGAAGGTCGAATAGCTCATGAAGGCGACCCGAGGCGTGTAGCCCAGGGTGCGGACCGCACGGGCGGCCTCGATGGCGATCTCCACCAGGTCCTGGGCGCCCGGCATCTCGGTGACGTTGGTGTCGGCGATAAACAGGGTCCGGCCCTTGGCCAGCACCACGCTCATGCCGATCACCCGGCCGTCCGGCGACGGGTCGATCACCCGCAGCACCTCTTCCAGCACCTGGTCGAAGGCCCGGGTGACGCCGGTGACCATGCCGTCGGCGTGGCCGAGCGCCACCATGGAGGCGGCGAAGGAGTTGCGATCCTGGTTGATCAGCCGCTGGATGTCGCGGCGCAGGTAACCCTCGCGCTGCAGGCGGGCGTAGAGGTTGTCGACGAAGGCCTCGTTCCAGTGCGACAGCCGCGCGTTGATGATCTCCAGCTTCACCTCGCCGGGGTCGAGGCCCACCAGGGCCATGTTCTCGTGCACCAGGTCCTCGCGGCCCACCAGGATGGCCTGGCCCAGGCCGGCGCTCTGGAAGGCGTAGGCGGCGCGGATCACGCTGGGTTCCTCGCCCTCGGCGAAGACGATGCGCTTCTTGGGGCCTGACAGGACCGCGCCCTGCAGCTTCTGCAGGAAGGCCGCGGTGGGATCGAGACGCTGGGCGAGGCTGGACCGATAGACGTCCATGTCCTCGATGGGCTTGCGGGCCACGCCGGTGTCCATGGCCGCCTGGGCCACGAACGGCGGGATGTACCAGATCAGGCGCGGGTCGAAGGGTGTCGGGATGATGTACTCGGGCCCGAACTTCAGCTGCAGGCCGTGATACGCGGCGGCCACCTCATCGGGCACATCCTCCCGGGCGAGCTGGGCCAGCGCATTGGCGCAGGCGATCTTCATCTCCATGTTGACGCGCCGCGCCCGCACATCCAGCGCGCCACGGAAGATGTAGGGAAAGCCCAGGACGTTGTTCACCTGGTTCGGATAGTCGCTGCGGCCGGTGGCGACGATGGCGTCGGGACGGACGGTGTAGACCTCCTCCGGGGTGATCTCCGGGTCCGGATTGGCCATGGCGAAGATGATCGGCTTGGGGGCCATGGCCTTGACCAGGTCAGCGGTGAGCGCGCCCTTCACCGACAGGCCGATGAACACGTCGGCGCCCACCAGGGCCTCGGCCAGCGTGCGGTGCGGCGTGTCGACGGCGTGGGCCGATTTCCACTGGTTCATGTCCTCGCCGCGGCCGCGCCAGAGCACGCCCTTGCGGTCCACGGCGATGACGTTGGCGGGCCGGATGCCCATGGCCTTGATCAGCTCGAGGGTGGCGATGCCCGCGGCGCCCGGGCCGTTCAGCACCACCTTGACGTCCTTCAGGTCGCGCCCGGTGATGTGGCAGGCGTTGATCAGGCCTGCGGCGCAGATGATCGCGGTGCCGTGCTGGTCGTCGTGGAACACCGGGATGTCCAACAACTCCTGCAGCTCGGTCTCGATGCGGAAGCACTCCGGGCTCTTGATGTCCTCCAGATTGATGCCGCCGAAGGTGACGCCGATGTTCTTGATGACCGTGATGATCTCGTCGGGATCGGTGGCCATGACCTCGATGTCGATGGCGTCCACGTCAGCGAAGCGCTTGAAGAGCACGCCCTTGCCCTCCATCACCGGCTTCGAGGCCAGGGCGCCCAGGTTGCCCAGGCCCAGGATGGCCGTGCCGTTGGAGATCACCCCCACCAGGTTGCCCTTGGAGGTGTAGTCGTAGGCCGCGTCCGGATCCTCGGCGATCTTCAGCACAGGCACGGCGACGCCCGGGGAATAGGCCAGCGAAAGATCCCGCTGGGTGGCCATCGGCTTGGTCGCGGCGATGGCGATCTTCCCGGGCGTGGGATAGCGGTGGAAGTCGAGGGCTTCCTCGTCCGTAAAGGTGCGTTTCTCGGCGTCGCTCATGCGGCGGCGGTCCTTCAGGCGGCCAGACCCTTTCCGGTTCAAGTCGCTTGAACCGGATGAAAAGGGTCTGTCTTCAAAAATTGAGAGCGTGACGGGCGCCGAAACCGGCATCCACTTTCGGCTGTCACGCTCCGGGGGCGGTGAGAAGGGGCGCAACCTACAGAGCCCGGGCCGTCCAAACAACCTTTCGGCGCAGCTTGACCCGGCGCCCCGGCTCGCGAGACTACGGCCTGACTTCGTTCTCCGGAGAGACCCCGCTGTCCCAGGGCCCGATCAGGATCGCCGTCGCCGGCGCGCTGGGCCGCATGGGCCAAGCCATGTGCGAGGCTGTGCGCGCGGCCGACGGCCTCGAACTGGCCGCCCGCTTCGACCGGCCGGGCGTGGCTGGCGATGACCTGGTGAGCCTTGAGGACGCCCTGGCCCGCGCCGACGTAGTGATCGACTTCACCACCCCCGACGCCTCGGCGGCCCTGGCGGCTCAGGCGGCGGAGCGCGGCGTGGCCCTGGTTGTCGGATCCACGGGTCTGGGCGAAGCGCATCTGGCGGCGATCACGGAGGCCAGCCGGCGGATCGCCATCGTGCGGGCCGGCAACCTGTCGCTGGGGGTCAACATGCTGCTGGGCTTTGTGCGGCAGGCGGCTCGGGCCCTGCCGGCCGAGGCCTACGACATCGAGGTCTTCGAGGCCCACCACAGGCGCAAGGTGGACGCGCCCTCGGGCGCCGCCCTGATGCTGGGCGAGGCCGCCGCGGCGGGGCGAGGCACACACCTGAGCAAGGTGGGGCGGCGCGCCCGCGACGGGATCACCGGGGCCAGGCCCGTGGGCGAGATCGGTTTCTCGGTGATGCGCGGCGGCGGCATCGTCGGCGAGCACAGCGTGACCTTCGCCGCCGAGGACGAGATCCTCACCCTTGCCCACTCGGCCCGCGACCGGGGCCTGTTCGCCCGGGGCGGGGTGGCGGCCGCCCGCTGGGTCGCCGGCCGGGCGGCGGGGGAATACGACATGCAGGACGTGCTGGGGTTCAGCGACCGCTGAGGCGGGCGTAGACCTGCTGGTCCCAGAACCGCCCCTTCCAGAAGGCGTGATCGCGCAAGGTCCCCTCGCAGGTGAACCCGTGCGCCGCCAGCAGGGCCGTGGACGCCACATTGCCCGGCGTGACCATGGCCTCGATGCGATGCAGGCCCAGGGCGCCGAAGCCGGCCTCCAGCACCGCCGGCAGCACCTCGGCCATCACCCCCTGACGCCGTGCGCCCCGGACCACGTCATAGGCGATCTCGCCCCGGGACGCGCGCTCGCGGACGATGCTGTTGAAGCCAACCGTGCCCTTGAAGGCGCCGGCCCGGTCGCGGATCGTCCAGCGGACCCCCGCCTCACCAAGGCCGGTCGCCCAGTCGATGATGGCGTCAGCCTGAGCGGGATCGGTGAGGGGCTGGATGTCCATGTGCTCCACTGTCGCCGGGTCGGCGAAGTGGGCGAAGAGGTCGTCGCGGTCGGATGCCGCCAGCGCCCGCAGCACAAACCGCGGGGTCTCGATGGCCAGGTCCCGCAGGACGCTCAGCGCGTGGCCTCGGGCGGGGCCGGCTTGGGCCACATGGCGTCCACCGCGGCCTGCAGGTCGCCGGTGACGCCGCGGCGGACCAGGGACAGGCCTTCCAGCTCCACGGCGTCACCGCGCAGCAACCGGTCCTGCAGGCCGTAGCCCAGGCGATAGATGGCCCGGTCGGTGCGGGTCTTGCCGTCCTCGATGAACACCGTGACCACGCCCACCGGCACCCGACCCTTGGCCTCGTCGCCGCGCGGCACGTCGCGCAGGGCCTTCTTCAGGCCCCCCGCGAACCAGTCTCGCTCGATGCGCGGGTTGCCGGTGGTTTGAATGGGCTCAGCGCGAACGGCGCTGGGAAAATGCAGGGTCTGGGTCTGGATCACCTGGTCGGGCTGGGCGGAGGCGAGCGCGATGCGGCCGCCGCCTTCGCTGGGGGTCCCGGTCATCAGGAAGGCCCTGGGCGCGGCGCCGGCCTTCAGCTCGGCCAGGTGGGCGCGTTCTTCGGCCCGGTCGCGGCGGTTGTCCCAGTAGCCCAGGCCGGCGATCACCACGGCCAGGATCGCCACTAGCTCGCCCAGGGAGGGCCAACGGAGGCCGCCTTTCCGCTTCGGGGTGGGCTCGTTCACCTCAGCGCCCGCCCGTGGAGCCGAAGCCACCGGGCCCGCGGACGGTTTCGTCCAGGCTCTCCACCTCGCTCCAGACGGCCTGGACCACGGGGGCGATGACCAGCTGGGCGATGCGGTCGCCCCGGCGGATGGTGACGTCCTCCGCGCCCAGGTTGACCAGGATCACCTTCACCTCGCCGCGGTAGTCGGCGTCCACGGTGCCGGGGGAATTCAGGCAGGTGATCCCTGACTTGGCCGCCAGGCCCGAGCGGGGCCGCACCTGGCCCTCGAAACCCTGCGGCAGGGCGAAGGCCAGGCCCGTGGGGACCGGGAACCGCGCGCCCGGGCGCAGCACCAGAGGGTCTTCTTCCGGCACCGCGGCGCGCAGGTCCATGCCGGCGGCGCCCGAGGTCTCATAGGCCGGCAGAGGCAGGCCCTCTGCGTGGGGCAGGCGCATGATCGGGACGGTCGGGGCCACTAGACCTCCTGAGCGATACGGGCGGCGAGGCGGCGGGCCACCTCGGCCTTGGGCATACGCTCCCATCGCTCGATTCCGCCGGCGGAGACGATGGCCACGGCGTTGTCGTCGCCGCCCATGGTTCCGGCCACGCTGACGTCGTTGGCGACGATCCAGTCGCAGCCCTTGCGGGCAAGCTTGGCGGTGGCGTTGGCCTCAACGTCGTGGGTTTCCGCCGCAAAGCCGATCACCAGCCGGGGCCGGCGCGGGTCCCTGGCCAGCGTCGCCAGGATGTCGGGGTTCTCGGTGAGCGCGATGGCCGCGGGCGCGCCGTCGCTCTTCTTAATCTTGCGGTCGCCCAGGGTTTCGGGACGCCAATCGGCCACGGCGGCGACGCAGACGGCGATGTCGGCGGGCAGCGCCGCCTGGCAGGCCGCCAGCATGTCGCGGGCGCTCTCCACATCAATTCGGGTGACCCCGGGAGGCGCGGCCAGAGCCGTGGGGCCGCTGACCAGGGTCACCCGGGCGCCCAGGGCCGCCAGGGCGCCGGCGATCGCGTAGCCCTGCTTGCCGGAGGAGCGGTTGGTGATCACCCGCACCGGGTCAATGGCCTCGGCTGTGGGGCCGGCGGTGACCAAGGCGTGCTTGCCGGCCAGCGGGCCAGCCGCGGAACCGGCCAGGGCCGCGCGGATGGCCTCGAAGATGGCGGCGGGTTCAGCCATCCGGCCCGGCCCATACTCACCGCAGGCCATGGCGCCCTCGTCGGGGCCCACGAACAGCACGCCGTCGGCCTGCAGGGTGGCGAGGTTGCGCCGGGTGGCGGCGTGCTCCCACATCCGCACGTTCATGGCCGGCGCCATGAGCACGCGCTTGTCGGTGGCCAGCAGGGTGGTGGAGGCCAGGTCGCTGGCCAGACCGCCGGCCGCCTTGGCCATCAGGTCGGCGGTGGCCGGGGCGACCACCACCAGGTCGGCGGAGCGGGATAGCTCGATATGGCCCATCTCCGCCTCGTCGGTGAGCGAGAAGAGGTCCTGGTGAACCTTGTCCTCGGCCAGGGAGGCCAGCGACAGGGGGGTGATGAATTCGGCGCCCGCGGCGGTCAGGATTGGGCGCACGCCGACGCCGGCCTTGCGCAGCAGCCGGGTGAGTTCGAGCGTCTTGTAGGCCGCGATGCCGCCGCCCACGATCAGGAGAACCCGCTTGCCGTCCAAGGCCTGCCGCCCCTTGCTGGAAGGAGGCGCCGCTTTACCCCATGCATAGAGACTCGACAAACCCGGCGATCTCTGTTCTTTCTTTGTTCCAGAGAAGCCATGACAGGGAGAATGAGGATGGCTGGGTTGAAGACGGCGCTCACCGCAGCGCTCATGGGATCGGCGGCTTTGGCGTTGCTCAGCGCCTGCGACAACGGCCCGTCCGCCGTGGCGCAGAAACAGGCGGCGGGAACGCAGATGGCGCAGACCGCCGATACTGCCCCGACCGAGGCGGCCGAGGCCGGGGCGCCGCGGGCCGACCACCGCGACGATCCGGTGAAGCTGGTGGACGGCAAGCCCATGTGGTCGGCCAGCCGCCGCTATTCCGCGGAGGAGAGCGCCCAGCGCAGCTTCGCGCGCAACGGCGAGGCCTTCGGGGCCCGCAATGTCGACCAGTTCATCAAGAAGGCTCACGCCTTCGTGGAGGGGCCACCGACCGGCACCAAGACCCTGACCCGGGCCAACGGCGACACCATGTTCTACGACCCCAAGGGCAATGTCTTCGCCGTGGCCAACAAGGACGGGGCGCCTCGCACCATGTTCAAGCCCGACGAGGGGGCGGCCTACTGGGAAGCGCAGAAGGCCCGCGAGGCGCGCCGCCAGACCGCGCGCAGCGAGCGCCGGGCCCGCACGTCTGACGACGAGGCTTAGACGGCCCATCCCCGCGCTTCATGGGGAGGGTGGATGGCGCAGAACGCGCGAGCGGGGTGGGGCTCCGCGGAGTTCGCGCCGGCCGCGTCAGTCTCTACGGCGAATGGTCCCCCTCCCCGCTTTGCGGGGGAGGAAGGTCTGGTTCGGGCTACCCGACCAACCCGCC
>NZ_JBKJTG010000108.1:0-12753 GCF_046590535.1 Phenylobacterium sp. | reverse complement strand
TGCCGAGACCAAGGCGGCGTTGCCGAAGGCGGCCTGATTTCTTTCTTACCTCGCCCCGTTCTTACGGGGAGAGGTCGCCGCGTCTTCGCGGCGGGTGAGGGGCTCTCTCGGCTTCGCACCGGTTGATAGATGCCCCTCACCCTAACCCTCTCCCCGTAAGAACGGGGAGAGGGAGCAGAAATCACCCGCAGCTTCATCCGAGCGCTTCGCGCCGACCTTTCCCTCGCGGGGAGGGTAAAGGAACACAAAATGTCCAAACCCAAGGTTCTCATTTCCGACGCGCTTTCTCCTGCTGCCGTGCAGATTTTCAAGGATCGCGGCATCGATGTCGATTTCCAGCCCAATCTCGGCAAGGACAAGGACAAGCTCGCCGAGATCATCGGCAATTATGATGGCCTCGCGATCCGCTCCGCCACCAAGGTCACCGAGAAAGTGCTGCAGGCCGCGACGCGCCTGAAAGTGGTCGGCCGCGCCGGCATCGGCGTCGACAACGTCGACATCCCGGCCGCCACCGCGGCCGGCATCGTGGTGATGAACACCCCGTTCGGGAACTCCATCACCACCGCCGAGCACGCCATCGCCATGATGTTCGCGCTGGCCCGCCAGCTCCCCGCCGCCGACGCCTCAACCCAGGCCGGCAAGTGGGAGAAGAACCGCTTCATGGGGGTCGAGCTGTTCGGCAAGACCCTCGGCCTGATCGGCGCCGGCAACATCGGCTCCATCGTCGCCGACCGGGCGCTGGGCCTGAAGATGAAGGTGGTGGCCTACGACCCCTTCCTCTCGCCCGAGCGCGCCGTGGAGATGGGCGTGGAAAAAGTGGAGATTGAGGACCTCCTGGCCCGCGCCGACCTGATCACCCTGCATACCCCGCTTACCGACAAGACCCGCAACATCCTGTCGGCGGAGAACCTCGCCCGGACCCGCAAGGGCGTGATGATCGTCAACTGCGCCCGGGGCGGCCTGGTGGACGAAGCGGCCCTGCGCAAGCTGCTGGACTCAGGCCACATCGGCGGCGCCGCTTTCGACGTCTTCGTCGAGGAGCCGGCCAGGGCCAATGTGCTGTTCGGCGCGGAGAATTTCATCGCCACCCCGCACCTGGGCGCCTCCACCTCCGAGGCGCAGGAGAACGTCGCCCTGCAGGTGGCCGAGCAGATGAGCGACTACCTGCTCACCGGCGCCGTCACCAATGCCCTGAACAGCCCCTCGGTCACGGCGGAGGAGGCGCCGCGCCTGAAGCCGTTCATCGCGCTCGCCGAAAAGCTTGGCGCCTTCGCCGGCCAGATGGTCGACTTCGGCATCAAGGCCATCGACATCGCCTATGAGGGCGAGGTGGCGGGCCTGAACGCGCGCCCGCTCACCGCCGCGGCCCTGGCCGGGGTCATGCGACCCATGCTGGCGGAGATCAACATGGTCTCCGCCCCGGCGGTGGCCAAGGAGCGCGGCATCACTGTCTCCGAGAGCCGCCAGGACGACAGCCCGATCTACGAGAGCCTGGTGCGCATCACCGTGATCACCGAGAAGGGCAAGCGCTCCTTCGCCGGCTCCGTGCTGGCCGGCACGCCCAGGGTCGTGGAGGTCAAGGGCATGGACCTGGACGCCCCGTTCGGGCCGACCATGCTCTACGTCAACAACCTGGATAAGCCGGGCTTCATCGGCAACCTGGGCGGCCTGCTGGCCGACGCCGGGGTCAACATCGCCACCTTCAACCTGGGCCGCGTCTCGGCCGGCGACGACGCCATCGCCCTGGTGGGAGTCGACCAGGAGCCCTCCGAGGCGCTGCTGGCCAAGATCCAGGCCCTGCCCCATGTGAAGGAAGCCCGCACCCTGAGGTTCTGAGCTACCCGCCGCTGAGGGCGCCGAAGATCAGCATCTCGTCACCGTCCCGGAACTGCCCCTGTTCTGACCGCGTCCGCGTTCAGTGGAAATCCCGGCTGCGGATCAGCCGGCCGCTGACCCTGGAATGCGCGGTGATGACGCCCGCGTCCTCGCGCATTTCGCCCAGCCTGGGTGACAGGTCGGTGAAGCTCCTGGCCACCAGGTGGGTGACCTCGCCCTCGCGCTGCAGCTGGCCGTGCACCACCAGGAAGGATGAGCTCATCACCAGCCGGCGGTTGGCGTCGAAGGCGTCCTTCCAGACCACGATATTGGCCACTCCGGTCTCGTCCTCCAGGGTCAGAAACACCACGCCCTTGGCGGTGCCGGGCCGCTGGCGCACCAGCACCAGGCCGGCCACCGAGAGCCGCCTGCGGTCGCGCTGGGTGTTCAGCGCCTGGGCGGGCAGCACGCCCATGCGCGCCAGGTCCTCGCGGAAGAAGCCCACCGGATGGGCCTTCAGGGACAGGCTGGTGGTGCGGTAATCCTCGGCCACTTCCTGCGGGGCGCTCATGAACGGCAGCCGCACCTGGGTCTCCTTCAGGGTCTGGCGGGTGAGCAGCGGCGCCTCGTGGGCGGCCTTGATGTCGGTGGCCAGACCCTTCACCGCCCACAGCGCCTGGCGCCGGTCGAGCCCTGTCCCGAAAAAGGCGTCGGCCTCGGCCAGCAGCTCCAGGGCGCGCCGCGACAGGCCGGCATGCAGGGCGAAGTCCTCCAGGCTGACGGCGCCCGCCGCCCGGGCCTGCATCAGGGCGCCGGCGTCCGCCTCCCGGAACCCCTTGATCTGGCGCAGCCCCAGGCGCACCGGCCGGTGCGGCGTGCGCGGGTCGTCCTTTTCTTCCAGGGTGCAGGCCCAGTCGCTGGCGGTCACGTCGGGCCCGCGCACCTCCACCCCGTGCTCGCGGGCGTCGCGGACCAGTTGGGCCGGCTGGTAAAAGCCCATGGGCTGGCTGTTCAGGAGGCTGACGCAGAACACCTCGGGGTGCTTCCACTTCACCCAGGCCGAGGCGTAGACCAGGAGGGCGAAGCTGATCGCGTGGCTTTCCGGGAAGCCATAGGAGCCGAACCCCTCGATCTGCTGGAAGCAGCGCTGGGCGAACTGCGCGTCATAGCCCCTGGCCACCATCCCCTCGACGAACTTCACCCCGTATTCTCCGACCGTGCCGTAGTGGCGGAAGGTGGCCATGGAGCGCCGGAGGCCATCGGCGTCGTTGTCGGAGAACTTGGCCGCGTCGATGGCGATCCGCATGGCCTGTTCCTGGAACAGCGGCACCCCCAGGGTCTTCCTCAGGATCGCTTCCAGCTCGTCCTGCGGATGCTCGGGCGCCGGCCGGGGATAGGTCACGGTCTCCTTGCCCTCCCGCCGCCGCAGATAGGGGTGCACCATGTCCCCCTGGATCGGCCCCGGCCGCACGATCGCCACCTCGATGACCAGGTCGTAGAACCGGCGCGGCTTCAGCCTGGGCAGCATCGACATCTGTGCCCGGCTCTCCACCTGGAAGACCCCCACGCTGTCGGCGCGGCAGAGCATGTCGTAGACGCCCGGCTCCTCCTGCGGGATGTCGGCGATGTCGGCCAGCCCCAGCAGGTCGAGGCTCTTCCTCAACGCCGTCAGCATCCCCAGGGCCAGCACGTCGACCTTCATCAGGCCCAGCGCGTCGATGTCGTCCTTGTCCCACTCGATGAAGGTGCGCTCGGCCATGGCCGCGTTGCCGATGGGCACGGTCTCGTCCAGCCGCCGCTGGGTCAGCACATAGCCGCCCACGTGCTGCGACAGATGGCGCGGGAAGCCCAGCAGCTCCTGGGCCAGGGCCGTGGCGCGGCGGATTTCGGGCGCGTCGGGGTCCAGGCCGGTCTGGCGGATGTGGGCGTCCGGGACCCCGTCGCCGTAGCTGCCCCACACCGTGCCGGCCAGCGCCGCGGTGATGTCCTCAGTGAGGCCCAGCGCCTTGCCCACCTGGCGGATGGCCATGCGCGGGCGATAGTGGATCACGGTGGCGACGATGGCCGCCCGGTCGCGCCCATAGCGGCGATATATGTACTGCATCACCTCCTCGCGCCGGTCGTGCTCGAAGTCCACGTCGATGTCCGGCGGCTCGCCGCGCTTCTCGGAGATGAAGCGGGAGAACAGCAGGTCCTGGTCCGCCTTGGTGGGGTCCACCGCGGTGATGCCCAGGCAGAAGCAGACGCAGGAATTGGCCGCCGAGCCGCGCCCCTGGCACAGGATGTTCTGGTCGCGGGCCCAGCGGACGATGTCGTGGACGGTGAGGAAATAGTTGGCGAAGCCCAGCTTCTCGATCAGGTCGAGCTCGTGGGCGATGGTCCGGCGCTCCTTATCCCGCAGCCCGCCGGAGAACCGCCACTCGGCCCCCGCCCAGGCCAGGTCGCGCAGGTGCTGGATGGCGGTCTTGCCGGGGGGCACCGGCTCGTCGGGATACTCGTAGCGAAGCTGGGAGAGGTCGAAGCCGATGCGCCCGGCGATCTCCGCGCTGCGCGCCACGGCGCCGGGAAACCTGGCGAACAGCCGGGCCATCTCGGCCGGCGACTTCAGGTGCCGCTCGGCGTTGGCCTGCAGCCGCAGCCCCGCCTCGTGGATCGTGCAGGTCTCGCGGATGCAGCTGACCACGTCCTGCAGGGCCCGCCGCTCGGGCCCGTGGTAGAGTACGTCGTTGGTGGCGACCATGGGCGCGCCCGACCCCTGCGCCAGCTCGGCCAGCCGCGACAGCCGCTTCAGGTCGCGGGAGCCATAGCGCCGCGCCGCCGCCAGCCAGACGGAGCCGCGCAGTTCGCCCGCGATCCGCCCCAGCCGGGCCTCGAAGGTGGCGTCCAGCCGACCGGGCGGGACCACCAGGGTTAGCTGGCTCTCGGCGTGGTCGAGGAAGTCGCTCCAGTGAAGCTCGCACTCGCCCTTCTTCGCCCGCCGCTGACCCACGGTGAGCAGCCGGGTCAGCCTCCCATAGGCCTCCCGGTCGGAGGGATAGACCAGCAGGCTCGGCGCGCCGTCGGCGAAGTCCAGCCGGCAGCCGGTCAGGGCGCGGACCTGGGCCCCGCCCGCGCGCAGCTTGTTGCCTTCGCTCCATGCCCGCACCACCCCCGCCAGGCTGTTGCGGTCGCAGACCCCCACCGCCTCGATTCCCAGCGCCTGCGCCCCCAGCACCAGTTCCCCCGGATGCGAGGCCCCGCGCAGGAACGAGAAATTGCTGGTGGCCTGCAGCTCGGCGTAGCGGGTCATCCAAACAGCCCGTGCATCCACCACTTGGCCGGCTCGCCCGGTTCATGGAGGCCGGCGCGGAACAGCCAGAAGCGGCCGCCGTCCTCGTCCTCCAGCCGGTAGTAGTCGCGCAGATGGCCCACCGAGACCGCCTCGATGGCGCCCTTCCACCACTCCTCGCCGATCCGTTCCGGCCCCTCGGCGCGGCGCACCCGGTGGACCTGGCCGCGCCAGCGGAACTGCCGGGGCGGGTCGTCTGGGGTCAGCGCCACCACCTGCTCCACAGGCTCGGGCCGGCGGAACAGGCGCAGCGGCCGGGGCGCCTCGGGGTCCCAACCCTGCGCTCTGGACTCAGGCGCGCCCAGGGCCTGGCCGCGGCCGACGGAAAGCTCCGGCACATGGCTTTCCACCGGCTGGGCGCGCCACACCCGCTCAGGCCCCAGCCGGTTGGCCAGCCGGTCCACCAGGGGCGCCAGGCCATCCTCCACGGCGGCCTGGGCGCGGGCGTCCAGCCGCACCTGCCGGCCGGACACCGCCTCCACCTCATAGGCGGCCAGCGTCACCGTCTCGATCCCGAAGCCCGGGTCGATGGTTTCCAGCTTTGGCGCGAACAGCTTGGCGATCCGCCCCGCCTCCCGGCCGGGCAGCGACAGGCCGATGCTGAGCGGCAGGGCCTTGCCGTCCACCCGGTGGAAAGCGATCTCGAAGCGCCGGGCGCCCTTGCCCTCGGTCTCCAGCCGGGCGCAGAGCCTGGCGGTGACGTCGAAGGCCACCCGGGCCATGTCCTCCGGCGCGCTGATCGGCTCGGCGAAGGCCAGCCTCGCCACCCACGGCGTCGGCGGCCGACGGAAGGCCAGCGCCTCGCGGCTGCGGTCCAGGGCCTGGTCCAACCGGGTCAGGACGGCGGCGCCGAACCGGCGGCCCAGGGGCGCGCGGGGCAGGGCCATAAGCTGGTCCAGCCGGCGCAGGCCCAGCCGCTCGATCTGGGCGGCGGCCTGCGGCTCCAGCCGCAGCGCCTGGGGCGGCAGGGGTCCCAGGAGGTCGGCCTGGCCGCCGGGCGGGGCGATGACGCCATCCGCTCCGAACCGGCCCAGCGCCCAGGCCGCGCCGGGCGTATCGGCCAGCGCCAGCCGAAAGCCCAGCCCCGCGGCCGCCAGCCGGCTCCGGAAGTCGGTCATCAGCTCCGCCTCGCCGCCCCACAGGTGGGCCACGCCGCTGACATCCAGAAACAGCCCGTCCGGCGCGTCCGCCGCCACGGCGGGGGAAAAGCGCACGCACCAGTCGACCAGCGCCATCAGAGCGAGCGCGTCGGCCTGCGGCTCCGCCTCGGCGGTGACAAGCTCCGGCGCCAGGGCCATGGCGTCGGTGGCCTTCTGTCCCGGATAGAGGCCCAGCTTCGCCGCCGCGATACTGACCGCCGCCAGCCTGCGCGCGCCCTTCACCGTCTCGATCAGGGCGAAGGGTTCAACCGGCGCGTCTGAGGGGTTGCGCCGGCGCCAGTTGTCGATCGCCCAGGTCGGCGACCAGGCGCAGAGGATGCGCGACATCCGTACTCTCCCAGGAATAGGCCCGCTCGGCCTCGACCAGCCAGGCGCCGGTCCGCCCGCCCCGGCAGCGTTCCAGCTCGACCCGCCAGCGCGGCGCGCCCAGGCCGAACTCCCCCGCCAGGGGCTCCGAAGGCGCCGGGGTCACCCGCCAGCGGGTGGCCGCCGCCGAGCCCCCCGCCTCGCGCCGGGCCGCGCCGCCGAACGGCCGGCGCTTCAGCACAAACCCCGTGGAGCCCAGCTTCTCGCAGGCCAGCTGCAGCCGCCGCCCCGCGGTCAGATCGACGCCCTCCACCTCCCCGAACACCGCGCAGACGCCGACGGTGGCCAGGGCGTCTTCCATCACCGCCAGGGTCTCGGCCTCGTCGCGGGCGCAGACCTGGATCAGCCGCTCGGGGGGAAACCCCAGGCCGGCCAGGCCGGGCGCGAACAGGTCGTCGCGGCGCAGCACCCACACCGCCTCGCCCCGGCGGGCCAGGGGGGCGGCCATCAGGGCGGCGAAGGCGGCCGGCGCGGCGGAGGTCTCCACCTCCAGCCCCGCCCCGGTCACCTCGTGCCAGCGGCCCAGCGGCAGGCCCCCGCCAGGCAGCCGCCCGTCGATGGCCGCGTCCCCGAACGGCAGCGATTCAGACTCCTCCCGCCCGCCCGCCTCGAGGGCGGCGATCTTCGCCCGCACGGCGGCGATGCGCCCTGCGCGAAAATCGGACATGACCTTAGGACTCCGTTTGTTCCAGTTTTGTTCTCACAATAGGAACCGGGGAGTCAAGCGGCCAGAGTCGGGTCGACCGACGGGTCTACTGGCCGCCCGGGGCGCCGCCGGCGCTGAATTCGAAGCCGGGTTCGCGCGGCCGGGGCCCGCCGCCGAAGCTGTAGGTCAGGCCCACGAACACCGCCCGGAAATCGATCTCCCGCCGCACGTTCTGCCGCAGCACCGGCGTGTCGATCACCTGGCTGTCGCGGAAGGTGTCCAGGGCGTCCTGCACGCTCACCGTCAGCGACAGGGCGTCGCTGATCTTGCGCCGGTAGCCCAGGTTCAGCATCCCGAACGGTTCGTTGTAGCCCTGCGGCGTCAGGCGCTTGCCGTGCAGGTTGGCGTTGACCTGCACGAAGTCCTTGGGCGTCACCTGCCAGTTGAGGTTGGCGCGGCCGGACAGCGAGACGGCCGAGCGCGGCTCCGCGAAGCCCAGCCGGCTGGCGTCGATCTCGTTCCAGAAGGCGTTGCCGCTGACATTGTAGGTGAGCTGCTTGCTCAACCGCCCGTTGGCCACCAGCTCCACGCCGCCGCTGCGGCTCTCGCCCAGGTTCTCCCGGGTGGTCAGGAAGACCCCTGCGCCGATGTCGCGGACCACGTCGGTCACCTGGTCCTGGCTCTGCCGGTAGTAGAGCGTGGCCAGATAGAAGGTCCCGTCCTTGCGGTATTGGTAGCCGCCCTCGAAGGAGTGGGTCTCCTGCGGTTTCAGCGCCGGGTTGCCTGACCGGAAGTTCTGCGGGTCCTGATAGAACCGGAACGGGTTGTAGTCCTCCGGCCGGGGTCGCTGCAGGCGGTGGCTGTAGCTCGCGCTCACCTGCCGGGCGTCGCTCAGCTTGTAGGCCAGGTGCAGGCTCGGGTGGACCCGGGCGTAGTTGTTCTCCGCCTTCAGCGCTGTGGTGACCTGGTCGATGTCGATCCGGACGTCCTCGATCCTCAGGCCAGCCAGCACGGTGAAGTCGCCGAACGGCCGCTCATAGGTCCCGAACACCGTGTGGATGGTCTGGGCGAACAGGAACCGGTTGGCCAGCGTCAGGTCGGGCGTCAGCGGCCCGCCGGAGGAGACGCCGCGCGCGCCGAAGCTGTCATAGTCGTTGTCGTCGACGTCCAGCTCGTAGCCGGCCTTGAGCTTGGCCTCGCCGGGCATCGGGCGGCTGTAGTCGGCCTTGAACTCGCTGCGCCAAAGGATGTTGCGCCCGCCCAGGTCCTCGAAAGCCTCCGGGCCGGCCGGCCGGCGGTTGAGGGTGGTGGTCCGGCGGCTGCGGTTCTCCTCGGTCTTCTCGCGGCTCAGGTCGACCACCAGCTGATGGTCGTCGCCGGCGAACTTGCGCCGATAGTTGGCCGACGCCTCGGTGTTGTCGCGCCCGATGCGCACCCGGCCCAGCCGGTCGTAGCCGCGCGGCGATACGCCCCCGACCTGGAACGTCTCGAAGGTCAGGGGTGCGAAATCCACCCCGTTGTGGCGCAGCTCCACGCCCAGTCGGGTCTTAAGGTCGGGATCGTAATCCAAGGTGACCCGGGCGTTGCGGCTGTCCACCGCGGAGGCGTTGGCGAAGGTCTGGATGCTCTCCACGAACTGGCCGGTGACCGGATCGAGGCGCTCGCGCTGGTCTCGGCCGCCCTGCTTCTGGGAGTCGTGGCGAAACCCCGCGTCGCCGGAAAGGGTGAGTTTGCGCGAGTTGTAGGCCCCGCTGATCCCGGCGTTGTGGCGCCCGGCAGAGCCAATGGAGGCCCGCATGGATCCAGAGCGGCCGGGCTTGCGGACCGTCTTGGTGACCAGGTTGATGATGCCTGCGGCGCCGTCGGGCTTGAAGGCGGCGGAGGGGTTGGTGATCACCTCCACCCGCTCGATCTGGTCGGCCGGCAGCGCCTGCAGCGCCTGGGCGCGGCCCTCGCCGCGGAACATGCCGGACGGCTTGCCGTCGATCATGATCGTCACATTGGCGTCGCCGCGCAGGCTGACGTTGCCCTGCACGTCCACCTCCACCGACGGGATGTTGCGCAACGCATCGCCGATCGAGCCCGAGGTCGCCTGCAGGTCGGTGGCCACCCCATAGCTGCGCCGGTCGATGGAGCTGCGGAAGCCTTGCGACTGGCCGGTGACGGTGACGCCCTCCACCGTGGCGGGGGCGGCCGGTCGGGCCGGCGCTGGCCGGGGCGTCGCCGGGGGCTGCTGGGCGAGCGCGGCCGGGGCCTGCGCCACGAGCGTCGCCAGCGAAAGCCAGAATAGACAGTGACGCACCACATCCCCCGAATCGATCAGCGGCTCGCAACAACCTAGAGTTTGGCGGCGACTTTGTGGCGTGGCCCCGCGCCGCGGTTGCGGGCGCCCGGAAAACAGACCCTAATCGCGGCGACAAATGACGGAGAGACGCCCGATGATCCGGATGGCAGGTGTGCTGGCTGCGGCCTTGATGTTGGCCACGGGGGCCCAGGCCCAGGGCCTGTCGGTGAAGACCGAGGCCGGCGTGGTGGCCGGCGTCGCCAACGACCACGCCCGGGTCTTCCAGAACATCCCCTTCGCCGCCGCCCCGGTGGGCGCCCTGCGCTGGGCGCCCCCGGCCAGGGCCCCGGCCTGGACCGGGCCCCGCGACGCCACCCAGGCTGGCCCCTCCTGCCCGCAGCCGATGACCGCCGACGGCACGCCCAACTCCGGCGGCGCCAACGGTCCGGTCGCGGAAGACTGCCTGCAGCTCAACATCTACACGCCCAAGGCGGCCCGTGCCGCCCCGGTGATGGTCTGGATCCACGGCGGCGCGCACCGCACCGGCGCCGGCTGGATCTACGACGGCACGAACTTCGCCCGCGACGGCGTGGTGGTGGTCTCGATCAACTACCGCCTGGGCCCGCTGGGCTATTTCGCCCATCCGGCGCTCACCGCCGCGGCGCGAACCCAGCCCACCGGCAACTTCGGCCTGATGGACCAGATCGCCGCGCTCCAGTGGGTGCAGCGCAACATCGTGGCCTTCGGCGGCGATCCCGCCAACGTCACCGTCTTCGGCGAGAGCGCCGGGGGCATGAGCATTCTGGCGCTCCTGGCCACACCGGCCGCCAAGGGCCTCTACCGCAAGGCCATCGTCCAGTCGGGCGGCGGCTGGTTCGCGCCGGCCACCCTGGAGCGCAAGGAGGCCGAAGGCGTCGCCGCCCTGGCCAAGCTCGGCGCCCCGGCCACGGCCACCGCCGCCCAGCTCCGCGCCCTGCCGTTCGCCCAGGTCAACACCATCAACGGCAACTACGGCCCCTTCGTCGACGGCAGGCTGATGACCGAGACCGCCTCCCAGGCGCTGTCCCGCCGCAGCTTCGCCGACGTGCCGCTGATGATCGGCGCCAACTCCGGCGAGGATTCGCTGATGGGTCCGGGGCCCCTGGCGCCGGCCGCCCTGGCCGCCGTCCCCGCCGCGGCCCGGCTGATCTACACCACCGAGGCCGCCGCCGGCGACGAGACCCTGGCCCGGGCCGTGTTCACCGACCGCATCATGGTGGCGCCCGCCCGCTGGGTTGCCGCCCAGGCCGCCCCCGGCAAGCCCGCCTGGCTCTACCACTTCTCCTATGTGGCCACCCGCATGCGCCCGGCGGTCACCCGCGCCGCCCACGCCGCGGAAATCCCCTATGTCTTCGAGTACTGGGGCCGCCGCACGCCCATGAGCGTGGTCAGCCCGGAAGACCGCGCGGTCGCCACCCTGATGCACGCCTGCTGGGTCAGCTTCGCGAAATCCGGCGCGCCGAAGTGCGGGTCGCAGGCCTGGCCGGCCTATGACCCGGCCCGCGACACCCTGATGGAGTTCGGGGCCGACAGCGGCGTGCGCACCGCCTTTCGCAAGACCCGCCTCGACGCCCAGCAGATGGTCGCCCTGCCGACCCTGGCGCTGGGCAAGTAGGCTGAATCACCGGCCAGCCGAACCGACTCGCTCCGCCTGCGTTTCGTGATTCCCTTCAAGGAGTTGCGGCCATGGCCACCCGTCCGACCTGGCAAGGCTATCTGCGCCTCAGCCTGGTGAGCTGCCCCGTGGCGCTCTACACCGCCACCTCGCGCACCGGCGAGGTGCACTTCAACATGCTCCACAAGCAGACCCACAACCGTATCCGCATGATCCCCACCGACCCGGAGAACGGACCCGTGGACCGCGCCGACATCGTCAAGGGCTATGAGATCGAGAAGGGCCGCTACGTCGTGGTCACCGACGAGGAGATCAAGAACGTCAAGCTGGAGACCACCCGCTCCCTGGATATCGAGCGCTTCGTCGACGAGGAAGACATCGACCGGCTCTACTGGAACGACCCCTACTTCCTGGCGCCCGACGGCGACATGGCGGTGGAGGCTTTCACGGTGATCCGCGAGGCCATGCGCAAGGCTGGCAAGGTGGCCCTGGGCCGCCTGGTCATGCACCAGCGCGAGCGGCTGATGGCGCTGGAGGCCGGCAAGCAGGGCATCCTCGCCTATACCCTCCGCAACAAGCGCGAGGTCCGCGACCCCGCCGAGTACTTCGGCGACATCCCCAACGTGAAGCCCGCCCCGCAGATGGTCGAGATCGCCGCCAAGATCATCGAGCAGCAGGAAGGACCCTTCGACCCCAGCCAGTTCTCCGACCGCTATGAGGACGCATTGCGCGCCCTGATCAAGGAGAAGGAGAAGGGCCACTCGGTCACCGCGCCGCAGGCGCCCAAGGAGGCCGAAGTGGTCGACCTCATGGAAGCGCTCAGGCGCAGCCTCGGCCAGGGCGCCGGAGAGCGCCGCAAGCCCCCCGGCAAGACCGCCGCCGCCAGGGCCAAGCCGCCCGCGGCCAAGCCGGCCAAGCGGGCGCCGGCCAAGCAGCGCGCCTGAGCCTAGCTGCGCCAGTCGCCCAGGACGTCGCCGGCCGGATCCTCGAAGGCCACCCGGTCGAGCTCCACCCTCACCAGGCAGGTGGGGCGGAGGTTGGCGTTCTCGGCCGCGCACCGCACGGGCCGGCCGTCGGCCACGCGGCCTTCAACCACCAGGCGGAAGCCGCCCGCGCCGGGCTGGGTGTCCGGATCGACCTTGCGGGTGACCTCATAGGGCCGGGCGCCGCGCCGCAACAGGCGCGACCCGCCGGCCTCGAACACTCCGGCCAGCCCCACGGTCTCCGGAGACGCCGCGTCGGCTCCCGCCGGCTCACCCGCGGGACATGCCTCGGTCCGCAGCCACGGCCGGCGGATCCAGAACCCTTCAATGGCCTCGGTTGTCTCCGATCCGACCAGGCTGCGCGCCCAGTCCCGCTCGCCCCACATCTGCGGCCGCGCCGTGAGCTTCAGAGTCTGCTTGGCCGGGTCGTAGGCGTAGGCCAGGGCGCTGTCGTCGGGACCTGCGCAGCCGAATGGCAGCCTGAGGCTGAACCGGCGCCCCGCCAGCCCGGCGGCGA
>NZ_JBKJTG010000043.1:0-14655 GCF_046590535.1 Phenylobacterium sp. | reverse complement strand
CGGATCGTCAACGTAGGCTCGGCCGCGGCTCTGAAGGCCTCGCTGGGCATGGGCGCCTATGCGGCTTCCAAGGCCGGCGTGCACAGCCTGACCCAGGCGCTGGCCGAGGAACTGAAGGCCGATGGGATCACCGTAAACGCCGTGCTTCCCTCGATCCTCGACACCGCGGCCAACCGCGCAGACATGCCCGACGCCGACCCCTCCACATGGGTGGCGCCGGAAGACCTGGCCGCGGTGATCCTGTTCCTGGCCAGCGACGCGGCCCGCGCCATGACCGGCGCGCTCGTACCGGTGACCGGCCGGGTCTGACGCGCGCCTGTTACGCGAAAGCCGCACCGGTCGTTGAAATTACGCTGTACGCGCAAGGCCGCTAGCTTGACCGAGGGGAGGCCGTGACACTGGCTCGGGGAATCCCCCGAGGCGAGACGTTCCTATGAATCTTCTGATGATCCTCGCCGCGGCCCAGCCGGCGGTGGCCGAGGCGGCGACCCCGGTCCCGCCCGCGCCGGCCGAACGCGGGGCGATCGCCTATCCGCCCAGCTTCTTCGCCGACGCCCAGCCGACCAACGCCTTCGACATGGTGATCCGCCTGCCGGGCTTCAGCTTCGACCGGGGCGCGGCGGTGCGTGGCCTGGCCGGGTCCGGCGGCAATGTGCTGATCGACGGCCAGCCGCCCGTGGCCAAGAACGACCTGCTGGAAGACATCCTCAAGCGCATCCCGGCCGGCTCCGTGGAGCGCGTCGAGTTGATCCGCGGCGGCGCGCCGGGCATCGACATGGACGGCCGCACGGTGGTGGCCAATGTGGTGCGCAAACAGACCGCCGGGTTTCGCGGCGCCCTGATGCCGGGCGTCTACCTGGTCTACGATGGTCGGGTGCTGTGGGGCCTGCGCGCCGAGGCCCAGTGGCGGTGGGCCGGGGGCCAGTCCGCCGAACTGGGCCAGGTCTACGGCCGGGGTCCCAGCGACGAACTCGGCGACGGCGAGCGCGTCCGCTACAACGCCGACGGCTCAGTCAGGCTGCGCTCGCTGATCGACGTGGACTCCCACGGCAGCCGTATCTTCACCACCGGCGCCTACGAGACGCCGCTGATGGGTGGCCGGGCGCGGATCAACGGCGCCTATATGCTCAACCCCGCCAGCGTCGAGCTCTACGACCGCTATGTGGGCGGCGGGCGGGAGTACGAGTACGACCGGATCGAGCGGCTGCAGGCCGAGCTTGGCGGGCGCTACTCACGCACCCTGACCGAGAAGATTTCCCTGGAGGGCGTGGCCTTCCACCAGTGGAACAACAACAGGACCAGCGTGCACTTCGAAGCGCCGGGCCTGGTTCGCGACTTCCTGCTGGACCGCAAGACCACGGAGATGGTCGGACGGGTCAATCTGCGCTTTCGCCAGTCGCCGACGCTTTCCATGGAAGCCGGGGTCGAGGCCGCGCTGAACGAACTGGAGAGCGCGACGGACCTGGCGGTGAATGCTCGGGTGATCCCCATTCCCGCCGCCAATGTGCAGGTTCAGGAGAAGCGCGGCGAGGCCTACCTTCGCAGCACTTGGCGGGCCACGCCGCGGCTGACGCTGGAGGCCGGCGTGCGGCAGGAGAAATCCACCGTCACCTCCGAAGGTGACGTGGTGCTGGAGAAGTCCCTGCAGTTCACCAAGCCGCGGGCCGCCGTAACCTGGATTCCCGATACCTCAAGCCAGCTTCGCCTGCGGGTCGAGCGCGAGGTGGGCCAACTCAATTTCGAGGACTTCGTGGCCTCACCCAACGTGGCCTCCACCGGCACGCTTTCGGCCGGAAACCCGGACATCACCCCGCAGCAGGCCTGGGTGGTCGAGGCCGCCTATGAGCGGCGGTTCTGGGGGGGCGGTGCGGCGGTGGTCACGGCGCGGCATTTCGAGATCGACGATGTGGTCGATCGCATCCCGGTGGTCAGCCGGGTGGGCCTCATCCTGGCCGACACGCCGGGCAACATCGGCAAGGGGACCAAGGATGAGCTGCTGGCCAGCCTCACCCTGCCGCTCGACCGGCTGCGGATCCGCGCGGGGCAGCTCAAGGGCCAGGTCACCCTTCGCCGCTCGGAGGTCACCGACCCCCTGACCGGGGAGCGCCGGGAGATCTCCGGCCTGCGCCCCGTCGATTGGGAGGCGCACTTCAGCCAGGACCTGCCACGCTGGAAGTCCACCTGGGGGATCGATGCGTTCATGGGCCTGCGGGAGCGGTATTTCCGCCTGAACGAGGTCGAGACCCGCAAGCTCTCGACTTTCGTGACCGTGTTCGCGGAGTACAAGCCCAGGCCTGACTGGATCCTGCGTGTGGAGGCCCAGGGGATCAACCAGCGTAACGCCAGGCGTATCCGCGAGGTCTATGCCGGCCCCCGCACCCGGGGGGTCCTCGACTACACCGACGTGCGCGACCTGGAGTGGGGCGGCAGCCTCTACTTCCGCCTGCGCAAGACCTTCGGCTAGGGCGCAGGCGTCAGGGTGATCACCGCCTCGGCGTCGCGATCCACCGCCTCGCGGCTGAAGCGCAAGGGCACATACGCGCCCGCCGCCCACAGGGGGAACAGGTCGCGATAGTGCGGGCTGAACGGGTCGCCCGACTGGCCGGGGGTGTTGATGGCCATGGAGTTGTCCCAGGCGCCCACGTCCAGAACGAAGCGCACCGATGCCCCCGCGGTCTGCCGGAAGTCCTCCACCCGATAGCTGGCGGCCCGCGGCGAGGACCCCGATCCAGGGATTTGCAGCGGCCCCACCGACATCTGCGCGGCGAGTTGCGGGTCGGCCAGCACCGCGACGGCCGGCTCAAACCTCGCATGGTGCAGCCGGCCCCAGGTCCAGGTGGTGATGTCCGGCCCCAGGCGCACGCGCAGTTCCGCAAGGGCGTCGCCCAGGGTCTTGAGCAACAGCTGGTCGCGGGCGTTCACGGGCAGGCCGGCATCGGGCTTTTCCAGGTAGGTGATCACCGCGTCGAGTTGGCCCGCGCCCATCAGGGTCCGGGCGGCGGCCGGCGTGACGGCCGCCGCGGTGGCGCGGCCCAGGTGGCTGGCGCTCCAAGTCTGGTAGATCGAGGCCGCCACACTGTCGGTGCGCTCGTCGTTATCCCAGGCCTTGAGGACCTCAAGCGCGCGCGCGATCTGCGGATCGGGCGAGTTCAACGGGCGCAGCAGGGCGATCGCCCGCCTTGAGATGGCGTTGTGGCTGTCGCCCTGTAGGGCCATGGACTGTGCGAGGGTCGCCCTGGGCTGGGTTGCCAGCACTTCGGCGATGCGGTCGATCCGCGAACGGTCGCCCCATTCGAAGGCGGCCGGATTGCGGTAGCCCCTGGGCAGGTTCATCTCGTTGGCCGTGGCGAAGAATCCCGCGGCTGGGTTCTTCGCGTCCGGCAGCACATTGTCGGCCTGGAAACCCGCCCACTCGTAGCGGCCGTCGCCGGGCACGGGCATCAGGCCGTCCCAGTTTCGGCGGACCGGCGCGCGGCCGGCGGCGGCCCAGCCGACGGTCCCGCCGGTGTCGGCATAGACGAGGTTCAGGGGCGGCGCGCCCCAGCGGTTGCGGGTCGTCTGGAAGTCCTCCCACGACCTCGCCCGCCACATCCGCGAGGACCCGAAGTAACCGGCCAGGCCGGGCTCGTTCCAGATAGTCCGCAGGGCGAAGGCGCGGCCTGACTTTGCGTCGGCGGCCAGCACCGGCCCGTGGCGGGTGAAGCGCAGCTCCGCCTCCCGCGGCGCCTCGCCCTTCACCTCGATGGTCTCGCGCACCACTCGCATGGGCTCGAAGCCGCCCTTGTAGCGATAGGCGTCGGCGCGGGTCTCGTAGACGTAGAGGTCCTCCTGATCCATCGCGTGGATGGTGATGCCGAAGGCGGTGCGGCCGTTGTGGCCGAAGGACACGCCGGGCAGGGCAGGTTCGCCCGCGCCGATGATCGACAGGTCCGGCGCGGTGAGGTGGACGATGTAACGCAGGGACGGCGCGCCCACCGGACGGTGCGGGTCATTGGCCAGGATCGGCCGGCCCGTGGCCGTGCGCGAGGCGGCGATCACCCAGTTGTTGGAGCCCTCCGACGAGGTCTCTTCGATTACCTGGGCGAGCTTCAGGCCGGGATCGACGGCGGTGGCCGTCTTGCCAGCCAGGGCCGCGAAGCTCACCGGCTGGGTGGCCAGGATGTAGTCGTCCAGCACGTCGGGCGGGACGTCGCAGGGCGCCAGGCCCCGGGGCATGGCGGCGACGTGCGCGGGCTCCAACTTGCGCCGCAGATGGTCGGCGCCCAGGCCCGCCGCGCAGGCGACCCGGGTGCGGGCCACCTCCTGGGTGACGTTGGAGACCAGGGCGTGGCTGCGGATGCGCAGGACGTCCTCGGGCGCCCAGGCTTCGGGCTGGCTGGCGGTCAGCCGGAACTCCACGGGCAAGGGCCTCGTCCCGGCCCGCACCTCGGCCACATAGGCGTTCACGCCGGCGGCGAAGGCCTCGACGGTTTCCCGCGCCCCTGGGGCGTAGGCGTTCCACTCGGCCGCCATGTCGCCGCGGTAGAGGAACAGCCTCGCCGCCCGGTCCTGCGCCACATAGGCGGGGCCGAAATGGGCGGCGAGCCGGCCCAGGCCACGCTTGCGCCACAGGTCGATCTGCCACAGCCGGTCGCGGGCGGCGTTGTAGCCCTGCAGGAAGAAGGCGTCCCGCGCGCTGGCCGCATAGATGTGGGCGATGCCCCAGCGGTCGATGACCAGTTCGGCGGGCTGCGCGAGCCCCGCCACCGGCCAGCTCTCGCGCCGGATCGCCGTGGAGCCGGGCTCCGCGGCCTGGGCCGCGCCCGCCAGCGTCGCCGCCGCTAACACCCCCGCCAGAACTCTGCGCATGCCACGCTCCCCCGCTACTGACGGCCAGTTGACTACCCCCGCGACGGTTCGTCCATGGCAAGCCGCTTGGCGCCGCGCGTGTAAGGGGCGCTAAAGTGAGGGCCAGGCATGCGGAGGGCACATCCATGATCGGCTATGCGACTATCGGCTCGAACGACTTCGAACGCTCGAAGACGTTCTACGACACGGTGCTCGCGCCCCTGGGCGGCAAGCGGACCATGACCATGGAGCGGATGCAGTTCTACGGCGGCGGGGCGGGCGGCGGCATGTTTGCGGTGTGCAAGCCCTATGACGGCGAGGCCGCCACCAGCGGCAACGGCGCCATGCTGGCGCTCTCCGCCCCCACCAAGGAGCTGGTCGACCAGGTGCACGCCGCGGCGCTGGCCGCCGGCGCCACCTGCGAGGGCCCGCCCGGCCAGCGGATGGATAACTTCTACGGCGCCTATTTCCGCGACCCGGACGGCAACAAGATCTGCGCCTTCAAGATGGGCTGAGGCCATGTTGGGCTACGCCACCTTGGGCGCCAACGACCTGGAGCGCTCGCGCGCGTTCTACGACGCGGTGCTGGCGCCGCTGGGCGGCAAGCGCACGATCCACTGGGAACGCTCCCAGTACTACGGCAGCGTGGTGAAGGGCCCGATGCTGGGGATCACCGCGCCGTTCGACGGAGCGCCGGCCAGCCCGGGCAATGGCGCCATGCTGGCTCTGCAGGCGCCGTCGCGAAAGGCGGTGGACGAGGCCCACGCCGCAGCCCTGGCCCTGGGCGCAACCTGCGAAGGCCCGCCGGGCCTGCGCACCGAAGCCTTCTACGCCGCCTACTTCCGCGACCCCGACGGCAACAAGCTCTGCGCGTTCCGGATCGGCTAGCCAGCCGACGCCGTGGCGGTGGCCGCAGGCGCCACGCGCCAGACGATCTCGCCCACGTCGTCGGCGACCAGCAGGCCGCCTCTGCTGTCGACAGCCACGCCCACAGGACGTCCCTGGACCTTTTCCTCGGCGTTGAGGAAGCCGGTCAGGAAGGCTTGGGCGGGCATCTGCGGCTTGCCGCCGGCGAAGGGGACGAACACCACCCGGTAGCCGTTCAACGGCTTGCGGTTCCAGGAGCCGTGCTGGCCCACGAAGGCTCCGCCGCTGTAGGTCGTCGGGAAGGCTTGGCCCGTGTAGAACGCCAGGCCCAGGGAGGCGGTGTGCGGACCCAGCGCGTAGTCCGGAGCGATGGCGCTCGCCACCAGGTCGGGGCGGGCCGGCTTGAGCCGGTCGTCCACATTCTGACCGTAGTAGCTGTAGGGCCAGCCGTAGAAGCCGCCGTCGCGCACGCTGGTCATGTAGTCGGGTACCAGGTCGTTGCCGATCTCGTCGCGCTCGTTGACCGTGGTCCACAGGGCGCCGGTGACCGGCTCCCAGCCCAGGCCGTTGGGGTTGCGCAGGCCGCCGGCGAAGATGCGCTTCTGGCCGGTGGCGATCGCGTATTCGTGGATCGCGGCGCGGCCCTCCTCCGCCGCCATCCCGTTCTCGCCGGCGTTGGAGTTGGAGCCAACGGTGGCGTAGAGCCGGGCGCCGTCCGGGCTGGCGATCAGGCTCTTGGTCCAGTGGTGGTTTATGCCGCTGGGCAGGTCGAACACCTTCTCGCCGGGCCCCTGCACGGCGGTCTGGCCGGCCTGGTAAGGGAAGCGGATGACGCTGGAATCGGTGGCCACATAGAGGGTGTCGCCCACCAGGGCCATGCCGAAGGGCCGGCGGACGGAGGGCGCGAACACCGCCTTCATCTCGGCCACCCCGTCGCCGTTGGCGTCGCGCAACAAGACGATCCGGTCGGGGCTCTTCTCCAGGGACCCGGAGCGCTTCATCAGCATGTTCTGGAAGAAGCCGCGGATGCCCTTGGGCGGCTTGGACTCCGAGGAAGATTCGGCCACCAGCACGTCGCCGTTGGGCAGCACGTGCAGCCAGCGCGGGTGGTCGAGGCCCTCGGCGAACCGGGTCACCACGAAGCCGGCCGGGGCCTTGGGCGCCGCGCCCGCGGGCCATCCCACCGTCTCCGGCACGCCCACCGTGGGCAGCAGGCTCTTCTTGGGAGCCGGCAGATCGGGGTTGGGTCCGAAGCCCACGAAGGGATCGCTCGATCCCGTGGAGCAGGCGGCCAGGCTCAGGGCGGCGGCGGAAATCAGAAGGGCGTGTCGCATCCGGGGGCTCTCCGTCCAGGGATCGAGGTAGCTCGACCATAACGCATTGACCTCGGGGCGCCGTTGCATGGTGTTGCGAAACCGGCTGTGGTTGGCCCATGGACCTGACGCTTACCCCAGAGCTGGCGGCGTTCCGCGACGAGGTGCGGGCGTTCCTGGCGAACCACGCAGAAGACTACGCCGGCGGTGCGGCCAAGGACCCCCGCGCCTGGCAGATCGCGCTGATAGAGGCGGGCTACGCCGCCCGCACCATCCCGCGCGACTACGGCGGCTATGGCGCAGAGCCGGACATCCTGAAGTCGCGGATCATCGCCGAGGCCTTCATCGCCGCCGGCGCGCCCCGGGGCATCGCCAACCAGGGCGTCTCCATGCTGGCGCCCACCCTGCTGGAGGTGGGGTCGGAAGACCAGAAGCGCCGCTGGATCGGCCCGACACTGCGGGGCGAGATCATCTGGTGCCAGGGCTATTCGGAGCCGGGCGCGGGCTCCGACCTGGCGTCCCTGCAGACCAAGGCGGTGGAAGACGGCGGCGACTTCGTCATCTGCGGCTCAAAGATCTGGACCAGCACCGCCCAGGCCGCCCAGATGATGTTCGCCCTGATCCGCACCGAGCCGGACGCGGCCAAGCACGAGGGCATCTCCTACGTGCTGATCCCCATGGACACGCCAGGCATCGAGGTCCGGCCGCTGAAGACCATGACCGGCGGCTCGGAGTTCAATGAGGTGTTTTTCACGGACGTGCGGGTTCCGCAGAACCAAGTGGTCGGCGGGCGCGGGCGGGGCTGGTTCGTGGCTAACACCACGCTCCAGCACGAGCGCGGCATGCTGGGCGATCCCAATGCCGCAGAGGCGCGCCTCAACGCGCTGACCGAGCTGATGAAGACCGAGACCGTGGATGGCCAGCGGGTGATCGACAATCCCCTGTTCCGCGATCGGCTGATGCAGCTCCAGGGCCGGATGTTCGCCATGAAGTTCAACGGCCTGCGGACCCTCACCGACGACAGCGCCGGGCTGGCGAGGCTGATCGTCAAGCTGCAGGGGTGCGAGCTGAACCACCAGGTGGCGGCGCTGGCCATCGACGCCCTGGGCGAACTTGGGGTGCTCTATCACGACGGCCCGCACCTGCGCGCCAAGGGCCGTTGGCAGTGGAACTACATGTTCGACCTGGGCCTGATCATCGGCGGCGGCACCGCCCAGATCCAGAAGAACATCATCGCCGAGCGGGGCCTGGCCCTGCCGCGCGAACCCAGCCCGGCTAAGGTCTGAGGCCATGCGGTTCGCGCTCTCGGAAGACCAGAAGCTGCTGCAGGACAGCGTCACCCGGGCGCTGGAAAAGCTCTCGCCCCTGGAGCGGGTGCGGCGCTTCGCCGACGAGGGACAGGCGACGGCGCCCGACATCTGGGCGGGGCTGACTGAGCTTGGCCTGCCGGGCCTGACGATCGCCGAGGACCACGGCGGCCTCGGGCTGGGCCTGCTGGAGGCCGCCATCGCCGCCGAGGCCCTGGGCCGGGCGGTGGCCCCGACGCCGTTCCTGGGCTCCGCTGTCCTGGCGCCACTCGCCCTGACGCTGGCCGGCTCCCCAGAGCAACAGGCGCTCTGGTTGCCGAAACTGGCGGCCGGCGAGGCGCTCGCGGGCGTCGCCATCTCCGAGCCGATCGCCGGCGCCCGGGACGGGGCAGGGGTCCAGGCGGCCAGCGGCCGGCTAAGCGGCAAGACCCTCTTCGCCATTGATGCGGTGGGCGCCGACGTCCTGGTGGTCGCCGACCGCGCCGGCGGGCTGCACCTGGCGCAGAGCGCCCAGGCCATCGCTCAGATGAGCAGCATCGACGCCACCCGCCGGCTCAGCGAACTGACGTTCGACGGCACGCCAGCCGAGCCGCTGGCCTCAAACCAGGCTCTGGAGCGGCTGCGCGACGCGGCTTGGATCCTGCTGGCCGCCGACACCCTGGGCGCGGCCCAGGCCATGCTCGACAAGGCTGTAGCCTACGCCAAGGAGCGGCGCCAGTTTGGCCGGGTGGTGGGCTCGTTCCAGGCTGTGAAGCACCTGTGCGCCGAGATGGCCGCGGACCTGGAGCCGGCCCGCGCCCTGGTCTGGTACGCGGCCTACGCCTTCGACCACGCCCCCGAGGAGGCCCCGCTGATGGCCGCCCACGCTAAGGCGCACCTGTCGGAGGTCGGCCGCTTCGTCGCCCGCACGTCCACCGAGGTGCACGGCGGCATCGGCATCACCGACCTGCTGGGCCTGCACTACTGGTTCAAGCGCATCGGCCTCAACCGCCAACTGCTTGGCGGGCCGGAGCGCGTGCGGGAGACCGCGGCCAGGCTGCAGGGACTGGTCGCCTAGCCGGTCAGCTCGACGCTGAACGGCGCCTTGCGGGTCACCGCGCGCACCCGTGGCACGCGACCGGCCCAGGGCTGGGCGGTCTCGAGCTGGTAGGCGAGCTGGAACAGCAGCCCTTCGCCACCGACCCGGGCGGCGAACTGCGTCCCCACCGGCAGACCCTCGGGCGTCCAGTTGAGCGGCACGCTCATGGCCGGGGCGCCGGCGACGTTGTGATAGGTGGTGTAGCCCACATAGCCGATCAGCCGGTCGACCAGGGTGTCGAAGGCCACGCTTGGCCCGACGTAGCCCAGCGGCGGCGCGGCGGTCTGCAGCACCGGCGACATGATCACATCGAACTGATTGCTGACGAACCAGGTGTCGTAGGCCATGGCCGCGGCGTGCAGGCGCCCGGTGGCCGCCTCCAGAGCCCCCGGCGGGGCCTTGGCCGCCATCTCCGCCATGCCCAGGCTGAACGGTTCCAGCATCGCCGTGCCGGGAGGCTGCCCGGTGGCCCGCCCGAGGCCGGCGGCCAGGCCCTGCGCGCTCGACGCCCAGAGCAGCAGGAAGTCGTTGATGAAGGTCTCCGGCATCGGCCAGCGGGTGGGCTGCACCGTGTGGCCCAGGCTTTCCATCAGCCTGGCTGCGCCTTCCGTGGCCGCGCGGACCTCCGGGCTGGGGATCCGGCCAGCGCCACCGTCCATCAGCAGGCCCACGCGCAGGCGCCGGTTCAGCGGGCGCGAGACGAAGCCCACCGGAACGAGCTGGCGCCCTGCGCTGGTGTCCTCGGTGGCTGCGAACATGGCCGCGGAGTCGCGGATGCTGCGGGTCAGGACGTGGTTGACCGAGAGGTCGTAGACTGCCTTTTCCGCCTGGGTCCCGATCATCCGTCCGCGGGACGGCTTCAGCCCGAACAGGCCGCAGCAGGAGGCTGGGATGCGGATCGAGCCGCCCCCGTCGCTGGCGTGGGCGAAGGGCACCGCGCCGGCGGCCACCGCCGCGGCCGCGCCGCCGGAAGAGCCGCCGCTGGACCGGGTCGGGTCCCAGGGATTGCGGGTGGCGCCGTTGGCCCACGGCTCCGTGGTGGGCAGGAAGCCATACTCCGGGGTCGCCGACTTGCCGATCACCACCACGCCGGAGCGGTCGAAAGCGTCGACGTAGGGCCCCTGGCGGGTGGCCGGCGGGGCGCGCCGCTGCGACTGCGAGCCCATGCGGCTGGGCAGGCCTACATAGTCTTCCAGATCTTTCACCAGGAAGGGCACGCCGGCGAAGGGGCCCGAGCCCGGGCCGCCGCTCGCCTTGGCCAGCGCCCGGTCGAAGTCAGAATTGACCAGGAAGTTCAGCGTCGGCTGCAATACCAGGGCGCGCTGGATGGAATCACGGACCGCCTCATGGGCGCTCATCTTGCCGCTGCGGATCATCGCCGCGGTCTCGGTGGCGTCGGGCCAACTGGCCGCGGCCGCGGGCGTGGCGGCGGTCGTCGCGCATCCGGCGGCGAGGCCGAGCGGCGCAGTGGCGAACGCGCGGCGGGTCAGGCTGGTCATGGTCTCCCCCCGAGACTGAAAGTTGCGCAACATTGGCCCAGACCGGGCGCGGGGACCAGTGGGCTAGGCCTAGTCAGCGTAACCGCGGCCTTGGCGGAAGACCTTTGCGGGTCCTCGCCGCAGGACGCGAGGGTGACAGCTTCCCCGGCAAGCGCGACCAGGGGGGAACGTCTGAACAAGCAGCGCATTGACATGGTACGGCGACAGCTCCAGGGAGCGATCCCACATGGGCGCGCACCGCGTCCGGTCCGGAAGCGGTCGGGCCCCTGAAAGGCGTCACGCGCCGCGCGGACCGAAGGTCGCCGGATATGCCCCATGACCAGAAGCGTGATGTGGCTCAAGGTGGCCTCGCCCGGCGCGAGGCATCATCCTTAAAACCAGGAGCCAGCCATGATCTATGCGGACATTCTGCTGCATATCGCCAGCTATCCGACCCCGACATCGGCAGAGGTCATCGACGAGGCTGTCGCTCTCGCGGCGAGCCTAGGCAGTCGGCTCACCGCCTTGGCGATCGAGGTCGAGATTCCTCTCCGTAGCAATCGTCTGGCGGACTACCTCATCGGGCTCAGCGCGATGTCTGATGAGGAAGAAGCTAAGAGCCGCGCCGCCTGTCGCGACGGAGTCGCCGCCTTTGTGCGAAGCGCCGAAACGGCGGGGATTGCCCAGGCCTCGGTTCTCACTCGGGTCAACCACCTGGGGGTGGCCGACCATGTCGCCAGGGTGGCGTGTACCTATGACCTTTGCCTGCTGCCGCTGGCGGGCAAGTTCGACGGTCAGCTCGAGGTGGCGCAAGCCGTCGTCTTCACTTCGGGCCGACCGGTCCTGATCTTTCACAAGGACAAGACCGCCGGTCTGGCGAACGGGCCTGATCTGGTGGTCATCGCGTGGGATGGCAGCCGCAATGCCGTCCGCGCGATTGCGGACGCCATGCCGATCCTGAACCGCGCGAAGCGGGTGCGGCTACTGACCGTCCTGAATGACAAACCCGACGCCACAGCGACGCTCGGCGTCGATGCCCAGCGACATCTCCGCGCCCATGGGATCGAAGCTGAGCTCGAAAGCGTGGATCGCGACGGCGCCGAGATCGGCAAGACCCTGGATCGGTACATCGAGCAGCACGCGCCCGATCTCCTGGTCATGGGCGCCTATGGCCATTCCCGGGCCCGCGAATTCCTGCTGGGCGGCGCCACCCAGCACACGCTCAATCATTCCCGGTGCCCCGTCCTGCTCTCGCATTGACTGGGCCACTGGTATGCATCGCCCGTGCGCTTCGTCTCGGCACGCCTTGCCTGCATTGAGAATGCTGAAGGTTGTTCGATGAACGAACGCATAGGCGCCACGCTGACATCGGACGCCGCCCGGCCGGACCGCGTCCGTGACTGGCACGCGCTCGGCCTAGCCGACGTTTTCACGACATTAGACACAAGCGCCGAGGGGCTCGAAGCGGCAGAGGCCGCGCGCAGGCTGACAGCGAACGGCCGGAATGAATTGCCCGCGCCGCCGCGCGCGCACCCGGTGCTGCGGCTTTTGGCTCAGTTCAACAATGTGCTGATCTATTTCCTGCTGGCCGCGGCGGCTGCGGCGGGCGTCTTGGGTCACTACGTCGATATGGCGGTGATTGTCGCAATCGTACTGATCAACGCGGTTGTTGGCTTCGTGCAGGAAGGCAGGGCGGAAACCGCGCTTGACGCGATCCGCGACATGATCGCGCCCCATGCCACGGTTCTGCGTGGCGGCGCCCGCCACAGGATCGACGCCCGCGAGATCGTGACCGGCGACATTGTGGTCGTGGAGCCGGGCGACAAGACCCCTGCCGATCTGCGCTTGACACGGGCGCGCAACCTGTTGGCGGACGAGGCGATCCTAACCGGCGAATCGCTGCCCGCGGAAAAGTCGGAGGCCCCAGTTTCGGGCGACGCAGTGCTGGGCGACCGGTTTTCGATGTTGTACTCGGGCACCCTGATCGCCACCGGGCAGGGCACCGGCGTTGCGGTGGCAACCGGGTCCGACACCGAGATCGGCCGGATCTCGACCCTGATCGGGCAGGTGGAAACGCTGACGACGCCAATGCTGGCGCAGATCAACCGTTTTGGCCGCCAGATCACCTGGTTTGCCCTCGGGCTCGCGGCGCTGATCTTTGGCTTTGCCACGCTAGTGCGCGATTATCTCTGGTCAGATGCGTTGATGGTGGTGGTGGCGCTGGCGGTGGGCGTGGTGCCCGAGGGCCTGCCCGCCGTGATCTCGATCACGCTAGCCATCGGCGTGCAACGCATGGCGCGGCGCAACGCGCTGGTGCGCCGCCTTCCGGCGGTCGAGACGCTGGGGGCGACATCGGTCATCTGCTCGGACAAGACTGGAACGCTGACCCGTAACGAGATGACCGCCCGGCGCATCGTCACGGCTCAGGGCGAATATTTGGTGGAAGGCGCTGGCTATGCGCCGACCGGCAGGATTTCTGCCGCAGATGGCGATGCAGCGCCTGGTTCCGACGTCGCGCAAACCGAACTTATCCGCGTCGCCTTGCTGTGCAACGACGCGGATTTGGTGGACCGCGACGGACGCTGGAGCGTGCACGGCGACCCGATGGAAGGGGCGCTGGTGGCGTTGGCGATGAAAGCCGGGCTACATCCCGAGACCGAGCGCGGAGCCTGGGCGCGGCGCGATGAGATACCTTTCGACGCGCAGCACCGCTTCATGGCAACGCTCCATTCCACACCTGACGGCGACACTTGGATTGCCGTAAAAGGCGCGCCGGAGCGCGTGTTGGAGATGTCCAAGACGCAGGTCGGAGGCACGGACGGCGCCGATCCGGCCTATTGGCAGGCGCGCATCGCGGCGGCGGCGGGCAATGGCGAGCGGGTGCTGGGCTTTGCCGCCATGGCCGCCGCCCCGGAGAAGGAACGGCTGTCGTTTGACCGGCTTGGCAGCGGGCTGGTGTTTCTGGGCATCGTCGGATTCATCGACCCGCCGCGCGATGAAGCGATCGCGGCGATTGCCGCCTGCCGGTCGGCCGGGATCTCGGTGAAGATGATTACCGGCGATCATGCTGACACCGCCGCCGCCATCGCAGGGCAGCTTGCCCTGGCTGACAATCCGCAGGTGATCACCGGGGCGGAGCTCGACGGGGTGTCGGACGTCGCGCTTCGCGAGTTGGCACAAGGTGTCAGCGTTTTTGCCCGCACCAGTCCCGAGCACAAGCTGCGCATCGTGCGCGCCCTGCAGGCCAATGGCGATGTGGTGGCAATGACCGGCGACGGGGTCAATGACGCGCCGTCGTTGAAACAGGCCGATGTGGGCATCGCGATGGGCCGCAAGGGCACAGAGGCCGCCAAGGAGGCGGCCCAGATAGTGCTGCTCGACGACAATTTCGCCTCCATCGTCGCCGCCGTGCAGGAAGGCCGCACGGTCTATGACAATATCCGCAAGGTGATCGCCTGGACGCTGCCGACCAATGGTGGGCAGACGCTCTCCGTCGTGCTGGCGATCCTTCTGGGGCTGGCTTTGCCGCTGACGCCGGTGCAGATATTGTGGATCAACACCATCACCGGGGTCACGCTGGCGCTGGTGCTGGCGTTCGAGCCCACAGAACCCAAGGTGATGCAGCGCGCGCCCCGTCCGCGCGACGCGCCATTGATGTCCCGCTTTGTGCTGCGGCGGATCGGCATCGTTTCAATGCTGTTCATGATCGGCGTCTTCGGCATCTTCGAATATGCAATCCAGCTCGATCTTGGCGAGGCTGTCGCGCGGACACTGGTGGTCAACAC
>NZ_JBKJTG010000189.1:0-8579 GCF_046590535.1 Phenylobacterium sp. | reverse complement strand
CGCCGCCCGCCTGTTCCCCGCCCTGGCGGACGCCGCCTTCACCACCGCCGCCGGCGTGCGCGGCGCGACCCCGGACGGCCTGCCCATGGTCGGCTGGAGCACCGCCCCCGGAGTCCTGCTGGCCGTAGGCGCGCGGCGCAACGGCTGGCTCCTGGCCCCCCTGGTGGCCCGGATCGTCGCGGCCCAGGTGACGGGGGCGGACGCGGGGGCCTACGCGGCACGGCTGGAGCCGGGGCGGTTTTGAGGGGGGGGTGGTCTTGCGGTGTTCGTGGCAAGCTTGGGCAGGGGATAATGGCGCTGGCCGGATGAGCCGCAATTAGGGCACTACCTAAGCCGATCCGATCAGGCTGGGAAACGGAGCAAGTAGCGACAGGCCTTCTCGCCGAGGAAGTCGCGCAAGTTCCCATCCTGCGATGGAACCGGATTTTGCGCTAATCGCGCAATCGCCTGAACACCCGTTACAGACGCCGACTGATCGCGCGGTTCGTCGCTCAGCAGGCGGGGCGCTGCTGCTATTGCCAGCGCCCCTTCACCGACGCCGGGGACACCGTTCCCACCATCGAGCATAGGAAGGCGATCATGGACGGTGGCGGGGACCACGTCGCCAACCTCGCCGCCGCGTGTTGCACTGCAATAGCCATCGCGGCAGGCAAATGGTGCGCGACCGGCTTACCGCCCAGGCCGCGAAGGGAAACCCCCGCAGATTTCAACCTGCGACGCCACCCGGGGTCATATGTTCCTGGTTTGTTCTTGACAGGCTCAACGCTTCCGCCGATCATCCAGGCGATGATGGGCGGTGTGCGCCCTGGACCCGGCGGGTGCGGGAGGCATCAAGACGGTGGGGCGGAACAACCGTGGCGGCGCAACAGCGAGGATCGACCGGCCCAGGTCGGAGCGGATCGGCATGCCGGCGGCCGGGCATCTTCAAGGTGTAGCGTCTGGCGGGCGGGACCGGGATGCGGCGCGCGGTGACAGGGTCCGTTTCCGGCGGATTAGCGGGGGGTTAACCATGTCAGGGCAGGAGTCCTGCATGGCTATCCAGGGCATTCGCGGGGTGGTGGAGGCGGCGATCCAGCGCGCCAGCCAGGCCACCGGGGTCGACTTCAGCTTCCTGATGAAGACCGCCGGCCGCGAGAGCGGCATGAACCCGCAGGCCAAGGCCGGCACGTCCTCCGCCGCCGGCCTCTTCCAGTTCATCGAGCAGACTTGGCTGGCCACCCTTAAGCAGCACGGCGCCAAGCACGGCTACGCCCGCTATGCGGAGCTGATCAGCCGCGGCGCCGACGGCCGCTACCGGGTGGGCGGGGGCGAGGCGCGGCGCGCGGTGATGGACCTGCGGCTCGACCCGCACGCCGCCTCGCTGATGGCCGGCGAGCTGACCGCCGGTCACGCCGCCTACCTGAAGGGCCGGGTGGGGCGCGACCCCACCGCCGGCGAGCTCTACGCCGCCCACTTCCTCGGGCCGCAGGGCTCGGCCCGGCTGATCGAGGCGGCGCAGGCCCGGCCCGGCGCCTCGGCGGCGCAGATCTTCCCCGACGCGGCCCAGGCCAACCGCACCATCTTCTACCGCGAAGGCCGCGCCGCCACGGTGGCGGAGGTCTATGCCAACCTCACCAAGACCGGCGGCGCGGGCCAGGCCGTCGACGCCCGCACCACGGTCGAGGACGACGGCGGGTTCCTGCAATACGCCTCGGCGCGGCGGTCCTCGCGGATGCGCGAACAGGACGCCCTGGTGGCGATGATCCTGCGCGGCTCCCAGCCTGCCGACCAGGTGGGCATCGGGGCCAGGCTGACCGGCTCGCTGTTCACCGCCGAGATGCTCAAGCTCTTGTCCGATAGCCGGGATGGCTAGAGCGCTTTCCGCCGAAGTGGGAACCGGTTCGGCGCCAGAAAGCGCGACCCCGCAAAGATCAGCCGGCGGCGCCGGCGCTGAACATCGCCTCGATCTCCGCCGGCCCGTAGCCGATCTCGCCCAGGACCTCGCGGGTGTGCTGGCCGAGCGTCGGGGCCGCGGGGCGCCGGTCGATGTCCGCGCCGGGGAAGCGGGCCGGGGCGGCGGGCGACAGGAACGTCCCGCCCTGGCCATCCTCCACCTGGACCAGGGCGCCCGATGCGGCCACCTGCGGGTCGGCGACCACCTCGGCCGGGGTCTGCACCGGCGCCCAGACCATGTCGGCCTCGTCCAGCCGCCCCGCGATCTCCGCAAAGGGCAGGGCCGCGAACGCCTGGTCGAACTCCACGGTCAGCAGGGCGGCGTTGGCGCGCCGGTCCTTGCCGGTCGCGAACCGCTCGTCGTCGACCAGGTCGGGCCGTCCCGCGACCTGGGCGAACAGCGGCCAGTCGGCGGTCCCGCCGCGCGGATTGTGGATGAACCAGCGGCCGTCGGCGCTCTTGTAGAAATTGGCCACCGCATTGATCGGGTTGTCGCGCCGCCGGTTGGACGCCAGCCGCCCGAACCTGAGCTGCACGGCCAGGTCGGAGCCCACGGTGTAGACGCCGGTGGCCAGCAGTGAGGTCTGCACCAGCCGGCCGACGCCGGTCTGCGCCCGCTCATAAAGCGCCGCCAGGATCGCCGAGACGGTGGCCAGCGAGGTGGTGTGATCGCCGACCCCGGTGCGCAGCATGAAGGGGTCCATGCCCTTGGGCGCGGTCATATTGGCCACCCCCGACCGGGCCCAGAAGGCGGTGACGTCGAACCCGGGCTTGTGGGCGTCGGGCCCCTCCAGCCCGTAGCCGGTGATCACCGCATAGACCAGCCGCGGATTGGCGGCCCGCAGGGTCACGTCATCGAGGCCTGAGCGCTTCAGGGACGCGGGGCGGACATTGGTCAGGAACACATCGGCCTGGGCGGCCAGCCGGGCCAGGGCGTCGCGGCCCTCCGGCCTGGCGATGTCCAGGACGATGGCCCGCTTGCCGCGGTTGTCGAACTCGAAGGTGGGGTTCGATCCCAGGTCGGCCTTCAGGTCGGCGAAGACGTGGCGCATGGAATCGCCGCCGGGCCGCTCCACCTTGATCACCTCGGCGCCCCAGTCCCCCAGGATGCAGGCCGCGCCGGGACCGGCGATGTAGGAGGCGAACTCGACGACCTTCAGACCCTTCAGCAGCACGCGCGTTCCCTCGCTCTTTGCGCGGCAGTCTAGACCAGCTTGCGCCAGGGCGCCTGAGCCACTTGCCGGTCGTTGGCCGTGACGCGAGAGCGTTAGTCCACAGGTTCCGCCGCAACCTCTCGTTAAGCCTAAACGCCACATAGTCGACTCGTGGGACTCCAGGTCCTGCACGGGGGGCATTGAGGGGCATGGCGACGACGCGCACCGCGTTGACGGACGAGGACATCCGTACGCTGGTGAAGGGCGCCACGCCCGACGAGCGCGCGGCCGCCGCCCACAAACTTTGCCGTTCCATGGAACGCCTGCCGCTGAGCGACGAGGAGCGGGTGCTGGCCTCCGAGATCCTGCGGATCATGGCGGCCGACGCCGCCGAGCTGGTCCGCCGGGCGCTGGCCGTGACGCTGAAGGCCTCGCCCCTGGTGCCGCGCGACGTGGCGTTGAAACTGGCCCGCGACGTCGAGACCATCGCCCTGCCGATGCTGTCCGCCTCGCCGGCCTTCACCGACGACGACTTGGCCGAGATCGTCCGTCTGGGCGGCCCGGTCCGCCAACTGGCCATCGCCAAGCGCCCGACCCTGTCACGCAAGGTCACCGACAGCCTGGCGGAGGCCGGTGGCGAGCGGGCCGTCGCGGCGGCCTGCGCCAACGATAACGCCGACTTCGCGGAGCGCGCCCTGCAACGGGTGATCGACCGCTTCGAGAGCTCGGAAAAGGTGCTGGCGGCGGTCGCTTACCGCAACGTCCTGCCCATGTCGGTCACCGAGCGGTTGGTGGCGATTGTCGGCGAGCACGTCCGCGACCACCTGATCACCCACCATTCGATCTCGCCCGAGATCGCGCTGGAGATCGCGGTGGGCGCCACCGAGCGCGCCACAATGGATGTGGTGGACCAGGCCGGCCGCACCTCGGACGTGCGCGGCTTCGTCACCCACCTGAACCGCGAGAAGCGCCTGACCGCCTCGCTACTGCTGCGTGCGTTGGCTCAGGGGCACATGACTTTCTTCGAATGGGCGGTGGCAGAGCTGGCCGGGGTGCCGCATCACCGCACCTGGCTGATGATCCACGACGCCGGGCCGCTGGGCCTGCGCGCCATCTATGAGCGGGGCGGCCTGCCGGCGCGGCTGTTCCCGGCTTTCCGCGCCGCGGTGGACACTTTCCACTCCATGGAGTTCGACGGCGGGGCCAAAGACCGCGAACGTTACCAGGAGCGCATGCTGCAGCGGTTCCTGACCCAACCCCAGCCCGCCGCCCGCGACGATGTGGACTATCTGCTCGACAAGATGGACCGTGCGGCCAGCGACCTGCGGGATATCGCCGAGACCGCCTGAGCGCTTGCCCATCGCCGGCGCCCGGCCCAAGCTTGGCCCATGAACGACGCACCTGCCCAGGCGGACATCAAGCCGGCCGCCACCATCCTCCTGCTCCGCGACGATCCGGTCTTTGAAGTGCTGATGGTCAAGCGCCATCACCAGATCGACTTCGCCTCCGGCGCCTTGGTGTTCCCGGGGGGCAAGACCCACGCCGGCGACGACGATCCCGCCTGGGCGGACCATGTCCTGGGCTGGGACGGGTTCGACTCCGTCCAACGTGGCCTGCGCATCGCCGCCATCCGGGAGGTCTTCGAAGAGGCCGGCATCCTGCTCGCGCAGCATGTGGACGGCTCGCCCATCGGCGGCGAGGCCTGTCCGATGGATGTGCGCCTTGCGGTGGACGCCGGCAAGCTCGCCTTCCTGGATGTGGTGCGCGATCTGGGCGCCAAGCTGCAGCTCGACGCGCTGACCGTGTTCGCCCGCTGGATCACCCCGCCGCTGACGCCCAAGCGGTTCGACACCTGGTTCTATGCGGTGAAGGCGCCCGCGGACCAGCTGGCCGCCTGCGACGGGCGCGAGACCGTGGACGCCGAGTGGATCGCGCCGGACGAGGCGCTCAGAATGGCGGCGGCGGGGACCCGCAAAGTGATCTTCCCGACGCGGATGAACCTGCAGCTTCTGGCGGAGGCGTCGAGCGCGGCTGACGCCGTAGCCCGGGCCGCCTCGCGCACCCTGGTGACCGTCGAGCCCAAGGTGCAGTCGAGGCCGGAGGGCCGGGTGCTTGTGCTGCCGCCGGACGCGGGCTACGGCCTAGTGGCCGAGCCGCTGGAAAACGTGATGTGAGAGACGCGGTGGACGCGCTCAGGCGCCCAGTTCGCGGATCCGGCGCTCAAGTTCCTGCACCAGCATCCGCCCAACAGGGTGGTCCTCGCCCTTGATGTCATCGCGCACCGCAGCCTTAATGGCGTCGATGTGGGCGTCGATCAGGCTGATGGGCGCCTCCAGGCGCTTGTCCCGGTCGTCGATCAGCCGGCAGAGCAGGCCGGCGATGCGGGTAATCAGCGGGAAGCCGTAGGTGGCGCCCAGGCCCTTCAAGTCATGGGCCCGGAGATAGAGTGACTCCATGGTGGCCACCGTGACCCCCTGGGTCTTCACCAACTGGCGCGAAGCCTCCAGCTTTTCGACCTCGTCGTTCAGCCACTGCGAGAAGTTGCCGGAGAGGCTCTTGAGCGCCGCCTCCGCCTTGGCGATAATCGCGGGATCGATGGCGCTCAGGCGACTGCCGCCGCCCACCTTGCGGCGCAGTGCGTCGGACGGCTTGATCATCTGACCACTGTTCTGCTGGCTCACGCGCGATCTCCCTGAATGGCCGCGTCGGAAGCTAGGCGGAACCCGTTAATAAGCGGTGAGCCACAACCTACGGTTATCTAGACGGAAAACTGTTCCGCCAGCATCCGTTCCTCGAGACTGCGGCCGGCGTCGAAAAGCATAGTCATGCTGACGTCGCGGTCCTCGGCGATCTGAACCTCGACCACGTCACGGACCTCGAAGTTGTCGGCCACCGCGCTGACCGAGCGCTTGTCGCCCTCCAGAATCTCGAAGGTCACGCGGGCGGTGTGGGCCAAGAGGGCGCCGCGCCACCGCCTCGGCCTGAACGCGCTGATCGGCGTCAGGGCCAACACCTTGGCGTCCAGCGGGATGATCGGCCCGTGGGCGGAGAGGTTGTAAGCGGTGGAGCCGGCGGGGGTGGCCACCAGGGCGCCGTCGCAGGAAAGTTCGTTCAGCCGCACCTTGCCGTCGATGGAAATACGCAGCTTGGCGGTCTGGCGGGTCTGGCGCAGCAGCGAGACCTCGTTAATCGCCAGCGCCAGATGGGCTTCTCCGTGGATGTCCACCGCCACCATCCGCAGGGGATGGATATCGGCCCGCTCCGCGGCGCTGATCCGCTCCAGGAGGCCGTCCTCGCTGTACTCGTTCATCAGGAAGCCGACGGAGCCGCGGTTCATACCGTAGATCGGCGTGCCGCTGGCCATATGCCGGTGCAGCATCTCCAGCATGAAGCCGTCGCCGCCCAGGGCCACGATCACCTGCGCCGCGTCCTCGCCGGCCTCGCCATATCGGGCGGCCAGCTGGTCGCGGGCCTCCTGCGCCTCCGGCCGGTCGCTGGCGGCGAAGGCGATGCGGGTCACAAGGGGGTGGGACGTGGACATCGGCGGGTCACAAGCGGGTAAGGCCGCGGGCTTGTCAAACTGGGTTCAGATGGTGATGGCGGCCTGCCGGAAGGCGGCGCCAGCCACCTTGGGGGTCACCGGACCGAAGGCCCCGGCGGCGCGGCGGGCCCCCTCCGCGCCGCCCGCGGGGCGTCCGCCATTAAGCTGCCGCACCAGCTGCAGGATCGTCGGAAACACGCTGCGGTCGATGCCCACCGCCGCGCAGGCCAGCCCCAGCAGTTCCGGCCGGTCGGAATCGACGGCGCGGCGGATGTGGTCAGCCTCGAAGCGACCCAGCATGGCCAGGGCTGTGCAGAACAGGGTCAGGCGGCCCTCTCGCAAGGCGCGCACCAAGTAGCCCGGACGAAGCTGGCCGGCGGCGTGGAGCTTCTGGGTCAGCCGGCTTTCCATCTCCTCTCGCTCGCCGTCGCGGGCCACCACCACCAGCCCCTGGCCGTCCGGGGCGACGGCGGCATGGGCGTCGCGCACGGCGGCCGCCAGCATCCGGTCGAGATCGGCCTGGTCCAGGCGAAAGCGCTCGGCCAGCGTCTGGCGAAGCGCCTGGCCGACCCAGAGATAGAGCCGCAGGGCCAGCTCTGCGGTGAGCTTGGGGTGGCGCGACAGCGGCGAGCGCAGAGCCGCGATCTGGCGGGCGCTCTCCACCAGCTCCGCCATGTCGGCGTCGCCCAGCTGGGCGGAAGGGTTGCCGGCCAGGGCCGTCAGCACGGCGGGCTCGGCCTGGCAGAGGATCGCCGAGACCACTGTCTCTGAAAGCTGCGGCCGTCGGGCGACCTCGATCTGGTGCTCGATGGTGGCCTCGACCAGCAGGCGCACCAGGTCGCGGTCCTGCAGCAGGGGGCTGGCGGCGATGATCGGCCGGGCGATCTCGATCTCGTCCAGCGCCAGAACATTGATCAGGGCGGGGGGCGCCCATTCGGAGGTGGCCAGTTTCTCGGCGAGGCGGCGACGGATGTCGCGCTCGGCCTCCACCACCAGGCTCAGGAAGATGGAGTTCAGCAGCGCGCGGATCGGTGGGGCGCTCATGGCCTCGGCGGCGTCGCCGGTGTCGCACAGGTCCACGATCGCCAGCAGCAGGCGTTCGCGGTCAGCCGGCGCACGGCTCTTGGCGAGGTCGAGCAGGCTTTCGCTGCTCATCGCGAGGCTCAAGGCCCTAGGTCCCCCAGTTCGCCGCTGCGAACGCGGCGGCATGCCAATCTGCTCGGGTCCGATGAAAACATGCTTAAAGGGGCGACACCAACCGCCGCCTCAAGCGCCGGCCGATCAGGGAGCACGACGCGAGAATGGCCGAACCGCTGATCCTGGCGCTCGACCAGGGCACCACCAGCACCCGGGCGATCCTGTTCGACGCCAGCGGCCGCGCGCTGGCCGAGGCCGGGCGGCCCCTGGAGCAGTTCTATCCCGCCGACGGGTGGGTCGAACATGACGCCGAGGCGATCTTCCAGGCCTCCGTCGAGGTACTGCGCGAGGCGGTCGCCAAGGCCGCACGATCGATGGACGAGGTGGCCGCGATCGGGATCACCAACCAGCGCGAGACGGTGGTGATCTGGGACAAGGCCAGCGGCAAGCCGATCCACCGCGCCGTGGTCTGGCAGGACCGCCGCACGGCCGATGTGTGCGAGCGGCTGCGTGGCGACGGCCACGAGGGCCGGGTCACTGAGATCACCGGCCTGCTGCTCGACCCCTATTTCTCCGGCACCAAGATCGCCTGGGTGCTGGACAATGTCGATGGCGCCCGCCAGCGGGCCGAGGCGGGTGACTTGCTGGCCGGCACCATCGACAGCTGGGTTATATGGAAGCTGACCGGCGGGCGGGTCCACGCCACCGACGCCACCAACGCCTCGCGCACCCTGCTGTTCAACATCCACACCGGCCAGTGGGACGATGAGCTGCTGAAAATCCTCCGGGTGCCGCGCTCGCTGTTGCCCGAGGTG
>NZ_JBKJTG010000255.1:0-9884 GCF_046590535.1 Phenylobacterium sp. | reverse complement strand
GGTGGCGTTGCCGTGGATGCCCATCTTCTCTTCCAGGCCGGCGCAGAAGACGCTGTTGCGGGCGCCCGGCTTGCCGTCGGCGTCGGGAATGAACTTCGGCACGATGAACAGGGAAATCCCGCGCACCCCGGCCGGGGCGCCCTCGATCCGGGCCAGCACCAGGTGGACGATGTTCGGCGTCAGGTCGTGCTCACCGCCGGAAATCCAGATCTTCTGGCCGCTGATCCGATAGCTGCCGTCGGCCTGCGGGACCGCCTTGGTGCGCAGCATCCCCAGGTCGGTGCCGCAGTGGGGCTCGGTGAGGTTCATGGTGCCGCCCCATTCGCCCGAGGCGAGCTTGGGCAGGTAGAGGTCCTTCTGCGCGTCCGACCCGCCGTTGCGGATCGCGGAATAGGCGCCGTGGGTCAGGCCCGGATACATGGAGAACGCCATGTTGGCGGCCGAGGACATCTCCGAGAACGCCAGGTTGACCACATGCGGCAGGCCCTGGCCGCCATAGTTGGGATCGGCCCCCAGCGCCGGCCAGCCGGCCTCCACCAGCTTGGCGTAGGCGGCCTTGAACCCGGTGGGGGTGGTCACCGTGAAGTCGGGGTTCCAGCGGCAGCCTTCCTTGTCGCCGACGCTGTTCAGCGGCGCCAGCACCTCTGCGGTGAACCGGCCGGCCTCCTCCAGGATCTGGTCGACGGTGTCCATGGACGCATCGGCGAAGGCCGGCAGATTGGCGTAGCGCTCCAGCTGCAGCACGTCGCGCAGCAGGAAGGCGTAGTCCCGCACGGGGGGTTGGTAGGTCATCGGCGCTCCCGGTTCCGGGCGGCAGGCCCGGCGTTACTTGGTTTCGCTATGTTCCACGCCGTCGAGCCTGCGGCGCAACACCTGATCGTAGTCGGCGGCGCGGGGCAGCAGGTCGGTCTCCGACAGGCGCTTCTCCATGGCGGCGATGCCTTGCTGGAGCTGGGCGATGGCGCCGTCGATGTCCAGCTTCTGGCTTTCCAGCGCCGCGATCCGCTCGCGGAACTTGCGCAGGGACTTGGCGGCCTGCTGGGCGCCGGTCTCGTCGGCCTCGTAGAGGTCGAGGATCTCGCCGATCTCGGCCAGGGCCAGCCCCACGCGCTTGCCGCGCAGGATGAGCTGCAGGCGGGCCCGGTCCTTGTAGGAATAGACCCGGTTCATGCCGTCCCGGGCGGGGTTCAGGAGCCCCTTGTCTTCATAGAAGCGCAGGGCGCGCGGCGTGCATTTGAATTCCTGGCACAGCTGCCGGATCGTGAAGGTGCGAATAGGGCGGCGCAGGTCTGACATCGGACCCTCCCTCGGGTTCAGGTGGCGAACGCAAGGGAAACCTAGGTTCCGTTGACGCGAACGTCAACTGGCAACCCCCTCCTCTCCCCCGACACGAAGTGCGGGGGGAGAGGGTAGGGTGAGGGGCGGCTCTGCGTTCGCAAAGGCGGAGCGTCGCCGCCATGACCCAGACTCTGGCTGAACCTCGGCGGGCGCGGACAATCCTGCGCCACCCCTCACCCCACCCTCTCCCCTCTCGCTTCGCGGGGGGAGATGAGAGCAAACCGTGCAACCCCCTCCTCTCCCCCGACACGTCACTGCGGGGCGAGAGGGCAGGGTGAGGGGTGGCTCGGCCTCGCGGCAGGCGCTGCGTCGCCGCCATGACCCCTCAGCCCCGAGCGCTGACCAGTTCCCCAGCCAGCGCCAGGTCGATCAGCTCAAGCGTCCGCTCCACGCCAAAGATGGCCACGAAGGAGCCGAAGCGCGGACCCTGGCTCTGACCCAGCAGCACCTCGTAGAGCGCGCTGAACCAGGCACGAAGCGGCTCGAAGCCCGCCGCCTTGCCGGCCTCGAAGACCTCTGCCTGGATCAGCTCCGCGTCGGCGCCGGCGGGCAGGGCGCGCAGGCGCGCCGCCAGGTCCAGCATAGCCGCCCGCTCCCGGTCGTCGGGGGAGCGGAAGGTCTTCGCCGGCCTCACGAAGTCCTCGTAGTAGTTGATCGCATAGCCGGCCAGCCGGTCGAGCAGCGGCTCGCTCGCGGGCGTGGCGCCGGGGATGTGCCGCGCCAGGAACCCCCAGAGAATTTGCTTGGTGGAGGCGTCGGCCGCCGACACCAGGTTCAGCAGCAGGCTGAACGACACGGGTGAGCCGCGCTCCGGCGGCTGGCCCCCGTGGACGTGCCACGCCGGGTTATCCAGCAGGGCCGCGTTGGCGCCCTCGCCCAGCTTGCGGTTGTAGGCGTCGAGCTGCTGCAGGTACTCGTCGGTGGCCTTGGGGATGACGTCGAAATAGAGCCGCTTGGCCGACTTGGGCGACTGGTACATGTAGTAGGACAGGCTCTCCGGCGTGCCGTAGCGCAGCCACTCGTCCATGGTCAGGCCGTTGCCCTTGGACTTGGAGATCTTCTGGTTGTTCTCGTCCATGAACAGCTCGTAGTGGAAGGCCTCCGGCGGCTCGCCGCCCAGCGCCTTGGCGATGCGGTTGGAGACCCGCACGCTGTCCACCAGGTCCTTGCCGGACATCTCGAAATCCACCTCCAGCGCCACCCAGCGGGCCGCCCAGTCGGGGCGCCATTGCAGCTTCACGTGGCCGCCGGTGACCGGAACCTCGACGCGCGTTCCGTCCTCGTCGGCGAAGGTGATGGTCCCCTTCTCCACGTCGCGCGACAGGGTCGGCGCCTGCAGCACCCGGCCGGACGTGGGGCTGATCGGCAGGAACGGCGAATAGGTGGCCCGGCGCTCCTCGCCCAGCGTCGGCAGCATGATCGCCTGCACGGCGTCGAACCGCTCCAGCACCCGCAGCAGCACCGGGTCGAACCGCCCGGACGTGTAGCAGTCGGTGGACGACAGGAACTCGTAGTCGAAGCCGAACGCGTCGAGGAAGGCGCGCAGGCGGGCGTTGTTGTGGTGTCCGAAACTCTCGTGCTCGCCGAACGGATCGCGCACCTTGGTGACCGGCTTGTCGCGGTCTTCCTCCAGCATCGCGCGGTTGGGCACGTTGTCGGGGATCTTCCGCAGGCCATCCATGTCGTCGGAGAAGACGATCAGCTTGGTGGGGATGGCGTCCTCGGTAAGCGCGCGAAAGGCGTTCCTGACGATGGTCGGCCGCGCCGCCTCGCCGAAGGTGCCCATGTGCGGCAGGCCGGAGGCGCCGAAACCGCATTGGAAGATCACCGGCTTGGCCAGCGCCGGCAGCGTCGCCACGGCCTCACTGGCCTTGCCCTCGCCGATCAGGCTGGCGGCCAGGTCGCGCTCGGCGTCGGAGAGCCGCAGGCGCAGGGTTCGCGCCAACAGCAGGCGCGCCTGCTCGAAGGGCCAGCTCTTGGCCTGGCGGGCGTGGTGGGAAAGACCTTGCAACATGGGCCTGCGGGTAGCCCTCACGACGGCGCCGCTCAAGCAGTAGTTTCGTGCGAGCCTCGGGCCCGGATGACTTACGGCCTTCGCAAATTCGCGCGATGGTCCGGGCATGAGCATGACAACCCCCTCCCGCCGCCGGCTGCTGGTCCAGGCGGCGCTGATCGCCGGCGCCGCCCTGACCCCCGGCGCCTGGCGCTCGGCCGCCGCCCAGACCCGGATGCCGGACGATCCGTTCTCCCTGGGCGTCGCCTCGGGCGAGCCCACGCCCGATGGCATGGTGCTTTGGACGAAGCTCGCGCCCCGCCCGCTGGAGCCCGCCGGCGGCATGACTGCCGCGCCGGTGGCCGTGCGCTGGGAGGTCGCCCACGACGCGGGGTTCAGGCGCGTGGCCGCCCGCGGCGAGGCCCTCGCCGTCGTCGAAGCCGGCCACTCCGTCCATGTGGAGGTGGCGGGGCTGCGACCCGGCCGCGCGTATTTCTACCGCTTCACCGCCGCGGGCCACGCCAGCCCGATCGGCCGCACGCGCACCACGCCGGCCCCCGGCGCCTCGGTGGACCGCCTGCGGTTCGCCTTCGCCTCCTGCCAGAAGTTCGAGTCCGGCTACTACGGCGCCTATCGCCACCTGGTGGATGACGACCCCGACCTGGTGCTGTTCCTGGGCGACTACATCTACGAACAGGCCGCCACCAACGCCGGCGTCCGCCGCCATCCGGGGGCCGAGCCGGTGGACCTGGCCGGCTACCGTCTGCGCTACGGCGCCTACAAGTCCGACCCAGAGCTTCGCGCCGCCCACGCCTGCGCCCCCTGGATGGTGATCTGGGACGACCATGAGGTGGAGAACGACTACGGCGGTGACCAGGACCAGCCGGAGACCAACCCCGCGAGCTTCCTGCGCCGCCGGGCGGCGGCCTATCAGGCCTACTACGAGCACATGCCCCTTCGCCGCCGCTCGCTGCCGGTGGGCCCTGCCATGCAGCTCTACAGGTCCCTCGACTGGGGCCGGCTCGCCCAGTTCCAGCTTGTCGACACCCGTCAGCACCGACCGCGCCGCACCTGCGAGGCGCTGGCCGACGGCAAGTCGATCCCGGACTGCCCCGAGCGCACCGACCCGGCCCGTTCCCTGCTGGGCGCCCCCCAGGAGCGCTGGCTGATGGACACCCTGGCGGGGTCGCAGGCGCGCTGGAACCTGCTCACCCAGCAATACGTCATGGGGGAGCTGGAGCGCATCACCCCTACCGGCGAGCGGCGCTACAGCAACGACGGCTGGGACGGCTACGCGCAGACCCGCGGGCGGATTCTTCAGCAGTGGCGCGACGCCAAGGTCGCCAATCCCATCGCGCTTGGGGGCGACATCCACACCTTCATCGCCGGCGACCTGGGGCTGGAGCGCGGCCGTCCCATCGGCAGCGAATTCGTCGGCGGGGCGATCAGCTCCTCGGGGGCGGAGAACGCCGCCATGGCCCGCCTGGCCGCCAACAATCCGCACATCAAGTTCACCGAGGGCGAGACCCGTGGCTACGGCCGGGTCGACCTCAGCCGTTCCGAATGCCGGGTAACCTTCCGTGGGCTGACGAGTGCGCTCGTGCCGCGCTCGCCGATCCGCGACTTGGCCCGCTTCACCGTCGAGGCCGGCCGGGCGGGCTTGCAGCGTGCGTAAGGCCTTGATCGTGCTCGCTTTCGCTCTGGCCGTCCCGGCCGCGGCCCAGGCGCCCGCCGAGGTCCTGCGGCGCTACAAGGCCGACGAAGCCACCCAGGGCGTCGCCGTGGACGCCACCCATTTCTACGCCGTGGCCAACTCGCAGATCGGCAAGTACGACCGCGCCACTGGCCGGCGCGTGGCCCTGTGGACCGGCGACCCGGCCCGCTATCCGCACATGAACTCCTGCAACGTGATCGGCCGCGAACTGGTCTGCGCCAGCTCCAACTATCCGGCCACTCCGATGACCAGTTCGGTGGAGGTGTTCGATCCCGCCCGCATGGTTCACCTTCGCTCAATTCCCCTCGGCCGGCAGGTCGGCTCGCTGACCTGGGTGGACCGTCAGGGCGGCGCCTGGTGGGCGGGCTTCGCCAACTATGACGGCCGCGGCGGCGAGCCGGGGCGCGATCATCGGCAGAGCGCCTTGGTCAAGTTCGACGACCAATGGCGCAATCGCGGGCAGTGGACCTTCCCGCCCAGCGTGCTGGACCGCTTCAAACCCTACAGCACCTCCGGCGGCGCCTGGGGTCCGCGGGGCCGACTTTATGTGACCGGCCATGACCTGGGCGAAGTCTATGAGTTGCAGCTTCCGGTGGGCGGTACCGAGCTCCGGCACGTGGGGACATGGCGCGCGCCCATCGAGGGCCAGGCCATAGCCATGGACAAGCGCGACGGACGGGTGATCTTCGGGATCAACCGGCCGACCCGCGAGGTCGTCCAGATGCGGCTGCCGCGGGCGGAGACGAAATGACCCTTCGAACGATCCTGGTCACGGCCGCCTTGGCGCTTTCGGCCTGCTCCGGCGGCGACAAGGCGGCGCCAGCCAAGGACACCCTGAACTTCTCCATCCTCTCGGCGGAGAGCCAGGCCAGCCAGGCCGGCGACTGGACCCCCTTCCTGGCGGACATGGAAAAGGCCACGGGCCTAAAGGTGAAGCCGTTCTTCGGCTCCAACTACACCAGCCTGATCGAGGCCATGCGCTTTGGGCAGACCGACGTGGGCTGGTTCACCAACCAGTCGGGGCTGGAGGCGGTGCGCCGCGCCAACGCCGAGGTGTTCGCCCGCTCGGTGAACCCCAACGGCGTCGACGGCTACGAGGCGGTGATCATCGTCCGGAGGGGTAGCGGCCTGACCCTGGACAAGCTGCTCGCCTGCGACCGGACGCTGGATTTCGGCATGGGCGACGCCAAGTCGACCTCCGGCACGCTGGCGCCAATGACCTACCTGTTCGCGCCGCGGGGCCTGGATCCGCAGACCTGCTTCGCCACCGCCCGCTCGGCCAACCACGAGGCCAACCTGTTCGCCGTGGGCTCCGGCACCCTGGACGCCGCCACCAACAACACCGCCTCCATGGAGCGGATGGCCATGCTGGACACTGACATGGCCCGGCGGACCATCGCCGCCGTCGATATCGTCTGGCGCTCGCCGCGCATCCCCGAGGATCCAATGATCTGGCGCAAGGACCTCGATCCGGCGCTGAAGAAGAAGATCGGTGACTTCATGTTCAGCTACGGGGTCGGCGACACCCCGGAGGCCTTGCGCCAGCGGGCGATCCTGGCGCGCATCCAGACCCTGCCGTTCAAGCCCGCCGACGCTACCCACCTGCTGCCGGTGCGCGAGATGGAGGCCACCCAGATCCTGCTGCAGGCCAAGGGCGACCCTGCGGAGACAGCCAAGGCTCAGGCGACGCTGGACGCCATCCGCAAGGACCGCGCGGCCCTGCCGCCCGCCTAGCTGTCGGCGCTCAGCAGGAAGTGGCCGCGCAGGAAGGCGACCGGGTGGTCGCTGGCCTCCTGCCAGGCTTCCACATGCACGTTGGCGATCCGGCGGCCCACCTTGCGCAGGTCAGCGCGGGCGTAGGTGGTGACGGCGCGACCCGGCCGCAGGTACTCGATGGTCACGTCGATGGTCTTGTGCACCCGGGCCGAGGGCTGGGTGACCGAGAGCTGCGCCAGCGCGGTCATCTCCAGGAACGCCCCGATCACCCCGCCATGCAGGGCCGGCAGCATGACGTTGCCCACCAGGTGCGGCGCGAACGGCAGCACCGCGGTCATCTCGTCCCCGGCCAGTTCGGCGCGCATGCCTAGGAACCGCACGTAGGGCACCCGCTGCAGGAAGGCGCTGAGCTGGTCGGCGGCGCTCTCGCTCATGCGCCCGGGCCCCGGTTCAGCACAAAGGCCGCCTGCGCCGTGGCGATGGGGTCGGCCCGGTCCGCATCCCAGGCCTCGGCGCGGACGAACGCGATGGTGCGGGTGAGCTTGTAGCAGTGGGCCTCGGCGATCACCCCGGCCCGGGGCGCGGCAGGGCGCATGTAGTCGATGCGCAGGTCCAGGGTGGCGGTGGAGAAAGGCGCCGTGGCCAGCGACGTGATCGCCAGGCCGCAGGTGTGGTCCAGCAGCGAGGTCACCACCCCGCCGGCGATCACCTCCGTGTCCGGGTCGCCCACCAGGTCGTCGCGCCAGGGAACCTCGATGGATCCGCGGCCATCGCCCGCCGACAGGAACCGGAAGCCCAGGGCCGCGGCCTGCGGCACGCCCGTGGCCATGGTCTCGCCGATCTGGCGCAGAAACTCGGGGTCGAGGGTCATGTCCCGACGGGGTAGGGCGGAACCCGCCACGCGGTCAATGCGGAGCCTCCCCCCGCGTCCTACATTAGGCTCCCATGATCCGGCCCCAGGACCTGCTCTGCCCGAAGCCCGAGGGGCTCTACTGCCCGCCCGGCGACTTCTACATTGATCCCGTGCGGCCGGTGGCCCGCGCGGTGATCACCCATGGCCACGCCGACCACGCCCGGGCGGGCCACGGCGCCGTGCTGGCCACGCCGGAGACCCTGGCCATCATGGCCGAACGCTACGGCGCCGGCTTCGCCGAGGGCCGCCAGGCCGCGCCCTATGGCCAGCCGGTGGCCCGCGACGAGGTGGAGGTGACCCTGGTCCCCGCCGGCCACGTGCTGGGCTCGGCCCAGGCGGTGGTGCGCTGGAAGGGCCTGACCATGGTGGTCTCGGGCGACTACAAGCGACGGCGCGACCCCACCTGCCCGGCCTTCGAGCCCACACCCTGCGACGTGTTCATCACCGAGGCCACCTTTGGCCTGCCGGTGTTCCGCCACCCTGACGACGCCGGCGAGATCGCCCGCCTGCTGCGCTCGGTGGCCCAGTTCCCTGAGCGCAGCCACATGGTCGGCGCCTATGCGCTGGGCAAGGCGCAGCGGATCATCCGCCTGTTGCGCGAGGCTGGCTGGGACAAGACGATCTATGTGCATGGCGCCCTCGAGCGGCTGAACGCCCTCTATGAGCGCCATGGGATCGACCTGGGCCCCCTGGCGCCCGCCACGGTGGCCGCCAAGCAGGACTTCGCCGGCGCCATCATCATCGCTCCGCCCTCGGCCCTGCAGGACCGCTGGAGCCGCCGGTTCCCCGATCCGGTGTCGGCCTTCGCCTCGGGATGGATGCAGGTCCGCGCCCGCGCCCGCCAGCGCGGCGTCGAGCTGCCCCTGGTGATCTCCGACCACGCCGACTGGGACGAACTCACCGCCACGGTGGACGAACTGCGCCCCGGTGAACTGTGGATCACCCACGGCCGCGAGGAGGCTCTGGCGAGATGGGCCGAGCTGCACGGCGTGCCGGCCCGGGCGCTGGCCCTGGTGGGCTACGACGATGAGGACGAGGATGGCTAGGAACGCGCCACCTTCCCCTCGCGTTGGCTGGACCAGAAGGAGCCCGCCATGTCCGAACCCAGCTCACCGCCCCGCGAGCCGCTCAAGGACGGCGGCCTCAAGCAGCCCGAGACGTCCGAGCCCTCCGACGACGGCCTCTCGAAGACCGGCGGCGGCGAGACGCGCGATGACGGCGACGAGGCCTCGGAAGGCATGCTTGGCGAGGGCTGACGCCCGGCCGGCGCGAGCCTAAGGTCGGTCGATGCGCGCCTTCGCGGAGCTTCTCGACCGCCTGTCCCTGACCGCCTCCCGCAACGCCAAGCTGACTCTGGTGCGCGATTACCTGCGCGACACCCCGGACCCCGACCGCGGGTGGGCCCTGGCCGCGCTCACCGGAGACCTGACCTTCGGCGCGGCCAAGCCGGCCTTCATCCGCAAGGCCGTCGAGGGCCGCATGGACGCCCAGCTGTTCCGCTGGTCCTACGACTATGTGGGCGACCTGGCGGAGACCGTGGCTCTGGTCTGGCCCTCCCGCCCCGGGGCTAACCGCGAGCCTGACCTCTCGGAGGTGGTGCACGCCCTGCGCACCGCCACCCGTCCGGAGGTCCAGCGGCTGATCGAGGGCTGGCTGGACGCGCTTGCCGAGCCCACTTCCCGCTGGGCGCTGCTGAAGCTGATGACCGGCGGCCTCCGCGTCGGCCTCTCCGCACGCCGCAGCCGATCTGGGCGGCGTACCGGTGGCCGAGGTGGAGGAGCTGTGGCACGCCCAGCATCCGCCCTATGAGGACCTGTTCGCCTGGCTGGAGGGCCGCTCGGAGAAGCCGTCATCCGACAATCCCGGCCGCTTCCGCCCGGTGATGCTGGCCCAGGCCATCGACGAGGCCGTGGACTTCGCCAAACTGGAGCCCACCGACTACATCGCTGAGTGGAAGTGGGACGGCATCCGCGTGCAGGCGGTGAACGAGGGCGGCGTGCGCCGGCTCTACACCCGCACCGGCGACGACATCTCCAGGACCTTCCCCGACGTGGTCGATGCATTGGACCAGGAGGGCGTTATCGACGGTGAACTTCTGGTGCGTCGTGACGGCAAGGTCGCCAGCTTCGCCGACCTGCAGCAGCGGCTTAACCGCAAAACGGTGGACGCCAAGACCATGGCCGCCTTCCCCGCCGGAATTCGCGCCTACG
>NZ_JBKJTG010000162.1:0-4400 GCF_046590535.1 Phenylobacterium sp. | reverse complement strand
CCGTCGGCGCCGGAGACCACCGCAGCCTTGGCGATCACCGCTACCCCCTCGCGCCGCCCGCCAGTGGAGGCGCCGCCGGTCCGCGGATCGGCGCCGGGAAGCTGTACGGCATGGGTGGCGTCGATGGTCACCGGGACCCCCAGCTTCTTCATCTCGGCAAAGCCCAGCATGTCGACCACCAGGTTGTTGTAGCCGAACGACGAGCCGCGCTCGCACAGGATGGTGATGTCGGCGCCGCCCACGGCTTCCTTGACCTTGGAGACGATGTTCCTGGCGTCCCAGGGCGCTAGGAACTGGCCCTTCTTGACGTGTAGCAGCCCGCCGGTCCCGTGGATGGCGCGGGCTGCGGCGGTCACCAGGTCGGTCTGGCGGCAGAGGAAGGCGGGGATCTGCAAGAGATCAACCACCTGCGCCAGTAACTCCGCCTGGGCGATCTCATGGATGTCGGTGGCGATCGGCACGTCCACCTCGGACTTTACCTTGGCCAGGACCCGCAGGCCATCTTCCAGCCCCGGCCCGCGGTAGCTGGTGATAGAGGAGCGGTTGGCCTTGTCGAAGCTGGCCTTGAAGATGAACGGCAGGCCCAGCCGGGCGGTGACCGCCTTCAGGTGGCGCGCTGTAGCCAGCGCCAGGGCCTCATCCTCCAGCACATTGAGCCCTGCGATCACCACCAGGGGCTGTCCGTCGCCGATGGCGAGCTTCCAGCGGTCGAGGGTCAGGACGGCCATGGGTTCCCTTTGGCGCAGGTTGGTGCGGGCTAAGTGGCGCGCTGCGGGCGGCTTCACAAGCGCCTTTTCGGCGGGGAGCGCCAGCCGGGCCACCTCGCCTTCACCCCGACCCGTCGTCATCGCCGTGCTCGCGGATTTCCCCCAAGCGCCGCGCGTCCGCCTTCCCCGCCGCTGCGTACATCCACCGCAAGCCACCGCTCGCGCGGCCCCGGGGATCAGTGTTATGTTTGGCGTAGAGTTCAGGGAACAGCGGCCATGACTTTGGTTCATGAGACGTCGCTCGGCACGCTTGCCGTAGATCGCAAGGCCTTCCGGCGCCTGCCGGAACTGGCCGGCGCGCCCCCCGCCTTTCGCGCCGCGCTGCGCATCATCGCCCGCAACTGGACCGTGGGAGCGCTCACCTTCGTGCTGCCGTCCGGGCGCGAACTGCACCTGCGCGGCGAAGAGGCCGGGCCCCAGTCCCGCCTGATCGTCCGCGACTTCCGCTTCATGGGCCGCGTCCTGGCTTCCGGCGACATCGGCTTCGCCGAGGGGCTGATGGCCGGGGAATGGGACAGTCCCGACCTCTCAAAGCTGCTGGAGGCCTTTGCGCTCAACTTCAACAAGCTGCACCGGGTGACCTTGGGCAGCCCCTGGATGTGGGCGCTCAATCGCATCCGCCACGCGCTCAACGGCAACAGCCGCAGCGGCGCCAAGCGCAACATCCATGCCCACTACGACCTGGGGAACGCCTTCTATTCCCGCTGGCTCGACCCCAGCATGACCTATTCCTCCGCCCGCTATGAGCGGCCGGGCCAACCCCTGGCCCAGGCCCAGACCGCCAAGTACCGGACCCTGGCGCAGGGCATGGGCCTGCAGGCGGGCCAGCACGTCCTGGAGATCGGCTGCGGCTGGGGTGGGTTCGCCGAGTTCGCAGCCCGCGACGTGGGCGCCCGGGTCACCGCCATCACCATCTCGCGCGAGCAGTACGACTTCGCGGCCAAGCGGATGTTCGAGCAGGGGCTCGCCGAGCGCGCCGACATCCGGCTGGTGGACTACCGCGACGTGGAGGGCCGGTTCGACCGGGTGGCCTCCATCGAGATGTTCGAGGCGGTGGGCGAGCGCTACTGGCCGGCCTATTTCGGCAAGATCAATGACAGCCTCAAGCCCGGCGGCCGGGCGGGGCTGCAGATCATCACCATCCGCGACGAGTTCTTCGAGGAGTACCGCCGCCGTGCGGACTTCATCCAGAAGTACATCTTCCCGGGCGGCATGCTGCCCTCGGAGGAACGCCTCAAGGCGGTGACCGACAGGGCGGGCCTGGCCTGGACCGACATCACCCGCTTTGGCCGCGATTACGCCGACACCCTGGCCGAGTGGGCCACCCGCTTCGAGGCTGCCTGGGACGACATCCGCCCGCTGGGCTTCGACGAGCGGTTCCGTCGGCTGTGGCGGTTCTACCTGAGCTACTGCGAGGCGGGTTTCCGCACCGGTCGCACCAATGTGGTGCAGCTCAGCTTGGCGAAAGCCTGAAGCCCCCCTGTTCGACCGGGCAGAGCCTGCCTAAGTAGCGGCCATGATCACTGCCTCCAGCGTCCTGGACCTCATCGGAAACACGCCCCTCCTGCGCCTCAACCGGGCCAGCGACGCCACCGGCTGCGAAATCCTCGCCAAGGCGGAGTTTATGAACCCCGGCCAGTCGGTGAAGGACCGCGCCGCGCTCTACATCGTGCGCGACGCCGAACGCCGCGGCCTGCTCAAGCCCGGCGGCCGCATCGTCGAGGGCACGGCCGGCAACACCGGTATCGGCCTGGCCATGGTGGGCAAGGCGCTGGGGTACCGCTGCACCATCGTCATCCCGCGCACCCAGAGCCAGGAGAAGAAGGACGCCATCCGGCTCTACGGTGCGGAACTGGTCGAAGTCGACGCCGCCCCCTATTCCAACGAAATGAACTACGTAAAGTATTCCGGTCGCTTGGCGGCTGAACTTGATAAGAAAGAACCGGCCGGCGCCGTCTGGGCTAACCAGTTCGACAACACCGCCAACCGCGACGCCCACCTGTACGGGACGGGACCGGAGATCTGGCGGCAGACCGACGGCAAGGTCGACGCCTTCATCTGCGCCGTGGGCTCCGGTGGGACCCTGGCCGGGGTCGCCGAGGCGCTCAGGGCGGAGAAGCCCGACGTTCGCATCGGCCTGGCCGACCCCCACGGGGCGGCGCTCTACGCCTGGTACACAGACGGCGAGCTGAAATCGGACGGGACTTCCATCAGCGAGGGCATCGGACAAGGGCGGATCACCGCCAACCTGGAGGGGCTGGCCATCGACCACGCGTACCGGATCGACGACGCGGAGATGCTGCTGGCCATCTACGACCTCATCGACGAGGGGCTGGTGATGGGCGGCTCCACCGGGATCAACGTCGCTGCCGCTATCCGCATGGCCAAGGACCTGGGCCCGGGCCACACCGTGGTGACCATCCTCTGCGACCACGGCCAACGCTACCAGTCGAAGATCTACAACCCGGAATTCCTTAGGGAACGCGGCCTTCCCGCGCCGAGCTGGCTGGAGTAGCCATGACCGACCCCCTGGTCACCGCCGACTGGCTTGGCCGGCGAATAGGCCGTTCGGATGTGTCTGTTGTCGACGCCAGCCTGCGGATGGTCGGCGAACCGACGACCGGCCGCCAGGACTACGACGCCGGCCACATCCCGGGCGCGGTGTTCTTCGACATTGAGGCGCTCTCGGATCATGCCAGCCCCCTGCCACACATGCTGCCCGCGCCGGAGACCTTCGCCGAGGCCGCTGGCGCGCTTGGCCTGCGACGCGAGGCGACCATTGTGGTCTACGACAGCCAGGGAATGTTCTCCGCCCCCCGGATCTGGTGGACCCTGCGAATCATGGGCTTTCCCAGCGTCTTCGTCCTCGACGGCGGCCTGATCGCCTGGCGGGCCCAGGGCGGGCCCGTGGAACGGACGCCGGCCACCCACCCCTCAACCCTCCTGGAAAGCGTGTTCGATCCCGACCTGGTCCGCGACCTCGACGCCGTGCGCGACCTGCTGGAGCGCCGCGAGGCGCAACTGGTGGACGCCCGGTCCCGACCCCGCTTCCGCGGCGAAGCGCCGGAGCCCCGCGCCGGGCTGCGGCCGGGCCATATGCCCGGCGCCTGCAACCTCCCCTGGCAGGACCTGGTGCGACCGGACGCCACGATGAAGTCAGCCGCCGAGCTGAAGGCCGTATTTGAGGCCGCCGGCGTCGATCTGGCCGCCCCCATCGTCACCACCTGCGGCTCGGGCGTCACCGCCGCGATCCTGGCCCTGGCCCTGGCCCGCCTTGGCCGCCTGAATGTGCCGGTCTATGACGGTTCCTGGACCGAGTGGGGCGGCCGCGCCGACACCGCGGTCGCAACCGGAGCCTGACCCATAGACGTCCGCCTGGCCCACGCCCTCGATCTCCGCCTGCTCCCCGACATTGAGCGCTCCGCCGGCCAGATCTTCCGCGGCACCAGCCAGGATGCGATCGCTGGCGGGGACGTTTCGCCCGAGAGCTTCTACCGCCCCCTGCAGGCTCAGGGCCTGGTGTGGGTGGCCGGATCGCAGGGCGCGCGCGTGGGCTTCGGCGCATGCGAGGCCTTCGATGACGCCCTGCACCTGTGGGAACTGGCGGTTCACGCCGACGCCCAGGGACAGGGC
>NZ_JBKJTG010000087.1:0-3122 GCF_046590535.1 Phenylobacterium sp. | reverse complement strand
GCGACCTCGAGCAGGCGCTGGATCACGAACATCACGTCGGGTCGCCCTGCGTCGTACTCGTCGAACACCAGCGCCACGTTCCGCTGCAAGGCCCACGGCAGGATGCCGTCGCGAAATTCGGTCACCTGCTGGCCTTCCCGGATGACCAGGGCATCTTTGCCCAGCAGATCGCTGCGGCTGATGTGGCCGTCGAGGTTGACCCGCACCAGGGGCCAATTCAGGCGCGCGGCGACCTGTTCGATATGCGTCGACTTGCCGGTGCCGTGGTGGCCCGAGATCAAGACGCGGCGATTGTGGGCGAAGCCCGCCACGATCGCCCGCGTGGTCTCCGGATCGAACTTGTAGGCCAGGTCCATGTCCGGCACGTGGCTGTCGCGCTGGCTGAAGGCCGGGACGTCCATGTCGAAGTCCACCCCGAAGGTGGCGCGCGAGCCGACGACCTTGTCCGGGGCAAGGGTCAGGAGCTTGTCTTCGGTGATGTCGAAAGCGGTCATGGGAGGGTCCGATTACAGGCTTGCAGACGCGGACGCAAACACGTGTTTCATTGATCGCGCGCGCTCTGCGGACGCGCCGGGAGACCCGCCATGCTGAGCGAACTGAGCCGCGAGTACCGCACCATCCAGGTGACGCCGGAGCCCACCGGTTTCGGCGCCGCGATCACTGGCCTCGACCTCACCCGGCCGATGCCGGCCAAGACCGCCGCCGAGGTGAACGCCGCCTGGGCCCGCCACGCGGTGGTGCGGTTTCCCGATCAGCCGCTGGATCTGGACCAGCTCGAGGCGTTCACCCGGCAGATGGGACACTTCGGCGACGACCCGTTCATCAAGCCGATGCCCGGCCGGCCCAACGTCCTGGAACTGCGCCGCGAGGCTGACGAGAAGGCCCCCAACTTCGGGGCCGGCTGGCATTCCGACTGGAGCTTCCAGGCCAGCCCCCCCGCCGCCACCCTGCTGCGCTCCGAGGTGGTTCCGCCAGTGGGCGGCGACACCCTGTTCGCCGACTGCGCCCGGGCCTACGAGGCCCTCTCGCCGACGATGCAGGCCATGCTGGCGCCGCTGCGCGCCATCCATTCCGCCGCGCGGCCCTACGGCTCCAAGGGCATGTTCGCCAAGGAGACCGAGAAGCGGACCATGCAGATCATCACCTCCACCGAGGCCGATCGCACCCAGGTCCATCCGCTGGTCCGCACGCATCCGGTGACCGGGCGAAAAGCCCTGTTCATCAGCCCGGTCTACACGGTGGGCGTCGAGGGCCTGACGGCGCCGGAGACCGAGGCCCTGCTGGGCTTCCTGTTCAAGCACATGACCGACCCCCAGTTCATCTACCGCCACCGCTGGTCGCCGGGGATGCTGCTCATGTGGGACAACCGCTGCACCATGCACTTCGCCGAGGGCGGCTATGACGGCCACCTGCGGGTGATGCACCGCACCACCGTCGCCGGCGACGCGCCGGTCTGAGCCATAGCTTTCGTTGGCGCCATGGAGATCGAGATCAGACGGCTCAGCGCCGCCGACGGCCAGGTGCTGGAGCGGGTGGCGCAGGATGTGTTCGACGAGGCCATCGACACCGGCCGGCTCATCGACTACCTGGCCGCCCCCGGCCACCTGATGGTGGTGGCCATGTCCGGGGACGAGGTGGTGGGCCAGGTGGCCGCGGTCATCCACCGCCATCCCGACAAACCCACCGAGCTCTACGTTGACGAGGTCGGCGTCACGCCCACCCTGTGGCGGCGCGGCATCGCCCGGCGGATGATGGGCGAGATGTTCGCCTGGGGCCGCGAACTGGGCTGCGAGGAAAGCTGGGTCGGCACGGAAACCGACAACCTCCCCGCCCGCCGGCTCTATGAAACCCTGGGCGCCGAGGCCGAACCCATCGTGATGTTCCTCTACGACCTCTAGGACGCTGCGGCTTGACGGCGGCCCCGGCGCGCCGTTTGTCGCGGGGATATTTTCTTCAAGCTCGGAGGGCTCATGGACAAGCGGCGTATCGGGGAATTTGAGGTCTCCGCCATCGGCCTGGGCTGCATGAGCCTGTCGCACGCCTATGGCGCGCCGCCGCCTCGCGACCAGGCCGAGCGGGTGCTGAAGGGCGCCCTGGACGAGGGCTACACCTTCCTCGATACCGCCGCGGTCTATGGCCTGGGGCACAATGAGACCTTGGTGGGCGAGGTGCTGGGCGACCGGCGCGGCGACTATGTGCTGGCCTCCAAGTGCGGCCTGTCGCGGGGGACTGAGCGCGAGCTGAACGGCCACCCGGACATCCTCAAGGCCACCTGCGAGGAGAGCCTGCGCCGCCTGAACACCGAGGTCATCGACCTCTACTACCTGCACCGCTGGGACCGCCGGGTGCCCATCGAGGACAGCGTCGGCGCCCTGGCCGAGCTGGTGGCGCAGGGCAAGATCAAGGCCATCGGCCTGTCGGAAGTCTCCGCCCCCACCCTGCGCCGCGCCCACGCCACCCATCCGATCGCCGCCCTGCAGACCGAATACTCCCCCTGGACCCGCAACCCGGAGATCGCCGTGCTGGACGCCTGCCGCGAGCTGGGGGTGGCCTTCGTGGCCTTCTCGCCGGTGGGCCGTGGCTTCCTGGCCGGCGGGGTGCGCGACCCGGCGAAGCTGGAGCCCGGCGACTTCCGCTCCGGCATGCCGCGGTTTCAGGGCGAGGCGTTCGAAGCCAACCTGAAGCTGCTGGAGGCCCTGGAAGCCCTGGCCACCGAAGCCGCCTGCACGCCGGCCCAGCTCTGCCTCGCCTGGCTGCTGCAGAAGGACCCGATCATCGTGCCGATCCCCGGCACCGCCCGGCCCAAGCACATGCGCGAAAACGCCGGCGCCGCGGCCGTGCGCCTCACCGACGACATCATCCGCCGGATCGACGAGCAGGTGAACGAGACCACCGTCACCGGCTCGCGCTACGCCCCGGCCATGCAGGCCTCGGTGGACACCGAACGGACCCCGGCCGAGGCCGCGGCCTAGGGGAGTGGCGCCGATATGCGAGCGCGTTGAAGGTCCGCTTCCTGCCGCGATCCCAATTTCGGTTCGCGACCCTTTGCGGTAGTCTATTGAGTCCGCTTTTGGGTCACGACTTGAAGTTCCGTGCGCTCGGCCGCTGTCAGGTCCATCCTC
>NZ_JBKJTG010000211.1:0-22999 GCF_046590535.1 Phenylobacterium sp. | reverse complement strand
GGTCTGGACCCGCGACCAGGAGGTGGACGAGCACTACGACAGCATCTTCCGCGAGCTGCTGACCTACATGATGGCCGACCCGCGCATGATCACCTCCTGCGCGCACCTGCTGTTCGTGGCCAAGAACCTGGAGCGGATCGGCGACCACGCGACCAACATCGCCGAGATCATCCACTACGAGCACACGGGCGACGAGATGCTGCAACCTCGGCCCAAGCTCGACTCGCTGGAGGCGCAGGACCAATCGCGATGACGCCCTATATCCTGGTGGTCGAGGACGAAGACGCCCTGGCCACCCTCGTTCAGTACAATCTCGAGAAGGAAGGCTACGAAGTCGCCGTCAGCGGCGACGGCCAGGAAGCCCTCGTGATGGTCGATGAGCGCCAACCGGACCTCGTGGTCCTGGACTGGATGCTGCCCTCCGTCTCCGGGCTCGAAGTCTGCCGCAGGCTTCGCCAGCGCACCGAGACGCGCAACCTGCCGATCATCATGCTGACCGCCCGGGTGGAGGAGAGCGACCGCATCCGCGGCCTCGACACCGGCGCCGACGACTATGTGGTCAAGCCGTTCTCCATGACCGAGCTGACCGCCCGTATCCGCGCGGTCCTGCGCCGCCTGCGCCCGGGCCTGGCGGAGGACCGGGTCCGCTGCGGCGACATCGTCATCGACCGGGTGGCGCACCGGGTGAAGCGGGCGGGCGGCGAGATTCACCTGGGCCCCACCGAGTTCCGGTTGCTGGACTACCTGATGCAGCATCCCGGCCGGGTGTTCTCCCGCGAACAGCTGCTGGATGCGGTGTGGGGCTCGGACGTCTATGTGGAGGCGCGCACCGTGGACGTGCACATCGGGCGCCTGCGCAAGGCGCTTAATGCCACCGACGAGGGCGATCCCATCCGCACGGTGCGCTCGGCCGGCTACTCCCTGGACGTCGACGCCTGATGGCCTTGCTGACCCGGACGGGGTGATCGTGGAGACCACCTGGCCCGCCTCCCCGGTCCGCGGCCTGGCCAATCCGGAGGCCGTCGAAACCGCCCAGGCCTGGATGCGGACGCCCGTCTCGGCTTGACCGTCGCCCGCGCGCACGCCAAAGCGCGCGACCATGAACATCCTCCTGGTGGGCTCCGGCGGGCGCGAGCACGCCCTGGCCTGGAAGATCGCGGCCTCGCCGCTGCTGACCCGTCTGGTGGCGGCCCCGGGCAATCCCGGCATCGCCCGGCTCTGCGAAGTGCGTGATGTGGGCGCCGCCGACGTCCCGGCCCTGGTCGCCCTGGCCGCCGAGATCGCCGCTGACCTGGTGGTGATCGGGCCCGAAGTGACCGTGGAGGCGGGTCTCGCCGACGCCCTGGAGGCCGTGGGCGTACCCTGCTTCGGCCCCTCCGCGGCCGCGGGCCAGCTGGAATCCTCCAAGGCCTTCACCAAGGCCTTCTGCGACCGCCACGGCCTGCCCACGGCGGCCTATGTGGTCTGTGACAAGGCGGATGCGGCCAAGGCGGCCCTGGACCGCTTCCAGCCGCCCTATGTGGTCAAGGCCGACGGTCTTGCGGCCGGCAAGGGCGTGGTGGTGGCGGCGGACCGCGCCGAGGCTGAGGCGGCCATCGACGACGCGCTCGGTGGCCGTTTCGGCGCGGCCGGAGCGCGGGTGGTGATCGAGGAGTTCCTGGAGGGCGAGATCGGCTCGCTGTTCGCCATCTGCGACGGGGCCACGCACCAGCTGTTCGGCTGGGCCCAGGACCACAAGCGGGCCTTCGACAACGACCGGGGCCCCAACACCGGCGGCATGGGCGCCTATTCCCCCGCCGCGGTGTTCACGCCCGAACTGGTGGAACAGGTCCACGCCCGGCTGGTGGAGCCGGCGTTAAGGGGGATCGCCGCGGACGGGGCGCCCTACCGCGGGGTGCTGTTCGTGGAGCTGATGGCCACCCGGGACGGACCCAAGCTCGTAGAATTCAACGCCCGCTTCGGCGACCCGGAGTGCCAGGTCCTGATGCTGCGACTGGACAGCGACCTGGTCCCCTACCTGCTGGCCTGCGCCACCGGTAAGCTGGACCAGATGCCGCCGCCGGCCTGGTCGGACGATCCGGCGATCTGCGTGGTGCTGGCTGCGGACGGCTATCCGGGGGCGCCCAAGGCTGGCGGCGCCATAGCCGGCGCCGACGCGGACTTCGAGGGCGTCGAGGTCTTCCATGCCGCCACGATGCTCGACCACGAGGGCGTGCTGCGCGCCGCCGGCGGACGGGTGCTGAACGTCTGCGCGCGGGCCGATACCCTCCAGGAGGCCCGCGACCGGGCCTATGCTGCGGTGGCCGCCATCGACTGGCCGGACGGCTTCCACCGCAGCGATATCGGCTGGCGCGCGCTGGGCCGCTGACCGGCGCGCCTTGCCCCCGCGGCGGCCCCCCCGGTAAGGTGGCGTCAAACACGCGTACGAGGGATGGAGCCATGGCCGGAACCGACACTGCCGAGCAGGAGCGCGAGCAGCTCAACACCGGCACCAAGGCCGTCGCCGAGACCCACCGCTTCGACGAGACCGCCCTGACGCGCTGGATGGAAGCCAACGTCGCGGGCTATGCCGGGCCGCTGGAAGTCCGCCAATTCAAAGGCGGCCAGTCCAACCCCACCTACCAGCTCATCACTCCGGGCCAGAAGTACGTTCTGCGCCGCAAGCCGCCCGGCAAGCTGCTGCCTTCGGCCCATGCCGTGGACCGCGAGTACAGGGTGATCACCGCCCTGGGCACCACCGGTTTCCCGGTCGCCAAGACCTATGGTCTGTGCACGGACGACAGCGTCATCGGCACCTGGTTCTACGTCATGGATATGGTCGAGGGCCGGATCCTTTGGGACCAGCAGCTCCCGCAGTACGCGCCCGCCGAGCGCCACGCCATCTTCATGGGCAAGATCAAGACCCTGGCCGACCTGCACAGCACCGACCACGAGGCCATCGGGTTGGGCGACTTCGGCAAGCCCGGCAACTACATGGGCCGCCAGGTCGACCGCTGGACCAAGCAGTACAAGGCTTCGGAGACCGCCCACTTGGAGGAGATGGAACGGCTGATCGCCTGGCTGCCGCAGACCGTCCCTGCACAGGAGCGCACTAGCGTGGTGCACGGCGACTACCGGCTGGACAACATGATCTTCCATCCCTCGGAGCCGCGGGTGATCGCGGTGCTCGACTGGGAGCTTTCCACCCTTGGCGAACCCCTGGCGGACTTCACCTACACGCTGATGAACTGGGTCAACAGCTCGATCGCCGAAATCCCCGACCTGAAGGCCCACGGCATCCCGACCATCGAGGAGGTGGTCGCCGAGTACTGTCGCCTGACCGGTCGCACGGGCCTTCCCGACCTCAACTGGTTCTTCGCCTACAACCTCTTCCGCTTGGCCGGCATCTGCCAGGGCATCGTCGGTCGGGTGCGCGACGGCACCGCCAACAGCCCCCAGGCCACCGCCATGGAGGCCCGCGTGCCGCTGCTGGCCGAGGCCAGCTGGAAGTACGCCGTGAAGGCCGGCGCCTAGGGGACGATCCGCGCCAGCAGGGCGTCCAGCGCCGCTTCGTCCGTGAACACCGCGCGAACCGGCCAAGCGCTCACCCGGGCCTGCCAGTTTGCCGGCAGACGCACCCAGTCCTTCTCCGTGGTCACCAGGCCGGCGCCGTGGGCCTGGGCGTGGCGGGCGAGGCGCTCCAGGGTCGCGGCGTCATAGGCGAAGTGGTCCGGGAAAGCCTGGAAGTCCAGCAGCTCGCAGCCAGCCGCTTTCAGGGCGCGCTCGACCTTCCATGGCTTGCCGACCCCGGCGAAGCCCATCTGGGGGCCGGGGGGCGGCGGCGCGGTGGAAACTAGGCGGGCGCTGAAGGTTGGTGTATCGCCGAAAATGCTGAGCAGATCGCCCGAAACAACCCGCAGATCGCCAGGAAGCAGCACGACAACTGCGTCGGCCCGGGCCAGCCCGGCGCCCAGCGGCTCACGCATGGGGCCGGCGGGGAACACCCGGCCGTCGCCGAACGGCCACTCGCCCTGGCGGGTCTCGCCATCCACCACCAACAGTGAAAGCGCCTTCTTCACCGAGGGGTTCTGGTGGCCGTCGTCCATCACCACCACCTGGGCGCCGGCGTCCGCGGCCGCTCGGGCGCCCGCCGCCCGGTCGCGGGCGATCCAGACGGGATAGTCCCTGGCCAGCATCAGCGGCTCGTCACCCACTTCGGCGCTGCCGTGGACGGCTGGATCGACCCGCAGTGGCCCCTTCAGCCGGCCGCCGTAACCCCGTGCCAGCAGGTGGACGCCGAGACCCCTGGCCGCCAGCCGGACGGCGATCTCACGGACCACCGGGGTCTTGCCGGCGCCGCCCATGGTCAGGTTGCCGACGCAGATCACTGGGACGCCGGGATCTGCAGGGGTAGCCTGAGTGATCCTCCTCGCGGTCACGCCCGCCCAGATCCACGAGAGCGGCGTCAGGAGGGCGCGGGTGACCGGCATGAAGCGACCGTCGCGGACGTACCACCAGCGCGGCGTGGCCAGCTTCACGCGGGCAACAGGGGTTCGATGACGGCCAACGCCGCCTCCAGCGCCTTGCCCTGCCGCGCGGCATAGGCGCGGGCGGCCTGGCCGGTGCGCCGGGCGATCTCCGGATAGGCCAGCAGACCCTTGATGTGCCGCGCCAGGGCGTGGACGTCCCTGGCCTCGATGGCGGCGGCCTGGGCGAACAGCTCGGCATAGACATCGGCGGCGTTGAAGGCGTGCGGCCCGGTCACGATGGCCGCCCCCAACCTGGCCGGCTCCAGCGGATTGTGCCCGCCGACGCCGGCCACGAAGCTGCCGCCCATCACCACCACGTCGGCCAGGGCGATGAAGCTGCCGAGTTCCCCCAGGGTGTCGGCCACATAGGCTGTGGTGGTGCGCGTCAGCGGCTCGCCCGACGACCGCCGGGCGACGGCGAAACCCTGGTCCCTCAGCACCTGCCCGACCTGCGCGCCCCGTTCGGGATGCCGGGGCGCGACGATGAGCAGGGCGGCCTCGGCTCCGGACATCAAGGCGGCGGCGATCAGCGCCTCCTCGCCGGGATGAGTGCTGGCCGCCAGCACCACGCGGCGCCCGCTGACCCCGGCCTGCAGCGTCTCGACCAGGGCCGCATCCACCGGTGGTGGCGCGCCGGCCAGCTTCAGGTTCAGGCGGGGCCCGGTCTCCGCACCCAGGCCAAGCAGACGCGTCTCGGTGGTGGCGTCCTGCGGCAGCACGGCGTCGAACGCCAGCAGCAACCGGCGGGCAGATCGCGGGACCCGGGTCCAGCCACGGGCGCTCTCTTCGGTCATCCGCGCCGACAGCAGCGCCAGTGAGACGCCGCGGGCCTGCGCGGCCAGGATCAGGTTGGGCCAGAGCTCGCTTTCCACCAGCAGGCCAGCGTCGGGCCGCCAGTGGTCCAGGAAGCGCCTCACGGCGGCAGGGCTGTCCACCGGCGCGTACTGGTGGAGGACGCCGCCGGGCAGGCGCCTAGCCAGCAGTTCGGCAGCGGTGACCGTCCCTGAGGTCACCAGCAGGGTCAAGGCAGGCCGCCGCGCCCGCAGGGCCTCGATCAGCGGCAGCAGGGACTGGGTCTCGCCGACGCTGACCCCGTGCAGCCAGACCAGCGGCCCGGCCGGGCGCGCCAGGCCGGCACGCCCCAGGCGCTCCCCGAGCCTGGCCGGGTCCTCCCGGCCCCGCGCCGCGCGACGGCGGAGCAGGATGGAGGCCAGCGGCTCGAGCAGGGCGGTCGCGACGCCGTAGATCGCCAGCGGCAGGGTGCGGCCGGGCGTAGTCACACCACCTCGGCGGGGGCCAGGCGGCAGGCGCTGGCGGCGTCGGTCTCCACCTGCAGGGTGGCGTGGCCAATCTTGAAGCGGTGGGCCAGGCCCTCGGACGCCGCCTGCAGGAAGCGGTCGCAGTCGGGATTCTCCGGGCGGATCAGGTGGGCGGTCAGCGCCGTCTCCGTGGTGCTCATGGCCCAGATGTGCAGGTCGTGGACCTCGCTGACCCCCGGCTGACTGGCCAGCCAGCGGCGGACCTCTTCCACATCGACCCCCTTGGGCGCGGCGTCGAGAGCCAGGTCCACGGAATCGCGTAGCAGGCCCCAGGTCCCTATGACGATCACCGCGGCGATGGCCAGGCTCAACGCCGGGTCGATCCACAGGATCCCGGTCACCGCCATGGCCAGGGCGCCCAGCACCACGGCCAGAGAGACCGCGGCGTCGGTGGCCATGTGCAGGAAGGCGCCGCGAACGTTCAGGTCCTCGTGGCGGCGGCGCATGAAGAGCAGCGCCGTGGCGGTGTTGATGACGACGCCCAGAGCCGCGGTGGCCATCACCACGGTGGTGGCGACAGAGGCTGGCTCTGACAGCCGGCGCACGGATTCGGATACGATCGCGCCCACCGCCACCAGCAGCAGGACCGCATTGGCCAGGGACGCCAGGATGGTCGCTTTGCGCAGGCCATAGGTGCGGCGCCCGGCCGGCGCTCTGCGGGCGAGCACCGCCGCGCCCCAGGCCAGCAGCAGGGCCAGGACGTCGGAGAGGTTGTGGCCGGCGTCCGCCAGCAGCGCCATCGACCCCGACCAAAAGCCCGCCGCGACCTCGGCCAGGACGAAGGCGGTGTTCAGCGCCACCCCGATGGCGAAGGCGCGCCCCATGTCGGTGGGGGCGTGAGGGTGGTGGCCGTGGTCGTGATGGGCGTGCGCCATGTCGCCCCTATGTCTCATCCGCGTCAGCGTGGATCAATGCGCTGGGCCTACAGCCAGGCCCTCGGCGCGGCGGGTAGCTGCGGATAACTGCTGTGACCACGCCGCCTGCAGGCGCCCGATGAGGGCGTCGTCCGCGTCGGGGGGCACGTGAAGCGGGCCCTCCCAGACCACCACGCCGCGGCCGAACGGCAGCGGAAGCATGGCCTGGTCCCAGGCGCTGCGGATCCTGAGCGAGGGGCTGGCCGCCATGCCCATCAGGTAGACCGGCGCCCCGGAGCGCCGCGCGATCTGCAGCGCGCCCTGGGCGATCACCTCGTTGGGCCCCCGCGGGCCGTCCGGTGTCACCACCAGGCAACCGCCCCCGGAGACCCAGGCGACGGACTCGCGGACGGCGGCCACGGCCTGCCGGGCCTTGGTCGAGTCGCCCTTTTTGGCGGACGAGCCCCGGATCGTGCCGAACCGCGAAAGGTGTAGGGCGCGGGCGATGAACTCCCCGTCCGCCGAGGCCGAGACCAGGATCTTGGTCCGCTTCCGCCACCACTGAGGCGCCACGGAAAGGCACATGGGTATGCGGCCGTGCCACATCAGACCGATGGCGCCGCCCTCGCCGGCGAGCACCGGTTCGATCAGGTCCAGGCTCTCGTGGCGCCAGCGCACGGTGTGCAGCACCACATGCAGATAGGCCGCCAGCAGCCAGCTCAGCACCGCCTGGACGCCGTCGCTGCGCATCAGGGCCTTCAAGCGGCGGTCTCCGCCTCCAGGTCCTGGCTCCGGGCGAGGCGCGCGTAGAGGCCGCGCTTGCGGATCAGGCTGGCATGGTCGCCGGTCTCGACGATCCGGCCCCGGTCGATGACATAAATCCGCCCCGCCCCGCGCACGGTGGAGAGCCGGTGAGCGATCAGGATGGTGGTGCGCCCGGCCATCAGCCGCTTCAGCGCCTCCTGCACCTGGGCCTCGCTCTCGGTGTCGAGCGCGCTGGTGGCCTCGTCCAGCAACAGGATCGGCGCATCCTTCAGGAAGGCGCGGGCGATGGCGATGCGCTGCCGCTGGCCGCCGGAAAGCCGCGCGCCCGCCTCTCCGACCTGGGCCCCGTAGCCGCCAGGCAAGGCGGTGATGAAGTCATGGGCGGCCGCAGCCCGGGCTGCCTCCTCGATTTCCTGGGCGGTCGCGGTGGGGCGCGCATAGGCGATGTTCGCGCCGATGGTGTCGTCGAACAGGAACGGCTCCTGGGTGACCAGCGCGATCTGGTCGCGCAGGGAGGCCAGGGTCACGTCGCGGACATCCGTCCCGTCGATCAGCACGCGGCCCTCGGTGGGATCATAGAAGCGCGGGATCAGGTTGAGGATCGTGGTCTTGCCGCCGCCGGACGGCCCCACCAAGGCGACAGTTTCCCCGCGATGGGCCTCAAATGTGACGCCCTGCAGGGTGATCGGCGCCTGGCCGCCATAGGCGAAGCCGACGCCTTCGAAGCCGATGGTGGCGCGGCCGGCGGGGAGCGGATGGGCGCCCGCCCGCTCGCGGACTTCCGGCTCCACGTCCAGGGCGGCGAACAGCCTGCGCCCTGCCGACATGCCCTCAGCCATCACCGTCTGCAGGTTGGCCAGTTGCCGCAGCGACTGGGAGGCGACACCCAGGGCGGCGATGAAGGCCACGAAGGCGCCGACAGTCATGTCGCCGCTCTGCGAGCGCCAGCCAGCGTAGGCGATCACCGCGGCGGTGATCAGGGTCATCAGCAACTCGGTGGCCGGCGCCGCCCGGGCCCGCGCATTGGCGCCCTTCACCAAGTGGTTCTGGCGGCGCAGCACCACCTCGGCCACCCGGGCCTCTTCATAGGCCTCGCGGTTCTCGATCTTCACCACACGAACGCCGTCGAGGCTTTCCATGATCGCGGTGGAAAGCGCGGAGGTCTCGACCATGGCCCCGCGGGCCGCCTTGCTGGTCCTGCGGGAGAACCTGCGCATGATCACCGTGGCGATCGGGGCCGCGGCCACCAGCACCAGGGACAACATCATGTCGTTGGAGACCATGACCGTGATCGCGCCGATCACGGTCAAGAGGTGCTGGGTGTAGTTGATGACGCCGGCGGTGGCGGCCTCGCGGATCAGGCCCGCGTCGTAGAGCACTGAGGAGACATAGGCGCCGGAGTGCTGGCTGCGCAGTCTGGCCAGGTCTGCACGCACCAGCTTGGCGAACAGCTGCACCTGCACGTCGCCCACCACGGCGTTGCCGATCCGGTTGACCAGGGAGGCCTGCACCACCTGGGCCACCGTGCGGCCGATGGCGTAGAAGGCGATGGTGAGTGGCAGGGCGATGAGCATGCCCGGCTTGTGGTTGACCATCAGGTCGTTGGTGGCCGGCTCCAGGATCTGCACTAGCCTGGTGGAGAAGAAGGCTACGCCGATGGCGGCCACCAGCGCCGTGAGCCATCCCTTCCAGCGCGGCGCCATGTAGACGCGAGCCACCCGGCCGATCAGGGCGCGGGCGGAAAGCTCGGGCGGGCTGGGCTCGCTCATCGACCTGGGATCGGCCGATGCGCGGCGAAGGTCAAGCCGCCGGCCGCCACGCCGGCTTCCGCAGCGGCCTTTCAACCCTTAGGTAGGGGCGCATGACGAGCGCGCCCGCCGCCCCCGGATTCGACCTCTCCTCCGCCACCGGCCGGGCGCGGGCCTATGCCGACTACCTGTGGAACGACCACGCCTACCTCAGGTTGGGCTTTTCAAACGCGCACTGGATCTCGGACGAGCTGGTCCGGACCAACCAGCCCTGGCCGCACCAGCTGGCCGCCTGGAAGGCCCGAGGCGTCCGCACCGTCATCAACCTGCGAGGCGGTTTCGACGCCAGCTTCCACGCCCTGGAGAAGGACGCCTGCAAGAGGCTGGGTCTGGAATTGGTCGACTTCACCATCACCTCGCGGGAGGTCCCCAGCCGCGACCGGGTGCTGGGCGCCAAGCGGCTGTTCGAGACCATCGCCTATCCGGCGCTGATGCACTGCAAGTCCGGGGCGGACCGGGCGGGCATCATGAGCGTGCTCTACATGCATTTTCGCAAGGGCCGGACGATCCGCGAGGCCATGGACCAGCTCCACCTGCGCTACCTGCATGTGCGGCAGGGCAAGACCGGGGTGTTGGACTACACCTTCGAGCGGTACCTCCAGGAGGGCGAGCCCGCCGGGATGAGCTTCCTGGATTGGGTGCAGAGCCCGATGTACGACCCGCCCGGCATGAAGGCGAAGTTCCGCGCCGGCATGATCGGCAGCCTGCTCACCGAAAAGCTGCTGCGGCGGGAGTAGTCTGCCGCCTCAGTGGTGGTCCTGGTCGTCCTCGGGATCCAGCAGCCGGTGGGCGTGGATGATGAAGTAGCGCATCAGGGCGTTATCGACGGTGGCCTGGGCCTTGTGCCGCCAGGCCTGCAGCGCGAGCTCGTAGTTCGGATAAGCGCCCACGAAGTCGACCTTCGTCGGATCGCGGAACTCGACATGCTCAAGGTCGGCAAGTTCGCCGCCGATGACGAGGTGGAGCAGTTGCTTGTCGGGCATGGGTGGCCTTCGGACGCCTGGGTTGGTCAGCTTGGCACGGCGATAGGCCTGACCCGCTCCAGGATCAATGGGGCGAGCCCCGGCGCCGTGCAGATCAGCGAGCGCTGCATGGGCCGACGCTGGTTGTAGCGGAAGATCTCGCCCGCATGGTCGCCCACGAAGCACCCGGCCTCGCTGGCGATCAGGTCGGCGGCCGCCAGGTCCCAGTCGTGCTTGGCCACGGGGGCGACGGTGGCGTCGAACGCGCCCGCCGCCACCAGACACATCCGATAGGCAGTTGAGTTGCGCGGCTCGATCCGCATCCGCGGCCAAGGGACAGGCCAGCCGGGGTGGGCGAACATCTGCGGATCGCCGACCATGCCGCAACCTTCGACGGTGTCGACCTCGCTGGCGCGGATCGGCTGGCCGTTCAGGGTGGCGCCGCCGCCAAGCGTGGCGGCGTAGGTCTCGCCGACCTGCGGGGCGAACACGACGCCGGCGATCGGCCTGTCGCCCTCGATCACTGCGATACAGACCGCCCACCAGGGCTTGCCCTTGATGAAGGCGCGGGTGCCGTCGATGGGATCGACCAAGAACAGCCGCTTCTTGGCCAGCCTGCGGGGATCGTCGGCGGTCTCCTCCGACAGCCAGCCGTAGGTGGGCCGCGCGCCGCCCAAGCGGTCCAGCAGCAGCCGGTCGGCGGCGAAGTCGGCGTTGGTCACTGGGGAATCGCCGGCCTTGTAGCTGACGCTGAGGCCGCGGTCGCGCAGCTCCGCCGCCAGTTCGCCGGCCTCGTGGGCGGCCGCGACGATCAGGGCCAGGTCGTCGGCGGGCGCGTCAGCCGCGGTCATCGGCCAGCGATGGCCAGCGCGTCGATCATCAGCGAAGGCGCGTTGGCGGAACCACGGATCTCCAGATCGGAACCCGGGACCACCCGGGCGTAGATGTCGATGAGGTTGCCGGCCACGGTGATCTCACTCACCGGATAGGCCAGCTCGCCGCCCTCGAACCAGAAGCCGGAACAGCCCACCGACCAGTCGCCGGTGTTGCCGTTCAGGGACGGGCCGAACATCGAGGTGACCACCAGGCCGGAGCCGGCGTCTTTCATCATCTGCGCCCGGTCGCGGTCGCCGGGCTGGAAGGTAAGGTTGGAGGGCCCGACGCCGGGGGGGCCAGCCAGGCCCCGTGACGCATGGCCGGTGGTGGTCAGGCCGAGCTGCTTGGCGCTGGAGGTGTTCAACAGCCAGGTGGTCAGCACCCCGTCGGCGATGATCTCGGTGCGGCGGTTCTCCACCCCCTCGTCGTCGAAGGGCGAGGAGCCCAGGCCCCGCACCCGGTGCGGTTCGTCGGTGATGGAGATCCCCTTGGCGAATACCTGCTGGCTCAGCTTCCCCTTCAGGAACGAGGTGCCGCGGGCGATGGCGGGGCCGGAGATGGCGCCGATCAATGGCCCCATCAGCGAGGCGGCCAGCCGGTTCTCGAAGATCACCGGGGCGGTGGTCGACGCGATCTTGCGCGCGCCCAGGCGGGCGGCGGCCCGGCGGCCGGCCTCGGCCCCAAGGCTCTCGGGCGATGGCAGGTCGGACTGCCAGCGGACGGAGCGGCCGTCGTAGCCGGTCTCCATGCCATCCTGGCCGCCTGCGATGGCCGAGGCGCCGATGGAGAAGCCCGAGGCGCGGTGCACGCCGGTGAAACCGGCGCTGGTGACCATGGTCCAGCGGGCGGAGGACCAGGAGCCCGAGGCGCCATCGGAGTTGGTCACCGTCGGGACGGCGCGGGCGGCGGCCTCGGCGATGCGGGCCTTGTCCTCCAGGGCCTCGGGCGAGGGCTCGGCGGGGTCATAGAGGTCGAGGTCGGGCAGGGGCCCGCGGGCCAGCTGGTCCGGGTCGCCGAGGCCAGCGTATGGGTCTTCCGGCGCGAGCCGGGCCATGGCCACGGCGCGTTCCACCAGCTTGCCCCGGGCCTCGGGCGAAATATCGGAGCCGGAGACGGTGGCCTGCCGGCGGCCCACGAACACCCGCAGGCCCAGGTCGCGGGACTCCTCGCGCTCCACTTCCTCCAGGTCGCCCATGCGCACATTGATCGACAGGCTGCGGCGCTCGGCGCCCACAGCCTCGGCTGCGTCGGCGCCGGCCTTCAACGCGGCGGCGACGACGTCGTTCAGCAGGTTTTCGTCCATCTGGGCCATATGGCCGAGCAGGAGGGCTGCGACAAGCGACGCCCTGACACTTTAGGGGATGGCGTAGAACAGCAGGGCCACCGCTGCGGCGATGAAGGCCAGCCAGGTGGCCAGCACGCCGATGGCCCGCAGCGCCGAGGCGCCGCCGCTGCGCGACAGGCCGACGGCGTGCAGAACCCGGCCGACCAGCAGCACGAAGCCGATGACGTGGATCAGCACGGTGGGTGCGCCCACCAGGGCCAGCACGGCCACCGCCACCATGGCCGAGGGCACATACTCCGTGGCGTTACCGAAGGCCCGCGAGGCCTGGGCCAGGGCCGGAACCCCGCCGTCGCCCAGGGTCACCCGGTGCTTGCGGCGCTGGCGCACCACCAGGACCGACAGGGCCAGCAGCAGGACCAGGTGCAGCCCCACCCAGAGCGCGGCCGCGTGCGCCGATGCCGACACATCCATCGCAGATCCTCCCCAGATCAGGCCGGCAGTTGCGGGCGTTTCGCCGCGCCGCGCAAGCCGTCAGTCCACGGGCGTTCCCGGACCGGGCAGGCCGAGCCTGGACCACATCTCGTTCACCGCCTCGACGGTAGCCCGGTCCATGCCCAGCTTCTCGCCCCACTCGCGGTGGGTTTCCGGCTGCCATTTGTTGGTGGCGTCGAGGCCGATCTTCGAGCCCAGGCCGCTCTGCGGCGACGCGAAGTCCAGGTAGTCGATGGGGGTGTTCTCCACCACGGTGATGTCCCGGGCCGGGTCCATGCGGGTGGAGATCGCCCACATGACGTCCTTCCAGTCGCGGGCGTCGATGTCGTCATCCACGACGATCACCCACTTGGTGTACATGAACTGGCGAAGGTAGCTCCAGACGCCCATCATCACGCGCTTGGCGTGTCCGACGTAGGCCTTCTTCATCGACACCACGGCGATCCGGTAGGAGCAGCCCTCCGGCGGGAGCCAGAAGTCGACGATCTCCGGGAACTGCTGGCGCAACAGCGGAATGAACACTTCGTTGAGCGCCTCGCCCAGCACGCTGGGTTCGTCCGGCGGCCGCCCGGTGAAGGTGGTCAGGTAGATCGGGTCGCGCCGCATGGTGATGGCGCTGATCTGAAACACAGGGAACTTCTCGACGGAGTTGTAATAGCCGGTGTGGTCGCCGTAGGGCCCCTCGTCGGCGTACTCGTCCAGCAGGACGTGGCCCTCCAGCACGATCTCCGCGTTAGCGGGGACCATCAGGGGCACCGTCTTGGCCGCCACCAGCTCGACTTTGGCGCCGCGCATCAGGCCGGCGAACTGGTATTCCGAGAGCGTGTCCGGCACCGGGGTGACGGCGGCCAGGATGGTCCCTGGATCTGCGCCGATCACCGCGCAGGCGGGCAGGGGCTCACGCCGGCCCTCGGCCTTCCAGCGCCGCAGGTGCTGCGCGCCGCCGCGGTGCGCCAGCCAGCGCATGATCGTGCGGTCCTTGCCCAGCACCTGCATGCGGTAGATGCCCAGGTTGTAGTCGTCCTCACGCTCCGTGGAGGGCCCCTTGGTGACCACCAGCGGCCAGGTGATCAGGGGCGCCGGCTCCCCCGGCCAGCAGGTCATGATGGGCAGCTGCGACAGGTCGATGTCGGCGCCGGTGAGCACCACCTCCTGCACCGGGGCCTTCTTCACCACCTGCGGGCGCATGGCCATGACGGTGCGGGCCATGGGAAGCATGTCCAAAGCGTCCCTCAGGCCCCGCGGCGGATTCGGGGCGCGCAGGAAGGCCAGCAGCTCGCCCACCTCGCGCAGGTCCGCCGCGGTGGTCCGCTCGCGGCCCTCCAGGGTGACGCCCATGGCCACGCGCTTGACGGTGCCGAACAGGTTGACCAGGGCCGGCATGGAGGAGATTTCGCCATCGGCGCGGACTGGCTTCTCGAACAGCACCGCCGGCCCGCCCGAGGCCAGCAACCGCCGGGCGATCTCGGTCATCTCCAGGACCGTGGAGACGGGTTCGCTCACCCGCACCAGCTCGCCGGCGCGCTCTAGCTTCTCGAGAAATTCCCGCATGGACCGATAGGCCATGGTCCCTCCGCCAACTGCGGGCGGACGCTAGTGCCCAAGGCCTCGCCTGTCACGCCCGCCCAGGTCTAGGATGGCGGCGATGATCCGCATTGACCTCGACGACCTGCCGCCGCGGCTCACCGCCCTGCTCACCGCCGTGGCGCAGGGCGAGGAGGTGATCCTCGTCCACAACGGCGCGGTGGCCGGCCGGCTGACCGGCGGCGCGCCCGTGGCGACCGAGGCGCTGGATGCCGAACCGCCCACTGACGAACAGGCCAAGCAGGTGTTCGAGGATTTCCGCTCGATGATCGAAGACGAGTTCTAGGTTTCCGCCTGCTCCCATTCCTTCACCAGCTTGCGCGGCGCGATCCTACGGAAGCGGCGTTCCAGGAAGTTGCGAAACGAACCGGCGTGCAGGCTCTCCATGCGGGCCAGGACGCAGGGGTAGTCCTTGTAGTGCGCGGTGAAGTGGAAGGTCTTGGGCTCCGCCTCCATCAGCATCTCGCGTTCGTCGAAGCTCACGTCCATCAGCACCAGGCTCTGGTCGTCGCGGCGCAGGCGGGTGAAAAACTTGCCGTTCACCTTGAAGGCCGGCGAGCCGTAGCTCATGCCCTCCTCAGCGCCGGGGAAGCTCATCACGATGGCTTTCATCTCGTCTTGGGTCATGGGTGCTCCCTCACCAGGCGAGCGCCACGCCGTCCTTGCGCATCTCGGTGGCCGCCGCGTAGCGGCCGGGCCAGCGCTCGATGGCCTGGTAGCCGCCGTACCCGCCGGGCGCGGGCGCCAGCTTCCATCCCATGGCCGCCAGCGCCGCCTGGGTGGCCCGCGGCACCCCGGTCTCCAGGTTGAGCACGCCTATGGGGTCCAGGGCCTCGCCGGTGGGCTCCAGGCCGCCCTCGTGGTGCCAGCGCGGGCTGTCGCCGGCCTCCTGCAGCCCCAGGCCGAAATCCACCATGTTTGAAATTATCTGCGCCTGGCCCTGGGGCTGCATGTCCCCGCCCATCACCCCGAAGGCCAGCCAGGGCTCGCCGCCCCGGGTGGCGAAGCCCGGAATAATCGTCTGGAACGGACGCTTGCCCGGCGCATAGACGTTGGGATGGCCGTCAGTGAGGGCGAACAGTTCGCCGCGATCCTGGAACATGAAGCCCAGGCCGTCGGGCATCAGGCCAGAGCCCATGCCGCGGTAGTTGGACTGGATGATCGAGACCATCATCCCGTCGGCGTCGGCGGTGGTGAAATAGGTGGTGTCGCCCCGGCTGGGCGCCTGGCCGGGACGGACGCCGGTCATGATCCGATCCGGGCGGATCAGCCGGGCGCGCTGGCGGGCGTAGTCCTTGGAGATCAGCCAGTCGATGGGCGCGCGGTAGAATGCCGGGTCGGCGTAGAACCGGGCGCGGTCTTCGAAGGCCAGGCGCTTGGCCTCAACGCCATGGTGGATCGAGGCCGCCGACTGGAAGCCCATGGCCCGAATGTCGAAGGTCTCCATCATGTTGAGGATCTGCAGGGTGGCCAGGCCCTGGCTGTTGGGCGGCAGGGCCCAGACGTCTGCGCCGCGGTAGCTGGCGGATTCCGGCTTGACCCACTCTGAGCGGTGGGCGGCCAGATCGGCGCGGGTCATCCAGCCGCCGATGCGTTGGAAGTAGCGTTCAATGGTCTGAGCGATCTCGCCCTCGTAGAAGGCCCGGCCGCCGCCCTCGGCGATCAGCTTGTAGGTGCGCCCGAGACCGGGATTGCGGAACATCTCGCCTTCCCGCGGCGTGCGGCCGTCCCGCGTCCAGACGGATTTGAAGTTCTCCACCTCCTCCGAGCCGGCGCCGGGCGCGGTGAAGTTGCGGTTCGAGCGCTCCAGGTAATAGGCCACGTTCTGGGTGACCGGTGCGCCCTCGTCGGCGTGGCGGATGGCGGGCGCGAACAGGTCGCGCCAAGCCAGTTTGCCGTAGCGCTGGTGCAGGCTCCACCAGGCGTCCACCGCGCCGGGCACGCTCACCGAGACGGCGCCATAGGAGGGGATACGGCCGTTCCTGGCGCGGCCGCGGACAGTCTCCAGGCTGAGCCCCCGCGGGCTGCGCCCAGAGCCGTTCAGGCCGATGACCTGCCGGGTCTTCGGATCCCACAGCAACACGAAGCAGTCGCCGCCGATCCCGCAGGCGATCGGCTCGGCGTAGCCCAGCACGGCATTGGCGGCGATGGCGGCATCCACCGCGGAGCCTCCCGCCCGCAGGATGTCCAGCGCCGCCACCGTGGCCAGAGGATGCGCAGTGGCCGCGGCGCCGTGAGCACCCCACACGGTGCTGCGGCTGGCGAAGGTGGCCCCATCGATGCGGTCGCCGCCGCGCACGTCGGGGCGGTTACGGTTGGGGTTGTCGCTGCGGCTGTCGGCGAAGGCCGGCGCGGCCACGGCGGCGGGAAGGGCGGCGAGGAAAGTGCGGCGGCGCATGTGGGCTCCAGGGTGACAGACTGGCCGACACCTTAGCCGGGGGGTGCGCGGTTAGAAGTAGGAGCCTAGCTGGCGGGCTTCAGCGACAGGAAGTCCATCGCGTCGCCTATGGGAATGAAGAAGTTGAGATTGTTCGATTCGCCACCGGGCCGGAAACCCCAATTGGTGAGTCCGACGACCGCACCCTTTTCATCCAGAAGCGGGCCGCCGCTGTTGCCGTGGGTGACCGGCACGTCGCTCTGGATATAGCTGAATCCCTCGATCACACGATTGGCCGACACAATCCCCCGCGTGACCGTGCTCTGCAGCTTCGGATCGAGCGGGGTTCCGATGGCGAACACTGTCGCCCCCGCCGCCGGCCGGTCGCGGCGCAATGCCAGGGGGGCCCGGCCGCGCGGCTCCGTCTGCACCAGGGCCACGTCGCGGCGCTTGTCTGTGCGGATGACCTTGCCGGTCGTTTCAAAGCCATCGGACCAACGCACGCGCACGGTCTGTGCGGCGCCGACCACATGCTGGTTGGTCAGCAGATATCCGTCGCTGGAGATCAGCACGGCGCTGCCGAAACCGGAACCCGCGAAGATCGCTACGACGGACCCGGGGGCGTCCGCGATGGCGGTCACCTCGCGGTGCATCCCCTTCAGGCTGATGGGGGCGTTGACGCCTTGGGAGGAAGCCCGGACATCTGGGGCGTCCGCGGCGAGCACCACCGCGCGGAAGCTCTCGTCGGACAGCAGCTTGCGGACGTTGGCGGCGAAGGCGTCCTGGGGGAGGGAACGTTTTTGCCCGCGGCCCCCCACTCGGCGCTGGGCGGTCTCACCGGTCTGGATGGTGGCGACCACCTCCCGGCGAAGGGTGGAATAGACCTGCCACTCGATGTCCATCTTGATCTTGCCGGAGGTGTTGATGAGGCTGCCGCAGTAGGAGGCGTCGACCCCTTTGACCAGGGCGCCCACCTGCAGATCGCTCGACGGCGCCTCGGCATCGGTGAACAGGCCGCCGGGATCCTTGTGCGGCGTGAATCCCGCGACCTTGAGTTCCTCTCCAAAGACATCTTCGAGATTCTCCAAATCCTTGGCCACCTCCTTGAAGGTGACGGGCTCGGGCTGGATGCAGATCACGCCGTACCAGAATGTCCCGACATTCTGGTCGTCGCGAACCTGGAACTTCACTCGGGTGAGAGCGACGGGTCGCACCGTCGCGCCCGCGGGAAGCGGCGGGACAGCCGCCATCGCCGCCGTAGCGGGATCGATCTTGGGCTGAGCGGCGGCAGAACCTGCCATCGCCAAGACCATCGCCATACCCAACAAAAAACGCATGACATCCCCCGATTCCGTGCCTCGCGGCCTAGCCACCATAGATAGACCAGCCTCTCGGAGTCACCCTTCGCTCCACACCGCCAGCTCGTTGCCGCTGGGGTCGCGGAAGTGGAACCGCCGGCCGCCGGGGAAGCTATAGATCGGGCGGATCACCTGGCCGCCGCCGGCGCGGACCTTGGCCTCCATGGCTTCCAGGTCGTGGGCGTAGAGGATCACCAAGGGCTTGGCCGGCTGGTCGGTCGGGTCGCCGTTGAAGCCGCCGTCCACCGCCGCGCCCTCGAAGGCCGCGTACTCCGGCCCGTAGTCGACAAAGGTCCAGCCGAACGCCTGGACGTAGAAGGCCTTGGTGGCCGCCACGTCCCGGCCGGGCAGCTCCACATAGTCAATCTTGCCGTCCTCGCGCATGGCTCGCTCCCATAAGTTCCATGTTTGTTCCAGGCTAGCCCCAGCCTAGACGAGAGTCCAGACGCAGGCCTTCTTGATCGCCATGTCCTCCAGTTCCCGGGTGGTGGGCACTTGGTACTCGGCGAGCTTGGTGAGCCCCTCACGGGGGAAGTAGCTGCGGCCCGGATCGCCGATCAGCACCGTAGCGCCCCCGGCCTTGGCGTCGCCCAACCAGGCCATCACCCGTCCGGCCATCGGCCGCTCGTAGCAGATGTCGCCGGCCAGGATCACCTGCGCCCACGCCGGGGCAGGGGCGTTCAGCAGGTCGACGTCGGTGAACGCGCAGGCGACGCCGTTGGCGGCGGTGTTCAACCCGATCGCCGCGCCGCAGAACGGGTCAATGTCAGCCGCCAGCACCCGCGCCGCGCCGGCCCGGGCCGCGGCGATGGCGACGATCCCGGAGCCTGAGGCGAAGTCGATCACCGGCTTGCCTGCGACCACCTCCGGATTGTCCAGCACATAGCGCGCCAGGGCCTGGCCGCCGGCCCAGGCGAAGGCCCAGAACGGCGGCGGCAGGCCGATCTCCTGGAGAGCCTCCTCAGTCATCCGCCAGATCGGGGTGATCTCCTCGGCGAGGTAAAGAGACAGCTCCGGCGTGTGCGGCGGCGCCTGCAGGCGGGTGTTGTCGAGGATGAGGCTTCGCCGACCCTCCGCCGTGGGGACGATCACGCCGCCAGAGGCTTCGAGGTGGCTTGCCTGAGCACGTCTAAATAGCCCGGCGCCGTCAGCATTTTTCGAGTCACCCCCTTTTGCGCAAGGAGCCGGCTGGCCCGGGGCAGGCTGTAGCAGGGCACATGCATGAACATGTGATGCTCGCAGTGATAGTTCACGTAGTAGGGCGCGATGAACGCCCGCTCCAGCCAGTTGGCCCGGGTGGTGCGGGCGTGGCGGAACGGGTCGGGCTCGTCCTTACCCACGCAGGCGTGCTCGGCGATGTTGCGCAGCCGGGTGACCATGGGCAGCCAGGTGGCCTGCGGGACCAGCCACAACACCGGCCACACCCACCAAAACCCGAAGGGCGCGGTCAGGGCCCCCGTCACCACCATGCCAGTGAAGAACCGGCGGCGCTGCCAGACGGCGTCCGTCAGGATCGGCCACAGGGGCTCCGCGGCGGGGCGCCTGGAGATGCGTTGCACCAGGCCCGACCAACGCAGCTTGTAATAGGTCTGGCCGGTCAGATCGCGGATGATCTTGCGGCGCAGGGATGTGGGCGTGATCGGGAACGGCGCGGACAGCACCAAGTCCGGGTCCTCCGCCTGCTGGGCGTATTTATGATGCCCCAGGTGATAGGTCCGATAGGCCTGCAAGCCCCCGGTGGTCAGCCGGTCGCCGGCCCAGTCGTTCACCGCCAGGCTGGGGTGCAAGGCGCCGTGCGCCGCATCGTGCATCAGGATGGCTAGGCCAAGCTGCCGCGCGCCGATGATGGCGATGGCCAGGGGGATGGTGAGGGGCCAGACCACCGCCATGGCGACGGCCAGCGCAATCACCCCCCAGGCGTGGGCGATCAGCGCCAGGCCCTTCCACGACGACCGGCGCGCCAGCGGGGCCCACTCGTCGGGGGCGAACAGGGTCTTGGGATTCACACGGGCAGCGGCGGCCATGGGCGCATTGTAGCGCCAAACCCTGAGGGAAAACAGGATGACCCCGCGTCAGGAAATCACGCCCGCCAGCAAGGTCGCGGCCAGGAGGCCCCCGGCCCAGGTGTTGGATTTGAACAGCGCCAGGGCCCGCGCCGGGTCCTCGACCCTTACCCGCCGCGCTTGCCAGCCCAGGTGCAGGGCATAGGCGGCGAGGCCCAGCAGGAAGAGGAGGCCCAATCCGGCGGACAGGCCGGCCGCGAGGGCCAAGATCACGCTGGCGGCGTAGAAGCCTGCCACCGCCGTGGGCGCGCGGGGGCCCAGCCTGCGGGCCGAGGACTTCACCCCGGCCAGGGCGTCGTCCTCCAGGTCCTGGATGGCGTAGATGGTGTCGTAGCCCAGGGTCCAGAAGATCCCCGAGGCGTAGAGCAGCAGGGCCGGCAGGCGGACCTCTCCGGTGGCCGCGGCATAGCCCAGCAGCGCGCCCCAGTTGAAGGTCAGGCCCAGCCACGCCTGCGGCCACCAGGTGATCCGCTTCATGAAGGGGTAGGCCGCCACCAGCGCCAGCGAGGCGGCGCCCAGTACGATGGCCAGGGGCGGGAGGGTCACGAGGATCGCCAGCGACGCGGCGCAGCAGCCGGCCACGAAGCCCCACGCCTGCCGCACGCTGATCTGGCCCGACGGGATCGGCCGCCCGGCGGTGCGGGCGACCTGGGCGTCCACGTCCCGGTCGACGATGTCGTTGTAGGCGCAGCCGGCCGCGCGCATCAGCGCCGCGCCCAGGAAGAACATCACCAAGAGGCGCGCGCCCGCCCAGAACGCGCCATCGGCCAGGGCGATGGCCTGCCAGCCCGGCAGCATCAGCAGCCAGATCCCGGTGGGTCGGTCGAACCGCCCGAGCTTCAGCCAGGGCCGCAGCGGCGCCGGCGCGTGGCGGTCCACCCAGTTGGCGGGCATGGCGTCGGGCAGGGGAGCGGTGGCGGCCATGAGAGGGGCCTTAGCAGAGGCCGGGTGTTGCCGAAATGCCGCTGGCCGCAGGCTTGCGCGGCCGGTGAAGGTTTAGCCGAACGCGGTTCCTTGACGCTCGGAATCGGTGGGCCTAGCCTCCGGCCTCCAGCGACTGGCGCGGAGGTTCGTGACGATGCGACATTTCACCACGAAGCCCCTCCGCCGGCTCGCCGGGCCGCCGCGCTCCTAACGCAACCGGAAGACTTCGTCCGAGGCCACGTCTGGCCCTGAGATCGAGGTCACTTCCCGTGCCCGCGGTCCGCCGGAGCTCCAGCCGCTCCCGCGCCACCCCGATCGTCCCATTCCGCGCCCGACCACGCTGCGCGCACCGCCCCGCCAAGGGGGCCGCGCCGCCGTCGGGTTCGCTTTTCGAGACCTGAGACCATGACCGACCACTACGAGGATAGCGAAGAGACCAAGGAGCGCGTGCTCTCCAACCGCAAGGTGCTGGGGTTCATCGCCGGCTTCTGGATGCGCCGACCATGGCTGTTCTGGACCGCGGTGGGGTTCATGATCCTCGCCATCGCCTTCGACTTGGCGCTGCCATGGGCGGCGGGCCGACTGGTGGACGCGGTGGCCGGCGACACCTCGCGCCCGGACATCGCCTGGGGCGCCTGGGGCTGGTTCGTGGGCGTCTACCTGGCCTTCTCCGTGGCGCGCAATATCGCATTCAGGTTCTGGAATCCCATGGCGGCGTCCTCGATGAAGGAGATGACCGACGAGGCCTTCCAGCGGGTGCAGTCCTATTCCGCGGACTGGCACGCCGACACGTTCGCGGGATCCACCGTGCGCAAGCTGTCGCGGGCCATGTGGGGCTACGATTCGGTGTCGGATGCGGTGGTGCTTTGGCTGGGCCCGGCGGTGCTGGTGCTGGTGGGCCTGTCGGTGTTCATGATCACCCGCTGGCCGGCGGTGGGCCTGTTCGCGCTGGGCGTAGTGGCCTTCTACATCGCCTCCAACCTCATCCTGACCATCATGTATGTGCGGCCTGCGAACCTGCGGTCGGTCGCGCTGGACAGCCGTATCGGCGGGGCGGTGGCGGATTCAATCTCGTCCAATCCGACGGTCAAGAGCTTCGGCGCGGAGCCGCGCGAGGAGGCGCGGATCGGCGGCGTGACCGCGTTGTGGCGCCAGCAGGTGCTGATCACCTGGACCCGGTTCATCGACATCTGGCTGATCCAGAACCTGATCCTGGTGGTGCTGCAGGCGGGCCTCACCGGCCTGTTGCTGCGGCTGTGGGCTCAGGGCCAGGCCACGGCCGGCGACGTGGCCTTCGCCATTACCTCGTTCATGCTGATGAGCGGCTATCTGCGCAACATCGGCGAGAACATCCGCATGATGCAGAAGGGGCTCGACGACACCGAGGACGTGGCGCGGTTCGCCCAGACGCCACCGCAGGTGGCCGACGCCCCCGGCGCATGGCCTTTCCGGGGTCAACGGGGCGAGATCGCCTTTGACCGGGTGACCTTCCGCTACAAGTCGGCTGAGGTCCCGCTCTACCGCGACTTCAGCCTGCTGATCGCGCCCGGCGAGCGGGTGGCTCTGGTGGGGCCTACGGGGGCCGGCAAGTCGACCTTCGTCAAGCTCGTCCAGCGTCTCTACGACCTGCAGGGCGGGCGCATCGTCATCGATGGCCAGGACATCACCCAGGTGAGCCAGAACTCGCTCAGGCGGGCCATCGCCGTGGTGCCCCAGGACCCGGCCCTGTTCCACCGCACCATCGCCGAGAACATCAGCTATGCCCGGCCCGACGCCACCGAAGACGAGGTGATCCTGGCCGCAAAACGGGCGCGCGCCCACGAC
>NZ_JBKJTG010000180.1:0-8796 GCF_046590535.1 Phenylobacterium sp. | reverse complement strand
CGAGGCGGCGAGCGCCGCGGGGGCGGCGGCGGGGGCGGCGGGGCTGCGAAGGAGTAACGCAAGCCCAGCGTCACCGACTGGTCGCGGTACTCGCCGCTGAACACGCCGGGTTGCAGGGCGTTGGTGCCGCGCGAAGCGAAGTCGACATCCGAACCGCCGAGGTAGCGGTAGGTCAGGTCGACGTCGAGGCGTTCCGTGGCCTGCCAGGCGAGACCGGCGATGAGCTGCCAGGCAAACGCCGTGTCATCGTCGTCGATGCTCAGGTTCTGGAACGCGGGGTTGGTCGCGCTGAACGGCAGCGGGACCTGCGAGAACTGGCCCGTGACGTCGGTGCTGACGTTGTTCACGCCAAGGCCGGCGCCCACGAACGGGTTGATGACCGAGCCGGGCATGAAGTCATAGAGAAGGTTCCCCATGACGGTCCAGGAGCTGGTGTCGCCGTTCGGCGGGCCGCAGGTCGGCGCAGCCGCCGTGCGGGTCACGCCGGGCGTGCAGAGGCCGAGGATGACGTTGTTGGGGCCGCCGCGGATCGACTCGATGTCGCCGCCGCGATAGCCGACTTCCAGTTCAACACGCCAGTTGTCGTTGAGCTGATAGCCAAGACGGGCGAAGCCCGCCCAGTCTTCTTCCTGGTTGAAGTCCCAGGAGTAGGGCGCGCCGTTGGGGGCGTTGTTGGAAGACGTGGCTTCCATGCTTTCCGGCCAGTGGTAGCCAAGATCGACGGCGCCGTACCAGCCGACTTGCGCGGAAGCTGCGCTAGCGGCGAAAACCGCGGCCATAGCGGCCCCAGCCAGGAGTTTGAACTTCATAATCAGAGCCCTCTCGTTGCCCTCAGCGCTGTGGCCGTTTGACCCAGCCTTCGTATATCAAGACCGACTGATTGCGTCAGTGTCGCCGAAGCCACACTCAGACCGCAATTTCCTCAGCCTTGCGAACCTATGCAGCGACGCTATCGACTATCCCCGCGGTTATCAACTTGGGGTGAGAGAGTTCTTCTTTCGTTAACTCGCGGCCGAGGCGCCTGATGCGCCTTCGACGGTCGAAATCTGATCTGCCATTCCTCCGCAGAACCCACCGAGGTGGGCGCCAGGCGCCCTGAAGTTTCGGCGGAAGCCTTTGGTTTCTCTTCGAAAACGCGGCGCGCCAGGACGTTGACGAGCGCTGTCGCGACTGAGCGGCCTTGCCGGATTTTCTTCCTCATCGCCCCCGTGGCGCTTTTGACACGCCGCAGCCCCATTGAGCCGGGGACGTCTAAAGCCAAGCTTGGTTCTCATGTGGGCCTACGCCCACGGATGAATTTTATTCAGCCTTAGTTCCGGCGCCGATCAGACATCGCGCGCCCGGCGGTAGCGGCGGCTGCGACCACCCATGGCGTTGGGCCGGTTCAGCGCCGCGCGGAAGGCGTCGCGCCGCTCGTGGATCGAGGCGATCACCAGGCCCATGGGCACGCCGATCTCCACAAGGACCGCCTCGGAGAGCTGCAGGCTGGCTTCCACCGTCTCCGGCACCGCGTCGGTGGCGCCCAGGTCATAGAGCCGCTGGGCGTGGCGCGCGTCGCGGGCGCGGGCCACGATGGTCAGGTCCGGCCGCAGCTCGCGGGCCACCGCGACGATCGCCTCCGCCCCATCGGGATTGTCCATGGTCACCACCAGGGCGGGCGCGTCGGCCAGACCGCAGCGCATCAGGAACTCGGCGCGAGAGGCGTCGCCGAAGAAGACCAGTTCGCCCCGGCGGCGGCCGGCGTCCACCAAGCGCGGGTCCTGTTCGGCGGCGACCCAGGCGATTTTGTGGCGCGCGAGCATCTCACCCACCAGCTTGCCGACCCGGCCGTAACCGACCACCAGCACCCTGGCTTCGCCCTCGGCCCGGGGCGCGCCCGCCTCCGGCTCGGCGGGCAGTTCGGTCGGCGAGATGCGCCGGCCGCCGACCTTCGCACCCAGCGCCGCCAGGAACGGAATGCAGATCATCGAGAGCGTCGCAGCCACCAGCACCGCCTGGCCCACAGTGCGATCGACCAGCCGCTGGTCCATGGCCTGGCCCAGAATGACGAAGGCGAATTCCCCGGCCCCTGCCAGCAACAGAGCCGCCTCGGCCGCGCTGCGAGTGCGCAGGCCGAACAGCCTGGCCAGCACGAACACCACCGCGCCATTGACCAGGAGCAGGCCTGCCGCGGCGCCGACGATCTGCAGGGGCCGCTCCAGCAGCAAGGGCACGTTCAGGCCGATCCCGATGGACACGAAGAACAGGCCGAGCAGGAGGCCCTTGAACGGCTCGATGGTCACCTCGACCTCATGCCGGTACTCGGTCTCGGCCAGCAGCAGGCCGGCGATGAAGGCGCCCAACGCCATCGAGAGGCCGGTCATCGCGCTGACCAGGCCGGCGCCGATCACCACCAGCAGGCAGGCGGCGACGAACAGCTCCTCACTCTTGGCCTTGGCCACCGAACGCAGCATCGGCCGCAGCAGCAGGCGGCCGAACACCAGGAGGGCGACCACCCCCAGCACCGCCGGGGCGAAGGACAAGAGCAGGCTGGGCGAGAAGTCCTCGCCGGACCTGCGGCCCATCAGGGTCAGGGTGATCAGGATCGGCGCCACCGCAAGGTCCTGGAACAGCAGCACCGAGAAGGTGGTCCGCCCCGCCAGGGAGTGCTGCCGCTTCTGCTCGGTGAGGATCGGCATGACGATGGCGGTGGAGGACAGCGCCAGCGCCGCCCCGATGGCCAGGGCCGCGGCCGGGGGCTGGCCCACCCAGATGGCGACGCCAGCGGTCACCGACAGGCAGACCGCCACCTGTAGCCCGCCCAGGCCGAACACATAGCGGCGGAGCCGCCGTAGCCGCTCCCAGGACAGCCCCAGCCCGATGGTGAACAGCAGGAAGACGACCCCGAACTCGGCGAGCTGCGCCACCTGCTCGGGATTGTCGATAGTCACCGCGCCCAGCCAGGGGATATCGTCGCCAAGCTGGCCCAGGCCCGAGGGTCCCAGGAAGACCCCGGCGATCAGGAACCCCAGGATGGGGCTCAGCTTGAGGCGGCGGAACAGGGGAACCACGATCCCCGCGGTCGCAAGGAACAGGATCACGTCCTTGTAGGCGGCGGCTTCGACGTGGCCTTCCATCGGGTCTCCCGGGTTGCGGCCGGACTATGGCCCAGCAGACGCGCTTGAGGAATCTCCGGATGGGCGTAAGGACGGCGATTGTGAGCTTCGCCGCGAAATCCCGCAGCGCCCCGGGCGCCCACCGCCTGGCGCGCGCCGTCCTGCTGGTCGCCCTGACCACCGGACCCGCCCAGGCCGCGCCGCCTGCCGGCCTCGAAGTCATCCGCCCCTGGAGCCGCCCGGCGGCGGCCGGAGGTTCGGGGGCGGGCTTCATGGAGCTGACCAACCGTGGTCGCACCGCCGACGCCCTGGTCGCGGTGGCGAGCCCGCTCGCCCGCAATGTGGAGATGCACCGCTCGGTGATGGCGGGCGGGGTGATGTCGATGCGGAGGCTGGCGCGGGTGGCGGTTCCGGCCGGGGGCGCGGTGCGTTTCGCGCCCGGCGGCCACCACCTGATGTTCCTGGGGCTGAGCAAGCCGCTGAAGGCGGGCGACGGCCTGCCCGCTACCCTGACCTTCGCCAGCGGCGCAAAGCTCAACGTCACCTTCGCCGTCGGGACCGGGATTGGTCCACCGGCCCCACACCGCCATTGATCGGCGCTGGGCCGCCAACCTGACCAAAATGTAACGGGCCTCAGAGCCTGCGGCGGAGTCATGTTCGCCGCAAGCCAAGACCCTCAGCGGGAGCCCTCCACACTATGAAGACCCTCTGGTTCGGCGCCGCCGCGGCGGCCGCCCTGATGATCACCGCCCAGCCCGCCGCAGCCCAGGCGCCCGACCTGGCCAAGGCTCCACGGATGGGAACCTGGGGCTTCGATCTCTCTGGCCGGGAGATGGCCACCAGCCCCGGGCAGAGCTTCTTCCGCCACGCCAACGGCGGCTACATGGACCGGCTGGTGATCCCGGCAGACCGGTCCACCTACGGCGCCTTCGACGCCCTGAACGAGCTGTCACGCGACCGCATGCGCGCCGTGGCCGACAAGGCCGCCGCCGACCGCGCCGCCACCGGCCCCACCGCCCAGGTGGGGGCGCTCTACCGCAGCTTCATGGACGAGGCCCGGGTCGAGGCCCTGGGCGCCAAGCCCCTGGCCGCCGACCTGGCGGCGATCCGCCAGGCCGCCACCCGCGACGACGTGGCGGGGTTGATGGGCGGGACCATGAAGGCGTTCGGCGGCTCGTTCTTCACCGCCCAGATCTTCGACGACGCCAAGGACCCTCTGAAATACACGGTCTATCTGGGCCAGGGCGGGCTGGGCCTGCCCGACCGCGACTACTATCTGGTCGACCGCTTCGCCCCGCAGAAGAAGGCCTACGAAGCTTATGTGGCCACGATGCTGCGGGCCGTGGGCTGGACCAACCCGGAGGCCAACGCCAAGGCGATCGTGGCGCTCGAGACCGAGATCGCCAGGGTCTCCTGGACCCGGGCCGAGCGTCGCGACGACGACAAGACCTACAACCCCTTCGAGGTCGACCGGCTAGGCGCCTATGCGCCGGGCTTCAACTGGGCCCGTTACATGCAGGCCATGGATCTGGGCGGCGTGAAGCGGGTGGTGGTCGCCGAGAACACCGCCTTCCCGAAGATCGCCGCGCTTTACGCTGCGGCGCCGGTGGACACCCTGAAGGCCTGGATGGCGTTCAACCTGGCCGACCAGGCCGCGCCCTACCTCTCCAAGTCCTTCGTCGAGCCGCGCTTCGAGTTCCGGCTGAAGACCCTGGGCGGCCAGCCGCAGATGCAGCCCCGGTGGAAGCGCGGCGTCGGCCTGGTGGACGCCCAGGTCGGCGAGGCGCTGGGCAAGCTCTATGTGGACGCCTACTTCCCGGCGGACAGCAAGATCAAGATGGAAGCCCTGGTGGGCGACCTGAAGACCGCCATGAAGGGGCGCATCGAGAACCTCGAATGGATGGGTCCGCAGACCAAGGCCAAGGCCCTGGAGAAGCTGGCCAAGTTCAGCGTCAAGATCGGCTATCCCGACAAGTGGCGCGACTATTCATCCCTGCGGCTGAAGGACGACGACCTCTACGGCAATGTGGAGCGAGCCGCCGCCTTCGCCTGGGACTATGACGCCCGGCGCCTGAACCAGCCGGTAGACCGCGGCGAGTGGGGCATGACCCCGCCGACCATCAACGCCTACTACTCGTCGACCAAGAACGAGATCGTCTTTCCCGCCGCCATCCTGCAGCCGCCGTTCTTCGATCCCGACGGCGACCCGGCGGTGAACTACGGCGGCATCGGCGGGGTGATCGGCCACGAGATCACCCATGGTTTCGACGACCAGGGCCGCAAGTCCGATGGCGACGGCCGGCTCACCGACTGGTGGACCGCCGAGGACACCGCCAAGTTCCAGGTCCAGGCCACCAGGCTCGGCAAGCAGTACGACGCGGTCGAGGTGCTGCCCGGCGCCAACATCAAGGGCGACCTGACCATGGGCGAGAACATCGCCGATCTGGGCGGGCTGCTGCTGGCGCTGGACGCCTACAACATCTCCCTGAACGGGCGCCCGGCGCCGGTAATCGACGGCCTGACCGGCGACCAGCGGGTGTTTCTGGGCTGGGCGCAGGCCTGGCGGGGCAAGTACCGCGACGACCTGATGAAGCAGCTGCTGGTCTCCGACCCGCACGCGCCGCCGCAAGCCCGGGTGGACCAGCCGGTGCGCAACATCGACGCCTTCTACCAGGCGTTCGGGGTCAAGCCCGGCGACGCCATGTACGTCCCGCCGGAGCAGCGGGTGCGCATCTGGTAGGCCGGCTGGAGCCTTCAAAAATCTGAAGCCTGGGGGGTCGCGCCGGGCTTTCAGCCCGACGAGGTCGCCACCATCGGACAGATCTGAGAGACCCCTCATCCGACCCGCTCGCGCGGGCCACCTTCTCCCGCAAGGGGAGAAGGAACACTTTCAGTAGTCGCCGAGAGCGGAGGGGCAACCGACCGCAGCCAGGATGCGGTTCATCACCCGGTGGTCGGCGGCGTTGATCTCGCTGTTGGTGAAGCGCAGGACCCGGAAACCCAGTTTTGCGAGCGCCGCATCGCGTACAGCGTCCCGTTCCACGTCATGGAACGGGACATCGGCCTCGATGATCAGCCGGTGACGCGGGCACATAAAGTCGGCCACGTAAGGGCCGATCGGGACCTGGCGGCGGAACTTCAGGTCCCCCAGTCGGCGGTCGCGTAGCAGCTTCCACAGGAAGCGCTCAGTGGACGGGGCGTTGCGGCGCAGGGTTCGAGCGCGTTTGACGGTCGCGAGCCGGATCATGGCTCAGACCCCGAGTTCCCGGCGCACGAAGCGATAGGTTTCGCGCTTTTCGCAGGCGCAGCTGCGCATCTCGCCCTTGTCGTTCCACCAGACCAGCAGCGGGTAGGCGAAGTTGACGCCATTGTCCTTGAGCAGCGGCTTCAGCCGATCAACGGTGCTGCGGCCGGCCTCCACCACCGCGGTGCGGGCCATGTCGCCGTCGGCGGGCGCGATGCCGGGCGCGGTCCAGGCCTCGGCGGGCACGGCCTCCCAGCGCTCCAGCAGCTTCCAGTCGCGGGTCAGCCAGAGCTGCGCCACCGTGGCGCGCTCCGCGGGTGTGGACTTGGACACCCCGTTGACGTCGCGCCGGGCGATCTCGATCACCCGGGTGTCGACGCCCTTGGCGTGCATCCTGGGGAATTCTTCCAGCCTGAAGCGGACGCAGTCCGGGCAGGTGCGGAACGACACCATGTAGAGCTTCTTGCCCGGCAGCCCGGGCGCGGCCCAGCCTGATGCTTCCAACAGGCGGGTGATCTCGGCCTGATGGCGCACAACCGTCTTCGGCCGCCAGCGCAGGTCGTAGTTCCAGAAGGCCCAGGCGCCCGCCGCGGCCACCACCACGACCAAGGCCACGCTCGCCCACAGCTTGAAACGTCCCATGCGGTCTCCTCGTCGGACGGATGCTAGGCCGCCCAGGTCTCCGGCGCGAGCCTCACTGCATGGTAGGGATCACGAAGGCGCTATCCTCGTGGGCGCCTTCGGGCCAGCGGGCGGTGATGGTCTTGACCTTGGTGTAGAACTTCACGCCCTCCAGGCCGTGCTGGTTGGTGTCGCCGAAGGCCGAGCGCTTCCAGCCGCCGAAGGAGTGGTAGGCCACCGGCACCGGGATCGGCACATTGATGCCCACCATGCCGACGTTGACCCGGGCGGCGAACTCGCGCGCCGCGCGGCCGTCGCGGGTGAAGATGGCCACGCCGTTCCCGTACTGGTGGGCGGATGGCAGGGCGAGCGCTTCCTCGAAAGTCGCGGCGCGGACGATCTGCAGGACGGGTCCGAAGATCTCTTCCTGGTAGGTCTGCATGGTGGGCGTCACGTGATCGAACAGGGTCGGGCCGATGAAGAAGCCCTTCTCGTAGCCCTGCAGGGAGAAGCCGCGGCCATCGACCACCAGCTCGGCGCCTTCGCTGACGCCCATCTGGATGTAGTCGCTGATCTTCTGGCGGTGGGCGGCGGAGACCACCGGGCCGTAGTGGGCCGCCGGGTCGGTGGAGATGCCCACCTGCAGGGTGGCGATCTCGGCGACCATCCGCTCGCGCAGCTCATCGGCGGTGGCCCTGCCCACCGGCACCACCACCGGCAGCGCCATGCAGCGTTCCCCGGCTGAGCCGAAGGCCGCCCCGGAGAGGTCCTTGACCACCTGGTCGAGGTCGGCGTCGGGGAGCACAACCCCGTGGTTCTTGGCCCCGCCCATGGCCTGCACCCGCTTACCCGCCGCGGTCCCGCGGGCGTAGATGTACTGGGCGATGTCGCTGGAGCCGACGAAGCTCACCGCGCGGATGTCGGGGTGGTCGAGGATGGCGTCCACCGCCACCTTGTCCCCGTGCACCACATTCAGCACGCCCGCCGGGGCGCCGGCCTCCATCATCAGCTCGGCCAGCCGCACGGGGACGGTGGGGTCCTTCTCCGAGGGCTTGAGGATGAAGCTGTTGCCCACCGCGATGGCGATGCCGAACATCCACATGGGGATCATGGCGGGGAAGTTGAACGGGGTGATCCCGGCGGCCACGCCGAGGGGCTGGCGCATGGAATAGACATCGATGCCCGGGCCCGCGCCCTCGGTATATTCGCCCTTCAGCACATGCGGGATGCCGCAGGCGAACTCGATGACCTCAAGGCCCCGCTGGATGTCGCCCTTGCTGTCGGCGATGACCTTGCCGTGCTCCGCCGACAGCATCTGCGCCAGGTCGTCCATGTTCGCCTCGATCAGGCGCTTGAACTCGAACATCACCCGGGCGCGGCGCTGGGGGTTGGTGGCGGCCCAGTCCACCTGGGCGCGCACCGCCGCGGCCACCGCGGCGTCCAGCTCCGACGCGGTGGCCAGGGCCACCCGGGCCTGCACTTCGCCGGTGTTGGGATTGAAGATGTCGCCGAACCGGCCGGAGATCCCGGCCACGGCCGCGCCGTCGATGAAGTGGGTGATCTCACGCATGGGCGGGCTTTTAGGCGTTTGCCGGCGCTCCGGCTAGGCGCCGCCCTTGCCCGCGGGTCCGCCGCCAGCGCATCCTCAGGCCATGACGGTTGCTTCCCCCGCCCACGCGCTCCGCCAGGGCGCCCGAGACCATGTGATCGATGACCTGATCGCAGAGCGGGCGCCGAAGCTTGCCGCTTCGCCCGTGTGGCCGCTGCTGCGTCCCCTGCTCTATGGGCTGCTGGACTACGCCAAGGCCCGGCGGATGGCTGACGCCATCGCGCCGC
>NZ_JBKJTG010000038.1:0-3658 GCF_046590535.1 Phenylobacterium sp. | reverse complement strand
CGGCATCCACCGCGCCCGAAGCCGCCGCCGGAAAGGCGCTGGCGGAGGCGCCGGACGGCCAGGTCTCTCTGGGCGCGCCGCTGCCGGCTCCGGTGGAGTCGACCACGCCGCAGCTCTACGAGACCCCCGGCCTGGCCGACGCCGGCGTCGACGGCATGGGCAACCTCGCCCCGCCCGCGAACCTGGCCGAGACGCCGACCGCCGACATTGTCGACGTGGCTACCCTTGCGCCCACCTTCACGCCCAAGGGCGCGGTCTATGGCGGGGGCGCCCGCACGCCCTCCCTGGTCACGGTGCAGGCTTTGAAGCCTGCTGCCCTGATCATCCGCGGCGCCGACGGCTCGGTCTATTTCGCCCGCCAGCTCGCCCCGGGCGAGGCCTACCGCGCGCCCCAGGTCGCCGGCCTGACCATCGATGTCTCCGAGCCGCAGGACTTCCAGGTGTTCGTCGGCGGACAGTCCAGGGGCGTGCTGCCGGCCGCCCAAGTGCTGGTCTCCAAGCTCGCCGGCTGATCGCGGTTGGGTTTTAGCGCCTGAGCGCCTATTTTCCCTGCGTCATGACCACCCAGGACCACACCCACCTGCGCCCCTGGCGGGCGATCCAGCGTCGGCCATCGCGCAAGATCCGCGTGGGCTCGGTGGAGGTGGGTGGCGATGCGCCGATCACCGTCCAGTCCATGACCAACACCCTCACCGCCGACGCCCAGGCGACCATCGCCCAGGTGCGTGAGCTGGAGGAAGCCGGCGCCGACATCGTCCGGGTTTCCTGCCCCGACGCTGAGTCCACCGCGGCCTTCAAGACCATCGTGCGGGCGTCGAACGTGCCGCTCGTGGCCGACATCCACTTCCACTACAAGCGCGGCATCGAGGCGGCCCAGGCCGGCGCCGCCTGCCTGCGCATCAACCCCGGCAACATCGGCTCCCCCGACCGGGTGCGCGAGGTGGTCCAGGCCGCCCGGGACCACGGCTGCTCCATGCGCATCGGGGTCAACGCCGGCTCCCTGGAGCGCGATCTTCTGGAGAAATACGGCGAGCCCTGCCCTGAGGCCATGGTCGAGAGCGCGCTCCGCCACGCCCGCATCCTGCAGGACCACGACTTCCACGAGTTCAAGATCAGCGTGAAGGCCTCCGACGTCTTCATGACCGTGGCCGCCTACCAGCTCCTGTCGGAGGCCATCGACTGCCCGCTGCACCTGGGGGTCACCGAGGCCGGCGCCCTGCGCACCGGCACCGTGAAGTCGGCCATCGGCATGGGGAACCTGCTGTGGGCCGGGATCGGCGACACCATCCGCGTCAGCCTGGCGGCCGACCCCGTGGAGGAGATCAAGGTCGGCTTCGACATGCTCAAGTCGCTGGGCCTGCGCCATCGCGGCGTCAGCATCATCGCCTGCCCGTCCTGCGCCCGGCAGGGCTTCAACGTGATCAAGACCGTCGAGGCCCTGGAAGCCCGGCTGGCGCACGTCTCCACCCCGCTCAGCCTCTCCATCATCGGCTGCGTGGTGAACGGTCCCGGCGAGGCGCTGATGACCGATCTGGGCTTCACCGGCGGCGGCAAGGGCGCGGGCATGGTCTATGTGGCCGGTCGCCAGGACCACAAGATCGACAACGCGGCGATGGTCGATCACATCGTCGAGCTGGTCGAGGCGCGCGCCGCCGAGATCGAAGCCGCCGCCGCCCTGCAGGCCGCCGAGTAGCGCGGCGCGCTCATCCAGCGCTTCGAGGTCCGGCCTCACAAGGTCTGCGCCTCACGAAAGTGACGGCGGCGTCACTTGTGCGGCCAGACCATCTGAGCTTAGGTGGGCGCCAATCCTGGGAGAGAACGATGTCCGCTGACGGCAACTGGAAGATCACCATCAACACCCCGATGGGCGCGCAGGAAGTGAACGCCAACATCACCACCAGCGGCGACACCTTCACCGGAAAGACTGAAGGCCGCATGGGCTCGCAGGAAATCACCGGCACGATCGCCGGCGACACCCTCACCTGGTCCAGCGACATCACCAGCCCGATGCCGATGACCCTGGAATTCGAAGCCAAGGTCGATGGCGACAAGATGACCGGCAACGTGAAGCTCGGCGCCTTCGGCAACGCCCCGCTGAGCGGCGTCCGCGCCTAGGCGCCACCGCGTATCCCGAAGTTCAAGGCCCCCTCCGGCGACGGAGGGGGCCTTTTTCGTGGGCCTACCTGTTCGGCGTGACGGCGTCGGCGGCGTTGCTGGCCGCATTGCCAACGCTCTCGGCCGCACCGGCGGCGGATTCGGCCACGCTGGACGCCGCGCCGGACACCGCTTCGGTGCGCATGGCGTCGTTCTTGTTGGCGTTCATCAGGAAGAAGGCGACGATCGCCACCAGCGCCAGCACGGCGATCCCGATGAGAATGCCGCCCATGCCGCCGCGGCGCTCGACGATGGTCGTGCCGCCCACATTGCCGCGTTCGACGGTGCGCTCGGTGGTCACCCCGTCCGTGCGTTCCGTGGTTCGTTCGGTATCCATCTGATAGTTCTCCTGGTTCAACCTGCGCCTTAACGAGCGTGCGGCGCGAGCGTTCCGGCGGCCTCACGTTTGGCTTCAGCGGCCGGGAGGGCTAGAGCATGCTCCCTTCGAAATCCGGACGGCGACCCCCGTGAGACTTCCCCAGGCCAGGCTCGATCAGGTGCTCGACCGCTTCCGCGAGATCGAGGCCCGCATGGGTGCGGCCGCCGACGGCGCGGAGATCGTGCGCCTGTCCAAGGAGCACGCCGAGCTGCGCCCGGTGGCCGAGGCCGTCCAGGCCCTGGCCCGGGTCCGGGCCGAGGCGCCCGAGCTGGAGGAGATGGCCGCGGCCGGTGACCCCGAGATGGCCGCCATGGCCCGCGACGAGCTGGACGCCCTGAACAACAAGCTGCCGGAGCTGGAGCGGCAGGTGGCCCTGCTGCTGGCGCCCAAGGACCGCGACGAGAACGCCTCGGCCATGCTCGAGGTGCGGGCCGGCACGGGGGGCGACGAAGCCGCCCTGTTCGCGGGCGACCTCTTCCGCATGTACCAGCGCTACGCCCAGCTGCGCGGCTGGCGGGTGGAGATCGACAGCGTCTCCGAGGGCGAGGTCGGCGGCTATAAGGAAATCATCGCCGCGGTCACCGGCGACGGGGTGTTCGGACGGCTGAAGTTCGAGAGCGGCGTCCATCGGGTGCAGCGGGTGCCCGACACCGAGGCCCAGGGACGCATCCACACCTCCGCCGCCACGGTCGCCGTCCTGCCGGAGCCCGAGGACGTGGAGATCGAGATCAACGACGCCGACATCCGCATCGACACCTACCGCTCGTCCGGCGCCGGCGGCCAGCACGTCAACAAGACCGATAGCGCCGTGCGCATCACCCACCTGCCCTCGGGCATCGTGGTCACCAGTTCCGAGAAGTCGCAGCACCAGAACCGGGCGCGGGCCATGAAGGCGCTGAAGGTCAAGCTCTACGACCAGAAGCGCGCGGCCCTCGACACCGCCCGCTCCGACGCACGCAAAAGCCAGGTCGGCTCCGGCGACCGCTCGGAACGCATCCGCACCTACAACTTCCCGCAGGGCCGGGTCACCGACCACCGGATCAACCTGACCCTCTACAACCTGGCCAAGGTGATGGAGGGCGACGCCCTTGACGATGTGATCAGGCCTTTGATCGAGGAGGATCA
>NZ_JBKJTG010000244.1:0-3170 GCF_046590535.1 Phenylobacterium sp. | reverse complement strand
CAAGCGTAGCCGCCGGCCGCTAGGTGATCGACATAGTCGCGTACCGCGCCCGCTTTTCCCGACTTCACCAAAGCTTCAGCCGTTCGCCCGCCAAACGCCGGGATCTGCTCGGCCCTGTACCAGGCCATCGCCTGAGCTGGCCCGCCAGCCCAGGCTTGCACGAGGCTGATGATCTCCAGCATCTCGCGTACCCGGGTCTGCGCCTTGGGGCCGTCCCGGCGGCTCGCCTTCTGGAAGACTTCGCGGGCCAGGCCGGCCGTCTCCGCCAGCTGCGCTTTGGACATGCTGAAGGCGTCCGCAACATCATCGACCTTCACGGCGCCGCGTTCGTTCATCAAACTAGCAATCGAGAACCGGCCCGAGAGGCGTGAGCGGGCGACCTTACGGACCTGTTGATGGCCCACTGGTATCGCCGCCTTCTTTGGCACTTCGGCCATGTGCCGTTCCTTTGACCTCAATTCCGGTAAAAATACGGTCGTACGTTGGCAATTGCAAGCCGACTGACTGCAGGCTTAGGTCAGACGGGACCAACAGATCGCGAGGTGGCGCATGTCCAGCCCTCCGAAGCCCAGGGCGGCTCAGTACGTCCGCATGTCGACCGATCAGCAGGCCTATTCAATCGCCTACCAGACCGCCTGCAATACGTCGTACGCCCGCGAGCGCGGGTACGACCTCGTCAGGACCTACGAGGACGCCGGGGTTAGCGGTCTCACCCTGGAGAAGCGCGCGGGCCTGAAAGCGTTGCTCGCCGATGTCATGTCTGGCGCTGCAGATTTCACGGTGGTCGTCGTCTACGACGTGAGCCGCTGGGGCCGGTTTCAGGACCCCGACCAGAGTGGGCACTACGAGTTCCTGTGCCGGGAGGCTGGCGTCGAGATCGAGTACAGCGCCGAGCCCTTCGCCAACGACCGCAGCCTGAGCACGACCCTCATCAAGGGCCTCAAGCGCGCGATGGCGGCGGAGTACAGCCGGGAACTCTCCACGCGGGTCTCCCGCGCCAAGCGGGGCCTGGCCAAGCAGGGCTACTGGCAGGGGGGCCCGGCGCCGTATGCGCTGCGCCGACAGGTTCTCAATCCGGATGGGACGCCGGGACCCGTCCTCGAACGGGGGCAGCACAAGGCTTTGCGAGGCTGGCACGTGACGCTTGCGCCCGGTCCACCCAAAGAGGTGGCTGTGCTGCGAAAGATTTTCCGACTCTCCCTCGTCGGTGGACTGTCAGCCGGCGAGATCGCGCGCACCCTGATCAAGGAGGCCATCGCCTCCTCCGGCGCCGGACCCTGGACCCCGGGTAAGATCCGCCTGATGCTGGTCAACGAGGCCTACGTGGGCACGAATGTCTGCGGGAAGGTTTCCACCCGCCTGCGGCGTTCCACAAGGCAATCGAGTGATAAGTGGGTGCGCAAGGCCGGCGCGTTCGAACCGCTGATCTCCCGCAAGGTTTTCGACGCGGTGCAGATCTATGCCAGGCCCCGCGCATCACGGGCCAATGACGAACAGCTGCTTGAGGAATTGCGGGCGGTGCTGGCCGATGTCGGCCGGCTCAGCCGGGGCGTCATCGAGGGTGATGCGAGAACCCGTTGCGCTGGCACCTACCACCGTCGCTTCGGCTCCTTATCCCAGGCGTTCCGCTTTGCCGGATACGAGCCCAACCGCCAGCAAATTGCGGCCGCGGCCTGGGCGCATCGCCATCATCCGAGCCGTCGTCGCCGCAAGTTGGCCCCCCGCACCGACGAGGCCCTTCTGGACCGCCTTGCGCAGCTGCTGACCGAGAAGGGGGCACTTTCGGTGGCCATCATCAATGCAGCCTCTTCGATAGCGCCTGCGGAGGTCTACAGGCGCCGGTTTGGCGGCATGCGGCAGGCCTACGCCCTCGTCGGGTATGCTCCGACTAACCAGCAGGAACTGGCGTTGGACCGTTTTGGGGGGCAAGCGGTCACGCAGGCGCAGGCAGCAGCGCTGCGGGCAAGTATGTCGACCAGCGAATAGGTCCCTCGCCCTCAATGGCGGCGCGCTCTTGCGCCCGATGGGAACGCTGCCTAAGTACGATTCAAGCGCTGCCGCCAACTAGGCCGGCGCCCAACTTCCCCCCAAGACCTAGCGTCCGAGACGCGACCACTTCGGCCGCAGCGAGACGCGCTACAGGAGACATGCATGCTGACTGATCGGTTTGCCGACGCGCTGACGTTCGCCGAGAAGCTCCACCGAACCCAGGCCCGAAAGGGCAATGACATCCCCTACGTGGCCCACCTGCTCGCGGTCACCGCCACCGTGCTGGAGTGGGGCGGCGACGAGGACACTGCGATCGCGGCCTTACTGCACGACGCGGTCGAGGACCAGGGCGGGGAAGCGACCGCCCAGGCCATCCGGACGCGGTTCGGAGACCGCGTCGCCGACCTCGTGCTCCACTGCACCGACAGCACGGCGCCCAACCCGGGCGAGAAGCTCCCATGGCTGGAGCGCAAGACAGCCTACTTGGCCCGGCTTGGGTCCGCGGGGCCGCAGGCGGCGCTGATCACCGCGGCGGACAAGCTGCACAACCTCACCGCCACCCTTCGCGACGTACGCCGCGATGGTCCGCAGTCGCTGGAGCGGTTCAACGAGCCCGATCGGGTGGTCTGGTACTACCGGGCGGTGACCGAGGCCCTGTGCGCCCACCGGGCTCGCGCGCCGATCGCCGAGCTAGGTGACGCTATCAAAGAGCTCACGCGGGCGCTGGCCTCCCCCCGTCACGACCTGAAGGCAGTCAATCCTTGAGGGCGGAGACGGACGAGGATCGCGACCTCCCCGACTACAACCCTGAGGTCCGGCAGGAAATCAATCTGACCCTGCAGGCCATGCCCCCAGGCGAGTGGGGAGAGTTGGCGCTTTGCCCCGGGCCCTACGGATGCCCGCCCTGGGGACATGAGCAAAGTGAGGTGACTGAAGGTGGCGAAGAGATGTTCTGTTCGGGGTGCCGGATCATCCATCTCTACCGGCCGCGCGAGCGCCAGGACTAGCCCTCGGTAGGCTCCGACCGCTTCCTGCCAAAGAGGCTGAGCCTGCCGCGGACTCTCGGCTTGGCTGGGAGCTTGGACGCGACGGCCTCTACCAGCGCCGCTGGCATCGCTTTCCTTCCGAATCCGCGAGCCTCCGCCATCGCCGACCTGGCGGCCGAGGTGTTCGCAGCCACC
>NZ_JBKJTG010000174.1:0-2970 GCF_046590535.1 Phenylobacterium sp. | reverse complement strand
GCCGCAAAGATCGCCGCCGGCATCCCCGCGGCGCCGCCGCCGACCACGATAAGGTCCCAGGTCTCGCTGGCGCCGGGTTGCAAGGATCGATCGCCAATCATGCGTTCAGTCCGCGGCGATAGTCTTCGGCGGTGGCCAGCACCACTGTCCCGGGCGCGTAACCGTCGCCGATCACCTCGACCTGAATACCCGCCGCCCGCAAGGGCGCGGCGAGGGTGTCATCGGGGATTCGGCTAGTGGCGTAGGTGAACAGGGCCATCGTGTCGAATACCGTGGTCTCGCCGCCTCTGGCGAATTTGGTGGACATCGCCGCATGGATAACCCGGCCCCTCAGGGCCCGCCCGCCTACCTGAAACGGCGGGAACAATTGAGGGTACACGTCGTGGGGCGCGGCCGTGATCTCGGCAGACTTGGGCAAGGCAAGACGCGACCACGGAGACATCACATCTGCGGCTTGTGCATCCGTAGCACCCGCTTCACGTAGCCCTCGCGCCAGGCGAGGCGCTCTGCAGCCACCTCGCCCTCGGCGACATAGCCTTCGATTTCGTCCCGGGTGACCGACCCGTCCCTGTCAAGCAGCCGCTCAACTGTATCCAGGCGGTCGCGGACCACGGCGAGCTCGGTGATCATTTCCAACATGAAGGTCATCATCTGGTCGATGGCGGGGTCGTCGAAGAACGTGGGCCGACGCCCCTTGGTGACGCGGGGGAGTTTTACCTCCCCCGCTGCAGGCAGCTGGCTCATCGGTAGTACCCCTGGATGAGGCCTAGAAATCCTTGCGCGCCTTGATCGAGTAACGCCGCGGCTCGTTCAGGTATGGGTAGATCAGGAGGGAGACCACGTAGGTCTCGTTGGTGCAGTTGGTGCATTCGGCGGTAAGCGACCAGCCGCGCGAGACGTCCTTCAGGGTGATGCCCGCGTTGTAGGTGTCGCGGGTGCGCTGGAAGGAGATGGGCTGGGCCTGTGTGCCGACGAAATGCCCCTTGATGTGGCTCCAGCTGATGCTGGGGACCAGTTCCAGGTTGTCGGCGATCCTCCAGTTGTAGTTGACGCCCAGCACCGAACTGAAGTCCGGCGCACGGGCCGGCGGCGCGATGGTGCCGTCAAGCTTGACGATGCCGGTGTTGCAGTTGCCGGGGATGCGCGCGAGACAGCGGGCCTGCTGAGCCGCGACTCCCGCATTGAGGTTCTCGTAGGTGGCCTTCTGGATACCCGCCGACCAGAAGACGTTCAGGCCGTCGATCGGAACGATCGAGATTTCCGACTCAAGCCCGTAGTTCTTCAGATCGCCGAAGTTGCGGGTGATGAAGACAATTGTGTTTGTGGTCAGATCGGTAAATCCTGCCGGCAGCTGATAATCGGTGACGTTGAAGTAGAAGCCTGTCAGGTTGATCCGCAGGCGATTGCTCAACCAGTCCGACCGGAGGCCGGTTTCGTAAGACCAGATCTTCTCCGACGTGAAATTTTGCGCCTGGCTACCAATGTTGGCGCGAGCATTCCAGCCGCCAGATTTGAAGCCGCGGGTGGCCGAGGCGAACAGCATCAGATCGTCCGTCACCTTGTAGTCCAGCGCGAAGCGCGGGGTAAGGATTTGTTCTTGCTGGGTGACCGGTATGCCCGCCGCGATCAGCTCGACATTGCTGAAGGGCTGGAAGGCGGGGTTGGCGCGCGGCAGGGGATTGAAGTTCGGATTGAAGAAAATTTCCTTGTTTTCGTCGGTGTAGCGAGCGCCGATGGTGCCGGTGAGCTGGTCGGTGATCTTGTAGTCGACCTGCAGGTAGACGGCATAGGCCTCGGTATTGTTCGAGATGGTTCGGTCCTGGGTGACGGTGGGGCTGCCGACCAGGGGAATGTTGTAGTTGCCAAGGTGGGTCTTGCTTCTCTCGTTGATATAATAGAGGCCGCCGACATAGTTCAGCCGATCGCCGAGAGTCCCGTTCAGCTTCACTTCCTGACTGAACTGCTCGTTGACCGAGTCATTGGCCAGGGGCGTCGAGGTGCCGGGGGGATTGGTCAGGATCGTATAGTCGTTGGCGAAGGTGACGCCCCCGGCGCTCATGCTGTCGAAGCTGTCGCTGACGAATTCCATATAGGTGCGGCGATAGCCTGAGATGAAATTGACCGTCAGGTTGTCGCGCGCGTCCCATTCCACATTCGACGTCACCGCCGTGGAAATGGCTTCCACGTTTAGCTTGTTGTCTTGCAAGTCCCCCGAGGCGATGGCGCCGAGGGGCCGGTGCTTGCTCTGCCGGGTGAAGTTGATGCGCTTGTTGCTGCCCGGGGCTTTGAAGTTCACGAAGTTGGTCGACTGGGCGTCGGTGTAGTCGGCCGACAGGTCCCATGTCAGGGTGTCGGAGAACAGAACCCGGCCGGCCCCGCGCACGCCGAATGATTTTTCGAAATTGAGCTTCTCGCCGCTGATCTGGTTCGTCACATAGCCTTCGTTCTCGGTGAAGAAACCGCTGAACTTGGTCAGGAATTTTTCGTTGATGGGCACGTCGATCGTGCCGCGGACCATGCGCTGGCTGTAGGCGCCCACGCCGGCCTCAACGAATCCACCGAATTCCGGGCTCGGCTTCTTCAGGATGATGACCACGGCGCCACCCGTGGTGTTACGGCCGAACAGCGTGCCTTGCGGACCGCGCAGCACTTCCAGCCGGTCGATATCGAAGAAGGAGAAATTGTTCGCGCCCTGCCGCGACACATAGATATCGTCGACATAGGTGCCCACCGGCGGGTCGAAGGTCGAGATCGACTCGGTGTTGTTCAGGGCCCGCAGCGAATAGGTGTTGGCGGTGCCGATGCTAACGTTGTTGTGACCCACCATGTTGGGCACATAGGTCACGACATCCAGGGTGCGGGTGATCTGCCGACGATCCAGTTCCTGGCGGTCAAAAGCGCTGACCGCGAGGGGCACGTCCTGCAGTTTCTGGGCGCGGCGTTGGGCGGTGACGACCACTTCGCCCAGCG
>NZ_JBKJTG010000144.1:0-10560 GCF_046590535.1 Phenylobacterium sp. | reverse complement strand
CCAAAGGCACATCTGCGACAGGCCGGCGTACTTGTCGCCGGCGAACAGCGGCATGCATGTGCACCAGTCGATCTGGGGCGACGGCAAGCCGCTGTTCGCCGGCGACAAGTACGCCGGCCTGTCGCAGATGTGCCTTTGGTACATCGGCGGCATCATCAAGCACGCCAAGGCGATCAACGCCTTCTCGAACTCGACCACCAACTCCTACAAGCGCCTGGTGCCGGGCTACGAAGCCCCGGTGAAGCTGGCCTATTCGGCCCGCAACCGCTCCGCTTCGATCCGCATCCCTCACGTGGACAGCCCCAAGGGCAAGCGCCTGGAAGCCCGCTTCCCCGACCCGATGGGCAATCCCTACCTGACTTTCACGGCGCTGCTGATGGCCGGCCTCGACGGGATCATCAACCAGATCGATCCGGGCGCGCCGCAGGACAAGAACCTCTACGATCTCCCGCCGCGGGAGCAGAAGAAGGTGCCGGAGGTCTGCGGCTCCCTGAAGGAAGCCCTCGACAATCTCGACAAGGACCGCGGCTTCCTTAAGGCTGGCGGGGTCATGGACGACGACTTCATCGACAGCTACATCGAACTGAAGATGGAGGAGGTCATGCGCCTGGCGCTCCACCCCCACCCGGTGGAATTCGACATGTACTTCAAATGCTAAACGTCATTTCCTGACGGGGGATCGAGGGCCGCGGCGTGAACCGCGGCCCTTTTTCGTCGCCGCTCAGGGCTTGGCGCACGCGCCCTCGCCGACGGCGTGACTCCCGCCGCTGCGGCCTGCGCTACCCGCGGCTGGAACGCATCGCCGGGACGCCGGACCGCCTGTCGGAGATCTACGCGGCGCGGAGGTAGCTCAGGCGAGCCGGCGGTCGATCCATTCTCCGGCCACGGCGATGGCGCGCCGGGCGGCCTGCAGCTGGCCGCCGAAGGCGTGCCAGACGTGGATCATCTCGGGCCAGACTTCCAGCCGGACGTCCACCCGCGCCTGGCCCGCCACGTCGGTGATCGTCAGCGAGTCGCCCAGCAGGGTTTCCTCCGAGCCCACCTGGATCAGCATCGGTGCGACGCCGGTGAAATCGCCGAACACGGGCGAGGCCAGCGGATCACGCGGATCGAGCCCGCCGAGGTAGGCCTGAGCGTGGGTATCCAGGCCGGCTTTATTGATCATCGGGTCATGGGCGGCCTTGGTGCGGTAGCTGTGCGCCGATTGGGTGAGGTCCGCCCAGGGGCTGATCACGAACAGCCCCGCCGGCTGCGGCAGGCCCTGCTCCTTGCAGGCCAGAGCGAGCGCCAGCGTCAGTCCACCGCCGGCGGAATCGCCAGCGACCACGATCTTGCCGGCGTCGAGCCCGCCATCGAGCATCCACCGGTAGACCGCCAGCGCATCGTCCACCGCGGCGGGAAACCTCGCCTCCGGCCCCAGCCGGTAGTCGGCGACGATGGCCTCGGCCTTGGCCGCCTCGGCCAGCCGGCCCACCAGCGGCCGGTGGCTGCGGTGGCTACCCGCCGTGTAGCCGCCGCCGTGCAGGTAGAGGATGGCGCGCCCCGCCACGGCGTTGAGCGGGACCACGCGCTCGCTCTTCACGCCGTTGGCGGTGAGCGGCTCATGGCGACATCCGGCGGGCAGCGAGCCCATGTCCCCGAAGGCGTCCATGCCGGCGCGGCGTTCGGAATGGGTAGGCGGCGCTGCCCCGGGCGGCGGCTGCCGTGACGCCAGCAGCGCCCGCACCCCTGCGATTTCAGGATCTTTCCAGCTCGCCATCCGCCCCGTCCCGTTTTGGCGATTGGAGCGCGGCGCGGCCCGTCTGTCGAGGTCCCGCAGGTTGCGCTTTCCGCCCGATGTCGTGCGGGCCGCATTGCCATGGCGAGCGGGCCGATTCATACCGGCTGGGCTTTAGAATCGCACCAGCCTACGGGACCGATGTCCAAGTCCGCCGCCCAGCCCCTGCCCGACCTGTTCGACGACGCGTTGAACCCGACGCCGGCGCCGCCGCTGTCGGAGAGCCATGAGCCGCGCGCCGACCCGGCGGTGACCGGCGCCAAGCCCTCCGCCTACTCGGCCAAGGACATCGAGGTGCTCGAAGGCCTCGAGCCGGTCCGCAAGCGCCCGGGGATGTATATCGGCGGCACCGACGAGCGCGCCCTGCACCACCTGTTCGCCGAAGTCCTGGACAACGCCATGGACGAGGCTGTCGCCGGTCACGCCAAGGTTATCGATGTCGCCCTGGACGCCGAGGGTCAACTCACCGTCAAGGACGATGGCCGGGGCATTCCGGTCGATCCGCACCCCAAGCACCCGGGCAAGTCCGCGCTCGAGGTGATCATGACCGTGCTGCACTCAGGCGGTAAATTCTCCGGCAAGGTCTACGAGACCTCCGGCGGCCTGCATGGGGTCGGGGTCTCGGTGGTCAACGCGCTCTCCGAGAGGGTCGAGGTCACCGCCTGGAAGGACGGGTTCGAGTGGCGCCAGGCATTCACCCGCGGAAAGCCCCTGGGGGGCATCGAGCGCCTGGGTCCCAGCCGCAAGCACGGTACGGCCATCGCGTTTTCCCCCGACCCGGTGATCTTCGGCGAAGGCGTGGCCTTCAAGCCGGCCCGGCTCTACCGGATGGCGCGATCCAAGGCCTATCTGTTCGGCGGCGTGGAAATCCGCTGGAAGTGCGATCCCTCGCGGATCCACGACCAGACGCCGGCCGAGGCGGTGTTCCGCTTCCCCAACGGCCTGGCCGATTTCCTGGCCGAGCGCGTGAAGACCATCGAGACGGTCACCCCCGAGCCTTTCGCGGGGCGCTATTCACGGCCAGGCGAGGCCGGCAAGGTCGAGTGGGCGGTGACCTGGACGGCGGCGGGCTTCGGCGAGGCCGACGGCTTCATGCAGTCCTACTGCAACACCGTACCGACCCCGGAGGGCGGCGCCCATGAGGCTGGTTTCCGCGCGGCCCTGACCCGGGGCCTGAAGGCCTATGCGGAGCTGTCGGGCGAGAAGCGCGGCGGCCTGATCACCGCCGAGGACGTGGTCGCCCAGGCCGGCGCCCTGGTCAGCATCTTCGTGGCCAACCCTGAGTTTCAGGGCCAGACCAAGGAGCGGCTGTCCTCCGCCGATGCCCAGCGCCTGGTGGAGACCGCGCTGCGTGACCCCTTCGACCACTGGCTGACCGCCCAGCCGAAGGCGGCCACCGCGCTCCTCGAATTCATCATCGAGCGGGCCGAGGAACGCCTGAAGCGGCGCAAGGACAAGGAGGTCGCCCGGGCGTCGGCCACCCGCAAGCTGCGGCTGCCGGGCAAGCTCGCCGACTGCTCCGGCCAGGCCATCGACGGCGCCGAAATCTTCCTGGTGGAGGGCGACAGCGCCGGCGGCTCGGCCAAGCAGGCCCGCAACCGCAAGACCCAGGCGATCCTGCCCCTGCGCGGCAAGATCCTGAACGTAGCGTCGGCCTCGGTGGACAAGACCGGCGGCAACAAGGAGCTAACCGACCTGATGCTGGCCCTGGGCGTCCAGGGCGGGGCGAAGTTCAAGGAAGAGGATCTCCGCTACGAGCGGGTGATCATCATGACCGACGCCGACGTGGACGGCGCCCACATCGCCAGCCTGCTGATCACCTTCTTCTTTCGCACCATGCCCGACATGATCCGGGCCGGGCGGCTCTACCTGGCCCTGCCGCCGCTCTACCGGCTGAGTCATGGGGGGAAGGGGGTCTACGCCCGCGACGATGCGCACCGCGACGAACTGCTGGCCACCGAGTTCAAGGGAAAGAAGCCGGAGATCAGCCGCTTCAAGGGCCTGGGCGAGATGATGCCTGCGCAATTGAAGGAGACCACCATGGATCCTTCCAAACGCACGCTGGCCCGCGTCACCCTGCCCCGCGCCGAGGAGCCGGTGATAGATCTGGTGGAGGCGTTGATGGGGCGCAAGCCCGAGCTCAGGTTCCGCTTCATCCAGGAGAACGCCGAGTTCGCCGTCGCCGACCTGGACGTCTGAGCCGCCGGAACACGGTGGAGCTTCCGGACGTTGGGTCTGCAGTCAGGAGATCGCGGCATATGGCGAAGACCAAACTCAAGGCGAAGGCGAAGAGCTTTCTTCCCAAACGCATCGGCGGCGTCAAGGTGCCCAAGGTCGCGCGCAAGGGCCGCTTCGGCGCCTTCATCGCGTCGGCCAAGGGCCAGGCGCTGATCGCCGAGGTCGTCATGGCCGGCGTCGGCATGGTCATGGCCAAGAAGGTCAAGGATAGCCCGAAGGCCCGGGGCGCGATCGCCGAGGCCAAGGCCAAGGCCACCCGTGGGGTCAAGGCCGCGAAGAAAAAGGCCTCATCCCTTGGCGCGCGGACGCCCTGACGCTGCCGTCTACCGGGTCAGCGAGCCCGTCGTTCGGCGTCTCTGCAAGCCATGATGAACATCCGGCGTCGCGAACGCGTTGACTTGCCGGCCGCTGCCCGTATCTTCCGCCGCGCGCGACGATGTCCGTCCGCGCCGCCGCGGTACGCCAGCCTCACTAAAAGGACGGGTGCCCGCTCCACCAGTATCTCATGACCGAATTTTCCGAACTGGGCCTGTCGGACGCGACGCTCAAGGCTGTCGCCGAGACCGGCTACACCACCGCGACGCCGATCCAGGCCGAAGCCATTCCCGTCGCCCTGCAGGGGCTGGACATCCTGGGCATCGCCCAGACCGGCACCGGCAAGACCGCGGCCTTCACTCTGCCGATGATCGACAAGCTCAAGGCCGGCCGCTCCAAGGCCCGCATGCCGCGGGCCCTGGTGATCGCACCGACCCGTGAGCTGGCCGACCAGGTGGCCGCCTCTTTCGAGAAGTACGCCAAGGGCCAGAAGCTCTCGTGGGTGCTCCTGATAGGCGGGGTCTCGTTCACCGATCAGGAACTGAAGCTCGACCGCGGCGTCGATGTGGTGATCGCCACGCCTGGCCGGCTGCTGGACCATTTCCAGCGCGGCAAGCTCTTGATGACCGGCGTGCAGATCATGGTGGTCGACGAAGCCGATCGCATGCTCGACATGGGCTTCATCCCCGACATCGAGCGGATCTTCCAGCTCACCCCGGCCAAGAAGCAGACGCTGTTCTTCTCCGCGACAATGCCGCCAGAGATCACCCGGCTGACCAAGCAGTTCCTCAAAGATCCCGTGCGCATCGAGGCCTCCCGGCCCGCCACGGCCGGCGAGAACATCGCCCAGCACCTAGTCCGCATCCCCTCCACCGATCCCAAGGCCAAGCGCACGGCGCTGCGCGCCCTGATCGACGGCGCCAACGTGGTCTCGGGCCTGGTGTTCTGCAACCGCAAGTCCGAGGTGGACGTGGTGGCCAAGTCGCTGCGCACCCACGGTCATGACGCCGCCCCCATTCATGGCGATCTGGACCAGCAGACCCGGATGCGCACCCTGGAAGCCTTCCGCAAGGGCGAGCTGAAGCTGCTGGTGGCCTCCGACGTCGCCGCCCGCGGGCTGGACATCCCAGCGGTCAGCCACGTGTTCAACTTCGACGTGCCGCACCATGCCGACGACTACGTGCACCGGATCGGTCGCACCGGCCGGGCCGGCCGTTCGGGCGACACCTTCATGATCGTGACGCCTGCCGACAGCCGCAACCTGGACAAGGTGTTGAAGCTGATCGGCACCAAGCCGGACGAGGTCACCCTCGACATCGATTTCGCCTCCATCAAGGACGAGCCCAGGGCCGGCCGTGGGGAGCGCGGCGGCCGCGGTCGCGAGCGCTCCGCCCCGAAGCGTGACCACGCGCCACGCGAACCGCACCCGCGACACCAGCAGGCCTCCACCGCCCCGATCGAGCAGCCCGCGGAACCGACGCCCCGCCCGGCCCGCAGCCGCCGCCGGCCCGAGCCTGCCGAGGCCGGAACGCCGGTCGCTGTTGTCGAGGCTGCCCCGGTCGAGGTTGCGCCGGCGCGCGAAGCGCCCGTCCTTGACGAGCGGGTGCGTGAGCAACCCGTCCGCGAAGCCTCCCGTGAGCCGCAACGCGCCCAGCGCAACGATCGCGGCGAGCGCGACCGGGCTCCTCGCGGCCCCCGCGAGCGCCCGGAACGCGATCGCCCGCAGCGCGACCGCCCTGAACGCCAGGGCCGCGACCGCGACGCCGACGACGGCGGCAGCCGGGTGTTGGGCTTTGGCGACGACACCCCGGCCTTCCTGACGCGGGCGTCCACCCCGCCGCCTGCCGAGGACTGACCGGCCTTAACCCGGCGTTTGCCGATCTGGGCGCAACCTTCCAAAGGGAACGGGCGGTCTGCTGTAGACAGGCGCCGTGTTGGGAATCAGCGCCATGTCCGCCGACGTCGAAACCTCACTCCGCAGTCCGAAGGCCTACGTGCTGGCCCGCAAGGCCATTGAGGCCATGGAGGCCTACAAGGTCTGGCCGACCGCGCTGAACTTCGAGCTCTGGGTCCACTACATCACCGGCAAGGACTCCCCGCTGGCCGTGGAGATCGACGCCATCATCGGGGGCGGCGAGCCCTTCACCGATGCGGTCGGCGAGAACCTGGCCGCCAAGCATCTGCCCAAGGCCAGGCTGAACGGCGAAATCCTTGAGGCCGGCGACGCGCTCTCCAAGGAACTGGACAGCGTCTCGCGCGCCATCGAATCCGCCCGGGAGTCCAGCTCCGCTTACGGCCAGCAACTGGCCACCGCGTCCAAATCCCTCGACGCCGAGGACAAGACCGTCATCAAGGAGATGGTCGAGGAACTGACCACCGCCACGCGCAAGGTCCAGGAAGAGAACGAGTCCCTGGAGACCCAGCTCGCCGACACCACCGCCGAGGTGGGCCGGTTGCGCGAACACTTGGAGCAGGTGCGGCGCGATTCCATGACCGACGGCCTGACCAACCTGGCCAACCGCAAAGCCTTCGACGAGGCTCTCGAGCGCGCCTGCGCCCAGGCCGAGCGGCGCGGCGAGGCCCTGACGCTCGCCGTCCTCGACATCGATCACTTCAAGTCCTTCAATGACACCTGGGGTCACCAGACCGGCGACCAAGTGATCCGCTACGTGGCCAGCGTCATGGCCCGGGTCGGCGAGCCCCCGCGCATCGCAGCGCGCTATGGCGGCGAGGAGTTCGCGCTGATCTTCCCGGGCGAGCGGGCGCGCAGCGCCATGGCTACCCTGGAGGAGATCCGCGAGGAGGTCAGCGGGCGCATTCTCAAGCGCCGCTCCACCAACGAGGACCTGGGCGCGATCACGGTTTCGGCGGGCATGGCCGAGCGAAAGGTGGGCGAAGGGCCTACCAGTCTGGTGGAGCGCGCCGACGAGGCGCTCTATGCGTCGAAGCGCAACGGCCGCAACCGCACCTCCTCCGCCGACCCGATCTCCGCCGCCGCCTGAGGTTTTCGTTAGGCTGACGCAGGGGTATCCTCCCTTAGATCGAACCAGCAGGGTTCGAGGGAGGACGCCATGGACGGTTCTACGGCTGCGACCAAGGTCAAGACGTCGGTCGAGGACGGCATCGGGATCCTCACCCTTTCCGACCCGGGCACGCTGAACGCCGCGGGCACGGACCTGATGGCCGAGCTGACCGAAGGGTTCGAGGACTTCGTCGCCGACGCCGGGGTTCGCGCCATCATCATCACCGGTGAGGGCCGCGGCTTCTGCTCCGGCGCCAACCTCTCGGGCGGCACGGTGGACCGGCGCGCGTCCACCGGACCCAATCAGGGCCTGCTGCGGGTCTACAATCCCTTCGTCAACGCAGTGCGCAAGTCGCCCAAGCCGCTGGTCTCTGCGGTGAACGGCGTGGCGGCGGGAGTCGGGGTTTCGCTGGCGCTGGTCTGCGACCTGATCGTCGCCGCCGAGAGCGCCTACTTCCTGCTGGCCTTCCGACGGATCGGCCTGGTCCCGGACGGCGGCGCCACCTGGATCCTGCCGCGGCTGGTGGGCAAGGCCCGCGCCATGGAACTGATGCTTCTGGGCGAGAAGCTGCCGGCCCGCACGGCCCTGGAATGGGGCCTGATCAATCGCTGCGTGGCCGACGCCGACCTGATGCCCACGGCCATGGGCCTGGCCCGGACATTGGCCGATGGCCCGAAGTCCCTGGGCTACACCCGCAACCTGGTGTGGCAGGCTCTCGACGCGGCCTGGAGCGAGCAGCTTGAGGCCGAGGCCTATATGCAGGGCGACGCCAGCCGGACCAAGGACGCAGGCGAAGGCATCCGGGCCTTCCTCGAGAAGCGTCCGGCGCAATTCACGGGGCAATGACCATGAAACTGCTGTTCACGATCCTGGGCGCCCTGGCGGTGCTGCTGGGCGGCGTCTGGATACTCCAGGGCCTCAACGTGCTGCCGGGAAGCTTCATGACCGGCGACATCAAGTGGGCGCTCTACGGCGCCCTGCTGGCCGCCGCCGGCGTGGCCTTGGTCCTGTGGTCGCGGCGCCGACGGGTCTGACGCCTCAGCCGCGCTCGCGCAGTCGCTTCAGCTCGGCGTCGACCATCCGCTCACGCATGTCGCCAGCGTCGGAATAGGTGACGATGCCGTGGGCCGCCAAGCCCAGGCCCCAGCCCAGCATCGGCCAGTAGAACCAGTATTCGCCCGGCGAGGTCAGCAGGTTGATCGCCACCAGGCCGGCGTTGACCACCACATAGGCCGTGAGGTGACTTCAAAACGCGAGCTTCATGTCGGCCCGGCGCTCGGCCGTCCGGCGCAGTTCCCGCTCTCGCACGTCGCTCACGGTGGCCTCCCCCTGGTTCCCGGAGGCGAGGATAGCGCCGTTATCGCGATCTAGTCGAGGGTGGCGGGTTCGATGGTGACGCTCTCGCCGCAGCCGCAGGCGTCGGTCTCGTTCGGATTGCGGAACACGAACTTGGCGGCCAGTTTGCTGGTCTCGTAGTCGATCTCGGTGCCGATCAGGAACAGCACCGCCTTGGGCTCCACCAGGATGGTGACGCCCTTGTCCTCCACCGTCTCGTCCAGGGGACCCGCGGCCGTGGCGTATTCCAGGACATACTCCTGGCCGGCGCAGCCGCCGTTCTTAACCCCCACCCGCAGGCCGGCATAGGGCTTCTCGGCCCGGTCCATGATCTCGCGCACGCGGTCGGCGGCGCGGTCGGTGAGCGTGACCACCTTGGGACGCGGGCGCCTGACGCGTGGCTGGATGGAGAGGTTTTCCATCAGAACATATTCAATTGCAGCTTGGCATCGTCGGACATCCGCGACGGGTCCCAGGGCGGGTCGAACACCAGCTCGACCTTGCAGGACCGCACCTCGGGAAGCTCCTTCACCGCGTCCTCCACCCAGCCGGGCATCTCGCCGGCCACCGGGCAGCCCGGAGCCGTCAGGGTCATGTCGATGACCACGTCCTTGTCGTCGGAGACGTCGACTTTGTAGATCAGGCCCAGCTCGTAGATATCCACTGGGATTTCGGGGTCATAGACGCTTTTCAGCCGGTCGATCAGCTTGTCGGTCAGCACGTCGAGCTCCGCCTGGCTCAGCGGTGAGCTCGTCTGCGGGTCGAGGGGTGCGGCGTCGTCCATGATCTCAGACAAAGAACTCTCGGGTTCGATTGAGGGCGTCGACGAAGGAGTCGGCGTCGGCTTGCGTATTATATAGGGCGAAAGAGGCGCGCGCGCTTGATGTGACGCCAAAACGCTTCATCAGCGGCTCGGCGCAGTGGGTCCCGGCGCGCACCGCCACCCCGTAGCGGTCGAGAATCTGGGCCACGTCGTGGGCGTGGGCCCCGTCGACGGTGAACGACAGGATCGCGCCCTTCCCCGGCGCCTCGCCCAGCACGCGCAGCCAGTTGGCGCCGGCTAGGCCCTCGCGGACCCGTTCGTAGAGCGCGTGCTCGTGGTCGGCGATCGCCACCCGGTCCAGACCCATCAGCCACTCCAGCGCCGCGCCCAGGCCGATCGCCTCCAGGATCGGCGGGGTGCCGGCCTCGAAGCGGTGCGGCGGGTCGGCGTAGGTGATCTCGTCGAAGGAGACCTGCCCGATCATCTCGCCGCCGCCCTGATAGGGCGGCAGCGCGGCCAGCCGCTCGGCCTTGCCGTAGAGCACGCCGATCCCGGTGGGGCCGTAGAGCTTGTGGCCGGAGAAGGCGTAGAAATCCACGTCCAGGGCCTTCACGTCCACCGGCCGGTGAACCACGGCCTGGCAACCGTCCAGCAGGACCAGCGCCCCGGCCTCGTGGGCCAGGCGGACCAGCTCGGCCACGGGGTTGATGGTGCCCAGCACGTTGGACATATGGCTCAGCGCCACCACCTTGGTGCGCTTGGTAAGCAAGGCCTGGAAGGCGTCCAGGTCCAGCCGGCCGTCATCGGTGACCGGCGCCCACTTCAGCACCACCCCCTGGCGTTCGCGCAGGAAGTGCCAGGGGACAATGTTGGCGTGGTGCTCCATCTCGGAGAGCAGGATCTCGTCGCCGGCCTTCAGGGTGGCGCCCAGGCCCGCGGCGACCAGGTTGATGGCCTCGGTGGCGCCCTTGGTGAAGACGACCTCCGGGGGCGTGGCGTTGACGAACCGCGCCACCGTCTTGCGGGCGGCCTCGTAGGCGTCGGTGGTCTCATTGGCCAGAGTGTGCAGGCCGCGGTGCACGTTGGCCAATGAGACCACCGACGCCTAC
>NZ_JBKJTG010000007.1:0-8470 GCF_046590535.1 Phenylobacterium sp. | reverse complement strand
CTGACCCCTGGAACCGCGGTGGGGACGTCCGATCTACGGGTCAACATGAGTCCCGGCCGCCGGGTCACCGGCAGCCTCGAGGCCGACAACGCCGGCAACCGCTACACAGGCGCCTATCGCGGCGGCGGGACCCTCAACTTCAATGAGCCCCTCGGCCATGGCGATGTGGCTAGCCTGCGCTTCCTCACCTCGGGCTCGGGCCTGACCTACGTCCGCGGCGCCTACCAGGGTCGCCTCCAGAACGCCACCGTCGGGGTGTCCTACGCCTACCTCTGGTACGAGCTGGGCAAGGAGTTCAAGGCGCTCGACGCCAGCGGCACAACCGGGGTGGCCAGTGTTTACGCCAGCTATCCGCTGATCCGCTCCTACGACACCAACCTCTACGTGCTGGGCGACCTCTCCGCCAAGACCTTCACCGACAAGGTGGGCGCCACCAACTCGGTGGCCGACCGGTCCGCCCGGGTGGCAAGCGTCGGCCTGGCCGGCGACCATCACGACAGCCTGTGGGGCGGCGGCTGGACGTCCTTCGCCGTGAACGCCGGCTTCGGCGACCTCGACATCGAAACGCCTATCGTCCGGGCCAACGACGCCCTGACGGCGCGAACCCACGGCGCCTATCGCATCCTCTCTTTCGAGGCCGCGCGGCTGCAGGAACTGGGCGGGCCGGTGTCGCTCTACGGCCAGGCCAGGGGCCAGCTGGCTTCGAAGAACCTGGACTCCTCGGAGAAGATGGAGCTGGGCGGCGCCTATGGGGTGCGGGCCTATCCCGAGGGCGAGGCCTACGGCGACCAGGGCTACATCCTGAGCGCCGAGGCGCGCCTGCGGCTGGCGGCGCTCTCGGAGCGGCTGCGCGGACAGGTGCAGGCCTTCGCCTTCGTCGATCATGGCGAGATCACCCTCAACAAGAACCCCTGGTTCGCGGGCGACAACCACCGGACGCTCAGCGCCGCCGGCGTGGGCCTCTCCTGGGCGGACACCCAAAACCTGCTGGTGAAGGTCTCCTACGCCTTCAAGCTCGGCGACGAACGCGCCACCTCGGCTCCCGACCGCTCCGGCCGGGTCTGGGTGCAAGTCTCGAAGTTCTTCTGATGGCGGCGTCAGCACTCACCGCTAGCTCGCCTTCTGGCGTCAGGACCCCGCACATGTACGCGTCCCTTGGTACGACCGCTTCGACCCCCAGGCGCCGCGCCCAACGCCGGGGCTGGCTCGCCGCCTCCTCGGCGCTAGCGGGCACGCTGGCGCTGCTCCTCGGATCCAACGCCTACGCCCTGCCCACGGCGGGCGTTGTCGTCGCGGGATCGGCGACGGTCGCCGGGGCGCCTGGCAGCCTGACCATCAACCAATCGAGCCAGAACGCGGCGATCAACTGGCAGAGCTTCAACATCGGCGGCGGAGAAGCTGTGCAGTTCGTGCAGCCCAACGCCAGTTCCGTGGCCCTGAACCGGGTGCTGGGCGCCGACGCATCGACGATCCTGGGGCGGCTCTCGGCCAACGGTCAGGTGTTCCTGGTCAACCCGAACGGCGTACTGTTCGGGGCCGGCTCGCAGGTCAATGTCGGCGGGTTGGTGGCCTCCACCCTGGCGATCAGCGACGCGGACTTCATGGCCGGTAACCACCGGTTCTCCGGCGCCGGTCCGGGCGCCGTGGTCAACCGGGGCTCGCTCGTCGCCGACGGCGGCTCGGTGGTCCTGATGGGCGCCACCGTCAGCAACCAGGGGGTCATCTCTGCCAGGCTGGGCGCGGTCACCCTGGCGGCGGGAGCCGCCATGACCCTGGACGTGGCCGGGGACGGCCTCCTGAACGTGGCGGTCAGCGAAGGGGCGCTAGACGCCCTGGCCGAGAACGGCGGGCTGATCCGCGCCGAGGGTGGCCGGGTCCTGATGACCGCGCGCTCAGCCACCGGCCTGTTGCGCTCGGCGGTCAACAACACCGGCGTCATCGAGGCGCGCTCGCTCCAGAGCCACAAGGGCGTCATCGTCCTGATGGGCGACCTGCAGAGCGGCGTGGCCAATGTCAGCGGGACCCTGGACGCCAGCGCCCCCGACGGCGGCGACGGCGGCTTTATCGAGACCTCGGCCGCCACCGTGAACATCGCCGACGGCGCGAAGATCACCACCGCCGCGCCGCTGGGCGTCACCGGAACTTGGCTGATCGACCCGCAGGACTTCACCATCGCCGCGGGCGGCAACATATCGGGCGCAACGCTCTCCGCCCTGCTGGTGACCAGCAGCGTGGTCATCACCACCATGACCGGGCCCGACGCCACGACGCCTGGCACCCCCCCGGTCAGGACCCTGGGCACGGCCTCCCCCGGCAACGGCGACATCCACGTGAACGAGGCGGTCTCCTGGACGGCGACGCCCAGCACCACGACTTTGACCCTGAACGCCGAGCGCGACGTGAACGTGAACCGCGCGATCACCGCCACCAACGGCAACCTGGTGATCTGCTGCGGCCGCGACGCCAATGTGAACGCGGCCATCACCACCACCAACGGCAGCGTCCTGATCAGCGCCGGCCACGACGTCAACCTCGCCGGCTTCGGGGCCATCACGGTGACCGACGGCAACCTGGCGATCTGCGCCGGGGAAGACATCAACATCTCCTCCGCCATCACCCTCACCCGCGGGAGCAGCATTCCCGCGCAGAGCCTGGGCCTGGCGACTGGAATGACGCTGAACGCCGGCTTTAGCGGGATCGGTCCTGGGACCGCAGCCGGGACCTTGGTGTTCGCGGCCGCCGCGCCGCCGGTGACGGTCACCGGCCCCAATGCGCCGGTGACGATCACCTACAATCCGCCGTCTTACGCGGCTCCCACCGACTTCCTGCCCAAGTTCACGCTCACGGGCGGCTCGACCCTGACCCAGCGCATGCTGGTGTTCCCGAACGGCGACAAGGTGTTCGACGGGACCACCCAGGCGACGCTGACGGGCTTCCGCGGCACGTCCACGACGGGTCTCCCGACCGGCGTCACCCTGGTGGCCGGGCCAGGCGCCACGGCCACGTTCGACAGTGCCGCCGTGGGCGCCAACCGCGGCATCACCTTCAGCGGCTACACCCTCGCCGGGCCCGACGCCGCCCGCTTCGCCCTCCCGGCGGCCTGCTGCGTCGTCGCCCTGAGGACCACCGGGACGATCGCCGCCGCCCCCACACCGACCCCCACGCCGGTTCCGACGCCGACGCCCGTGCCGACGCCCACGCCCGTGCCGACACCGACGCCCGTGCCCACGCCGGTCCCAACGCCCACACCTGTGCCGACACCGACGCCGGTGCCCACGCCAACACCCGTGCCGACACCCGTTCCGACACCCACGCCCGTGCCGACACCTGCGCCGACACCGACGCCCGTGCCCACGCCGGTTCCGACTCCCACACCCGTGCCGACGCCAGTTCCGACGCCCGTTCCGACGCCCACGCCCGTACCGACACCTGTGCCGACGCCGACACCGGTTCCTGTTCCGACGCCCACACCTGCGCCCACCCCCACCCCGACCCCGGTCGCCGTTCGGGCCGGCCAGGTGGTTACGCTCGCGGCCTTGCCGCTCGTGGCTCTCGTTGACACGGCGCCCCAGGGCCTCCAGTTCGCCGTGCTGCAGGGCGGTGTCAGGATGCCGGTCTACCAGGAGGAAGCCGTCCAGCCTGCGCCGGTCGTCGTCCCGGTCGCCCCGGCGCCAGCGCCCTATGTGGCGCCGGTCTATGTCCCCAAGCAGGACCGGAACTAGGTCTCGGCATGGGTGGGGGAAACCTGCGGGCGCAGGCCCTGAAGCTTGCGGCCCTGGTCCTGGGGCTCAGCCTGGCCGCGACCGCCGCGCAGGCGGCCGGCCGGGCCGACTTCCAGGCCGAGGCCCCGTCAGGTGACGCTCGCAAGGTCGCCGACTGGGTGGTCGCCTCCGGCGACCATCTTGGCCAGCCCTTCGTGATCATCGACAAGGTGCAGGCCAAGGTGTTCGTCTTCAATCCCGATGGTCGCCTGCGCGGCGCCGCGGCCGCCCTGCTGGGCCTGGCGCGCGGGGACGACACCGTGCCGGGGATCGGCGAGCGCAAGCTGTCGACCATCACGCCTGGGGAACGCACGACGCCAGCAGGCCGGTTCGTCGCCTCGCTGGGCAAGACCCTGGGCGCCAAGGACATCGTCTGGGTGGACTACGCCGCGGCCATCTCCCTGCACCGGGTGGTCACCACGAACCCGAAGGAGCGCCGCGCCCAGCGCCTGGCCAGCCCCTCGGCCCTGGACAACCGCATCTCCTACGGCTGCATCAATGTGCCGGCTCCGTTCTACGACACGGTGGTGCGCCCGGCGTTCACCGGCACGAGCGGGATTGTCTACATCCTGCCGGAGGTCCACTCGATGGCGCAGGTGTTCCCGGCCTTGGTCGCCGCCCCCAGGGCGCCGGCGTCCTAGCGGCCTCGGATTACGGCTGAGCGGAGCGCGGCGATGGACCTGATCTGCTACCTGCACCCGGGCTGGCGCCCGATGATCCGACCGGCCGCGGCGCAGCGCCGGTGGATGGACGACACGCCGGAATCCTTCGCCTACCGCTGCCTGCCGCTAACCATCGCCAACGCCCACGGCTGGGAAGTGGCCACCCCCTGCGCCCTGGAGGCCTGGTGGGACGGCGGCACGGGGGTCGAGGCGGTGCACATCCAGGTGGAGGGCGAGGCCGATCCGGTGACCGCCCCAGTCTCGATCTTCGGCCAGGGAGTGCTGACCTTCCACGTGGCGGGGCTGTTCCGCACGCCGCCCGGCTGGAACCTATGGGTCGGCGGACCGCCCAACCAGCCCAAGGACGGCCTCTTCGCCCTCTCCGGCGTGGTCGAGACCGACTGGTCACCCTTCACCTTCACCATGAACTGGCGGTTCACCCGGCCGCACCACAAGGTGCGCTTCGAAGCCGGAGAGGCTATCGCCCACCTGTTTCCGGTGGAGCGGGCGGCGCTGGAGTCCTTCGAGCCCCGGTTCGCGCCGCTGGAGGACGCCCCGGAGCTGGCGGCATCGTTCCACGACTGGTCCCGATCCCGCGACGCCTTTCACCAGCAGATGGCCGACGACCCGCCTGTGAAGCCCGCCGACAAGTGGCAGAAGCACTACTACCGCGGCGTCGATCCGTCCGGGCGCTGCCCGATCGACGACCACCGGACGAAACTGCACGTCCGGCCTTTTCCGCCGCAGGACAGCAAGGGCGACTAGCCGCCGGCGCCGCGCAGATAGTCCAGGGCGGTCAGCGCCTGGGCGCGGACGCCCACCTCCAGGGCGCGCTCGTCCATGACATTGAAGAACGGCGAGTGGTTGACCCCGGCAGGAAAGCCGATGCCGAGGTTGTAGAAGAAGCCCGGAATCTTCTGCTGATAATAGGAAAAGTCCTCGGCGCCGGTGATGTAGTCGATCTCGCCGTTGACCTTGCCGCCGGCGGCCCGGGTGAGCGTCGGGGCCATGCGCGCCACCAGGGGGCGGTCGTTGGTTGTCACCGGGTTGGAAATCCCCCAGTCGATGCGGCCCTTGGCGCCATACCGCTCGGCGATGCTGGTGACGGTCTTCTCGATGCGGGACATCACGTCCTTGCGCAGCGCTGGATCGAAGGTCCGCAGCGTGCCGGCTAGGGTCATGTCCTCGGGGATGATGTTGTAGCGCACCCCACCGTGGATGGTGGCCACCGTCAGGATGGTGGGCGAGCGGGCGACGTTGATCTGGCGCGCGGCGATCTGGTTGAAGGCGGTGATGATGTCGGCGGCGGTGGACGCGATGTCGATCCCCGACCAGGGCTGGGCGCCATGGGTCTGCTTGCCCTTCAGGAAGACCTCGTAGCGGTCGGAGGCGGCCATCATCGGGCCTGCACGCCAAGTGAGCTGGCCGGGTTCCCCCGGACCCACGTGCAGGCCGAAGATGGCGGTCGGCGCGGGGTTGGCCAGCGCGCCCTCGGCGATCATCAGCGATGCGCCGCCCGCTTCCCCGGCCGGAGGCCCCTCCTCCGCTGGCTGGAAGATGAACACCACCGTGCCCGGGATCTGGTCGCGCATGGCGGCCAGCGCCTCGGCGGCGCCCATCAGGATGGCCACATGGGCGTCGTGGCCGCAGGCGTGCATCACCGGGGTCTGCTGGCCGTTGTACTCGGTGACCACCTTGGAGGCGAAGGGCGAGCCGGTCTGTTCGGCCACCGGCAGGGCGTCCATGTCGGCCCGCAGGGCCACCACGCCGCCGGGACGGCCACCCCTCAGCACACCCACCACGCCGGTCTTGGCGACGCCGGTGCGGACCTCGAGCCCTAAGGACCGCAGGTGGTCAGCCACCAGTTTGGCGGTGCGGACCTCGCGGTTGCCGAGCTCGGGATGCTGGTGGATGTCGCGGCGCCAGGCGACGACCTTGGGCTGGACCCGCTTGGCCGCGGCGAACACCGCGGCGTCGAAAGGGCCGGCCGGCGCCTGCGCCGCGGCTGGCGATCCCGCCGCCAGCGCCAAGGCCATGGCCGCCGCCGCCCACAATTGCCGCTTACCCATCAGTCTGCCCCCTGAGGTTGCACGATACGTCCGCCGGTCATGGGCTGCGTCACGCCGGTGGTCTTGGGAAACGAGATCGGCAGGCCGCGCTCTGTGCGCGCCGCCAGGTAAGCGAAAGCCTCTGCTTCGATGCTATCGCCGCGCCAGCCGTGATCCTCGGCGGTGGTCACCGGGGCCGGCAGGCGCGCGGCCAGCGCCTTCATGATCTCAGGATTGTGTCGTCCGCCGCCGGTGACCACCACCTCGCGGGGGGTCTGGCCCATCAGCTCAAAGGCCAGGCGCACGGCCTCGGCGGTGAAGGCCACCAGGGTCGCGGCGGCGTCCTCCAGCTCCAGCTTGTCCAGCGGCTCCAGGGAGAAGTCGTGGCGGTCCAGGGACTTGGGCGCCGGGGCCTGGAAGTAGGGGTGCGCCAGCAGCGCCCGGACCACGGCCTCGTTGGCCTTGCCGACGCTGGCGTAGCGGCCCCCGGCGTCGAAGCGGCCGGCGCCTCTGCTCTGCACCAGCAGGTCGATCATGCCGTTGCCGGGGCCGGTGTCGAAGGCGGCGATGTCCTCGCCGCCCGTCCAGAGAGTGACGTTGGCCACCCCGCCCACATTGAGCACCGCCACCGGCGCCTCCAGCCCCGACGCTGCGGCCCGAGCCAGGTGGTAGATTGGGGCGAGCGGCGCGCCCTCCCCGCCCGCCGCCACGTCGGCGGTGCGGAAGTCATGGGCTACCGGCCGGCCCGACAGGGTCGCCAGCAGCCCCGCGTCCCCCAGCTGGACCGTGCGGCCCGCAACGCCGTCCACGGGCCGCTCGTGCAGCACGGTCTGGCCGTGCATGCCGATCAGGTCGATATCGGCCCAGGTGAGCGCGTTGGCCGCCAGGAAAGCCTCCGCGGCGGCGAAGTGCTCCTGCGCGATGGCCTCCGCGGCCGGCGCGAACTCCGACGGCTCGGCCTGGCCGCGGGGCCACTGCAGGGCGGCCTGGGTGGCGGCCAGCACCAGGTCGCGGGTGGCGTCGGTAAGCTTGCGCTCGCCCGCCGGCCCCCACGCCGAGATCGTCTCACCATCGGTCTCCAGCACCGCCATATCGACGGCGTCGAGGGAGGTCCCGGTCATGAATCCCAGCACGCGCATGCCGGCTTGACTGCCACGGCTTCCGGCACGTAGCTAGCCGCCATGATCGGCATGACCGCCCCGACCGGCCGCTATTACCGCCTGCCCTAGCGACAGGCGGCCGATCCCTCGCGCCCGCCAACCGGCCGGCGCCCTTCCTGATCCAAGACGGCTCCGGCCTCCTCAACCCCAAGGAGCCCGCCATGTCCCTCGAAACACTCAAGCCCGCCGTGCTAGAGCCCGGCGACCGAAGTCCCGGGATTCCCGCCATGCCTGACCCAGAGTTCAAGTCGCCGTTCCTGCAGACCATGCAGGCGCGCGGCTACATCCATCAGATCACCCATCCGGTGGAGCTGGACGCAGCGGCCCTGGCTGGACCGGTCACCGCCTACATCGGCTTCGACGCCACGGCGTCCAGTCTGCACGTGGGCCACCTGATCCAGATCATGATGCTGCGCCGGCTGCAGCAGGCCGGCCACAAGCCGATTGTGGTGATGGGCGGCGGCACCACCAAGGTGGGCGATCCCACCGACAAGGAAGGCCAGCGCCCGCTGCTCTCCGATGAGCAGATCGACGCCAACATCGCGGCCATCAAGGGGACCTTCCAGAAATTCCTGACCTTCGGCGACGGGCCCACCGACGCCGTGATGGTGAACAACGACGAGTGGCTGTCCAGGTTCGGCTACGTCGAGTTCCTGCGGAAGTACGGCGTCCACTTCAGCGTCAACCGCATGCTGGCCTTCGACAGCGTCAAGCTGCGCCTCGAGCGCGAGCAGCCGATGACTTTCCTCGAGTTCAACTACATGCTGATGCAGGCCACCGACTTCCTGGAACTGGAACGCAAGTTCGGCTGCACCCTGCAGATGGGCGGCTCCGACCAG
>NZ_JBKJTG010000011.1:0-16467 GCF_046590535.1 Phenylobacterium sp. | reverse complement strand
ACTGCACCAGGCCGCGGACCAGTCCTACCTGGACGAGGGGGTGCAGCTTCTGGAACTCGCCCAGAGCGCTCAATCCCTCTTTTCACGGCAGGAACCGCGCGAAAAACGCCGGCTGCTTAACTTCGTCCTATCGAACTGTGTCTGGGAGGACGGAACGATCGTTGCTGAGTTCCGCCAACCGTTTGCTTTGTTAGCAGAAACGACCACCGAAGCGGCTGCGTTTGCGGGCGCGTTCGCGACTTCGACGGCGAAAAGTGAGATTTGGCTGGGGAACTAGGACTCGAACCTAGAACGACGGTACCAAAAACCGCTGTGTTACCATTACACCATTCCCCAGCAGGAGGGCCTCCCGGAGGCTGGCTGCGGGAAGGGCGTCGAGATAGCGCAGACCCTCCCGCGATGCAACGCCCGCCGGCCGCCTTGCGGCCCCCAAGGCGCTCCTCTATAAGGCCGCTCCCAAGTCGGAGTGTGGCTCAGTCTGGTAGAGCACCGCGTTCGGGACGCGGGGGTCGCAGGTTCAAATCCTGCCACTCCGACCATCTATCTCTCCGCCAGCTGCGGATGAGCTTCCTTCCGGCCATTACCCTCAAGAAGTCCGCCGGTTGAAGGCCACAGCAGCCGCTAGCAGGGCCTTCCGTTCTCTCGAACATCGTCAGTCTGGATTTTCTGGGTGACGTAGGTGCGTGAACTCAGGCGGCCAGAAATCTCTCACGATGTTTCTCGACATACGTCCGATGCGGCGTTAGGCGCGGGTCCTTCGGCAGCTGAATTCGGTCCAACTGCTTCTCAAACAGCACGCGCAATTCTGCTGGCACCTTGTTGTGCGAGACAAGCAGGCGATAGTCGTCCGTGAGCGAGATCAGATGGCGGTCGAAGAGCCAATGGATCGTGCCTGAAAGAGCAATTCCGTTCTGGACAACATCCGGCCCTCCCTCGCCAACGCCCCAAATGTGTGCGGCCTGCACTTCCGATCTTCCACCGCCATTAATGATCCTCAGACCAGTCACGGCGCAGCGGTCCTCGTAGGCGTCGCAGACCTGGCGGCGGAAGTTGGCGTCGCGGATCTTGCGGTTGACGAGCATCTGCTCGACGCGTCGGACCTGACCGAGCCCCGGGGCCGCGTCGTAGTCGAAGGTAGCAGCTACGTCTTCGACTCCCGCAAGGCCTAGTCGCAGGGCGTTCTCAGGGGCAAGGGTCTCCGCCAGCCCGGCGGCCACGATCGCGGCGAAGTCGGCGTCCGCGAGCGGTCGCATCGACCTGTTCTGAAGCGACGCACCGATCCGGCTCGCATCCTGGACGGCGCGAAGCGGCGTCTCCCAATAGCCGTTTCCAAGTCCAGCGAACGGCACAGGCCTATCGAAAGGCAGGTAGTCGCCGATCACCGCGTAGGCATGGTTTGGGCGAACGGTATCCAGCTCGACGCGCAGCACGCGGGCCACGGCGATATAGGCGCGGCGACCGCCATTGCGTTGGGGCTCGCGGTAGATGATCCAGTCGCCGACCGCCGCCTTCGCCGCGGCCATGTAGTTGCTCTGCACGGGAAAGTGGTACCGCTCGACGATCTCGTCGTCGTAGCCAGAGTTCGGCTTGGTGTCGAAGACCGCCTTCATCCCGACAGTGGAGCTTTGGGCGACGAGCGGGTCAAGACGTTCTAAGCCCATGCGACTAGGCCGCCGGCACTCCCCGATTTCGCCTCGGGCTACATGCCGGAAGCGGTGCTGACCCTCGCACATCGGGGCAGCACGCGGCAGGTTGTTCCCTTTTTGTTCTTGCCAGCGTCTGGTAATTGTGCGAGCCTCAGCCTTATCGGATCAGTGCTCGGTCACCCGCCAAGCGGGCAAGTTCGGCACCAGGGGTCCGGCGAAGAATTCCGGCTTTCGCGGCCCGTGAGGAGGCGCCCTTGAGGGGCGTGGCGCGTGTCGCGGCGATTCACTTCTTTCATGGGGAGAGACACGATGGCGAGAATGCCTCGCGGAGAGCCGCGGAGCGTGCCGGACCCTGCCGGCGAGTTGTATGACCGGGAAATGGCAAAGGTCCGTGCGCAGCGGGAGGCGGAAGATCGTGGGTTCCGTTCGCCTCTCGAAATGGCGCAGCACGCGCTGAACGACTTTCAGAATGGACCCAAGGTCCAGCGACCTAACCTTGCGCAGTCCTTCATCCCGGTTGTGGGGCCCGCCTGGGAAGCGGCCGCCGATCTTCAGGATGGAAACTATGGCGGCGCGGCGTTCAACGTCGCCATGGCCGTTGGGGACGCTTTGCCAGCCGTCGCCGTGGTCAAGGGCGTCAGAGCTGCGAGCAAAGGCATTGGAGTCCTCAAGGAGGGATCCGTCAGCGCTGGCGCAGCCGCCAAGAAGATCCGCAGGGCCGGGCTGGCTGGCAAGGGCGAAGAGATCCACCACTCGATCCCGCTGAACGGAATGAGCCGGTCAGCTCAGGACTGGAGAAACCACTACGCGTTCCTCAAGACATTGCCCCAGGAAACCCACCGCCGCCTGACGGGCAGCTGGAAAGGCAAGCCGAGATTCGATCCCCTTCGGCGCGTCTGGTACGGGACGACCGATTGGCAAAAGTCAGTCCCGGCGGCCATCGGGGCCTATGCAGTAGATGCCTGGGAAAGCGTCACGCAGCCGTTCAGTCCGCCTTCTACGCCCGCGAAGAAGCCATGAGAGGCGGCGAGCTTCCCCGCGGAGACGGATCGGAGTACGTTTCTTCTTTGTTCCGGATGACTTGAAATGAAATCCAGCGAAGCAGGCTTCAAGTTTCCAGTCCTTGGATTCACCCCAGATCGTGAGATGTGGGGTTTTCCAGATTTGGATCGGCTTACGAGATGCGGCTCTAGCACCCTCAAAGAAAGTTTGCAGGACGGCATGGAGCTCATCGACTCCGATGGCAAACGTTGGCGGGTGCTTTCCATCCGTCGGACTGGCCGAGCGGGCTCCATAATTTCTCTGCTTTGGATATTTGGCCAACCGCAGTCGCGCATCGAACAGGAGCTCGAGCCGATGCCGGCGGTATCACTTGCGGAGGTTCAACAGCGATCGCGCGACGCGATGGAGTCCTCGCAGATCGACTACTACGGTGAGGACGGACAGGCCGAATACCGATCCACGCTCATAAAGATCGGAAAGACTCGCTCGATTGCGAAGATCTATGATTTGTTGGAGCCTGACACGTTTGAACCCTATTGAGTTCTCCAGTCGGCCTTCGATGGCGCATTTCCCAGGTGGGCGAAGTACTCTACGTCGTTGAAACCGACGCCCCCCACCCGATTGTGAAGGGGGTGTTCTCAGCGGCCACGACGAGTTCGCAGATGGTCGAGCAGGCGATTGTTCTGCGCTTTGGCCTGCTCCAGCCGCGCCAGCACGACCCGTCCGCAGGGTCTTCGGCTTTGACCGGCATGATCGCCGCGCGGCTACCCGCCAGACACCGCCTCATTCCGACTTGCTGGGCATGTAGAGTTCGGCGAGCCTGCAGCCGATTCCCGCAGCTTCGCAGGAGGGTAACCATGGACGCCCAATCTGGCTTCGATCCGGGCCCGTCCGAAGCGCTGGCCGCGCTGCGCGAGGGCGTGCGTGCGGTGATGCGGCGTTTCGACGACGACTACTGGCTGGCGCGCGACGAGGACGGGGTGTTCCCCGTCGAGTTCCACAAGGCGATGGCGGACGGCGGCTGGCTGGGCGTCACCATGCCCACCGAGTATGGCGGCTCCGGCCTGGGCGTCACCGAGGCCGCGGTGATGATGCACGAGGTGGCCAGCCACGGCGGCGGGATGACGGCGACCTCCGCGGTGCACATCAATCTGTTCGGACCGCACCCGATCGTGGTGCACGGCACACCCGAACAGAAGGCCCGCTGGGTGCCGCGGCTGGTGGCCGGCGCGGACCAGTGCTGCTTCGGCTTCACCGAGCCGGACGCCGGGCTCAACACCACCCGCATCAAGACCTTCGCGCAGAAGGTGGACGGCGGCTACCTGGTGCATGGCCAAAAGGTCTGGACCTCCACCGCCCAGGTGGCCAACAAGATCATGCTGCTGACCCGGACCACCCGGTACGAGGACGCAAAGCGGCCCACCGACGGCATCACCATCTTCTACACAGACCTCGACCGGGCCAAGATCGAGGTCCGGCGGATCGCGAAGATGGGCCGCAAGGCGGTGGATTCCAATTCCATCTTCATCGACGGGCTGTTCATCCCCGACGCGGACCGCATCGGCGAGGAGGGCAAGGGCTTCTCCTATATTCTCGACAGCCTCAATCCGGAGCGGGTGCTGATCGCGGTGGAGGCCATCGGCATCGGCCAGGACGCCCTGCGCCGGGCCGCCAAATACGGCCGCGAGCGGATCGTCTTCGACCGGCCCATCGGCCAGAACCAGGGCATCCAGCATCCCCTGGCCGAGCGCTGGATGTACCTGGAGTCCGCCTGGCTGATGGCGATGCGCGCGGCGGCGCTCTACGACTCCGGCAAGCCCTGCGGGGCGGAGGCCAACGCCGCCAAGTTCCTGGGCGCGCGCGCCGGCTACGACGCGGCCCTACAGGCCGTGCTCACCCACGGCGGCTTCGGCTATGCCCGCGAGTACCACGTGGAGCGGCTGTTGCGCGAAGTCCTGATCACCCGCATCGCGCCGATCACCGAACAGCTGATCCTGTCGTTCATCGCCGAGAAGGTGCTGGACCAGCCCAAGTCCTATTGAGGCCGTCGATGCCGGAGCGTCGGCGGCCTCAACTTGGGTTAGCGGCCGCCGGTGGGTTGCGCGGGCGCCGAGGCTTCCGAACCGCGCCTGCGACCGCCCATCATCGCCTGGGCGGCGACCAGCTCGCTGCGGTCGAGGGCGGCGTCGCCGTTCTTGTCGAGCGTGGCGAAGAACGGGCCGATCATCTCGCCCATCCGGCCACGCAGCTCCGCCTTCTGCAGCTTGCCGTCGATGTCGTTGTCCATCATCCCCAGCAGGCGGGTCTCGGCGAAGCGCGCCTCGTGGTTGACCGGCTTGGCGGCGGTCTCGTCCAGCCAGCGGAAGCGCAGCGAGGTGAACAGCATCTCTTCGTGGCTCTGCTCGCCCCAGGTGATCTTCAGGTTGGGGTCGGGGTTGGAGGGGTTGCGCTTGGAATTGTCATAGACGTAGTGGGCGATCAGCCGCGAGCCCGCCGGCACCTTGATCGGCTCGGCGAAGGTGTAGTCCCGCTGCCAGTTAAAGTCGTAGCGCGGCAGCGCCAGCAGCTGCTTCTTCCTGCCGTCCGGATACTGTATCCAAAGGTCCGTCGCGTAGGCGCGGTAGTGAGCGTGCGGGAAGGCTGAATAGAGCAGCGCATCCTTGGGGAACTCGACGTAGGCCAGTTCCTTGTGCCGGGCGGCGTTGGCCGGGATGGCGATCGATGAGTCGATCACCACCACGCTGCGCATCATCAGCTCGGGCGGCTTGTCGTGGAAGTAGACGGCGATCTGGCTCTTGTCCGTCGCCTCCTTGCCGAACGGCGTGTAGTGCACCTGCATACCCACGGCGCCGCCGGGGGGCAGGTAGGTGCCGACATTGGCCGGCTGAATGCTGGATTCCGAGCCCACGGCGTAGCCGCCGACCGAGCCCTGCCAGCGGGTTTCCGACGAGCGGCCGTCAGCCGGCATTTCCTTCATCCAGCCCGTCAGCAGATGGTGCACGGCTTGGCGCTCGCCCGGCTTGATGGTGGTGGCGCGGATCCACTTGCCTTCGGTCAACGGGTTCACCACCGAAGGACGCTGGTAGTCGACCACGCCGGAGGCGGGGACCTTGTAGGCCGGCACGTTCAGCAGGAGATCCGGCTTGCCCAGCGGCCACTCCGCGGCGACCCGGCGGGTGGCGGCTAGGGGGTCGGGTCCGTCGCCCCGCGGCGAGCCGGCTTCGATCCAGTGGACCAGGGTCTTCACCTCGGCGGGGCTCAGGTTCCGGTCATCGGCGAACTTGCCCACGTGCGGATCGGCGTTGAACGGCGGCATCCGGTCGGTGCGGATCGCCTCGCGGATCATCGGCGAGAAGCCCTTGACCATGTCGTAGTTGGTCATGGCGAAGGGGCCGATGCCGCCTTCCTGGTGGCAGGCCACGCAGTTGGCCTCGAGGATCGGCGCCACGTCCTTGGAATAGGAGATCTTGGCGTGCATCGCCTGGCGACCACGCTCGGGGAAGGCGATCTGCGCGCCGCGGCCGGCGAGGGTGGAGGCGGGCGCCGGCCGGCCAGCCAGCACCGCGTCCAGGGCGGCGCCCGTGGTGGCCAGCGGACCGCGATAGACCACCGCCCAGCGCTTGGGGTCGATGACGAACACCTCGGCGGTGCGCGCCACGCCCAGTTGCTCGCCCACCAGCTGGTGGGCGTCCATCAGGATCGGCAGGTCGTAGCCGGCGCTCGACGCTTCGGCGAACACCGCCTCGCGGCTGTCCTTCAGGCTGGAGTTCAGCATCAGGAAGTCCACGCCCTTGGCGGCGTAGGCCGCCTGCAGGGTCTTCAGCTGCGGCGCCAGCCCGCGGATCACCGCGTCGCCGTTCGCCTGGGTCACCAACACCACCGCGCGCGCGTCGGCGAAGCGATAGAGCTCGTGGGCCTGGAGGGTGTGGTCAACCAGCATGAAGTTATCGACGTGGGCGGGCGCGGTCGTGGTCGCCGCGGCTGCCGCGCCCTGTGCGAACGCATGGGGGGTGGTCGCATCGCTGGTGCAGCCAATGAGCGCCGCGCTCGCCAGCAGAGCCATCGCGCCAGTGCGTGCCGTGTTCATCGCCAGGTTCCCTCAGCCGTTCGCGCCGTCAACGTTCGACGTCTCGCAAGCAGCATAGGCGCCTACCGAAGTTACGCCAATGTTGCGGCGTGCCTCAGCGGGCGCTGGCGAACTGCTTCTGGGTGAGACGGCGCTTCTCGGCCTGAGTGATGCAGCGCGGCGCGCTCCAGGCCTCGCTCTTGGCGTGGACGGTCTGGGCGGTCTCGAAGCGCGCGGCGCCGAACTCGCGGGCGAAGGCGCGCCGGGTCATGCTGGAGTCATCGCAGACGTACAGCATTCGGGCAGATTTTGGGGTCTCGCCCTGGGCCAGGGCGTTCTTCGACGCCTGCGAGGCGTTCGGCGCGTCGGCGGCGAAGGCCGGCCCGCAGGTGATCGCGGCAAGTGACACCGCCCAGAATATCCAGCTCATGCCGACCCTCCACTACACCTTGACGGACTGACGCCGCCTTCGCAATGAAAGGAAACCTACCCTATAGCCGCGGTTTGCGAAAGTTTTATGACACTGAGGCGTCACAAGCAGAAAACAGCGGCGCGGGCCGCCGTTTTCCGGGGGGTTTCAGAAGCGCGCGGACAGGCTGACGGAGTAGCTGCGGCCGAGCTCGTAGCGGTTCAGGTCGATGCGCGCGCCGCCAAGCTGCTGGAACTCCTTGAACTCCGTCCCCAGCAGGTTGCGCGCCTCGAAACCGACCGTCAGGCGCCGGTCGAGGACGTCGAAGCCCTGGCGGAAGGTGAAGTCCACCAGCACGCCCGGCTCCTGGATGAAGTCGGGCGCCCCACCGGCGCCTCGGGCGGTGGTCCGCTCGCTGGCGTAGGTGACCAGCACCGTGGCCTGGGTCCCGCCCTCCAGGCTCTCGAAGCCGAACTGCACGTTTGCCAGGTGCTCCGACTGGCCCTGCAGCCGGCTGCCGTCGACCACGAAATTCTGCGCCGGGGCAGCCCGGCCCAGGGTGGTGCGCGGGAACACCACGTCGCCGGCCTTCGCCCGCACATCGGCCTTGCTGTAGGTGTAGTTGGCGCTGACCAGCCAGCGCTGGGCGTCCACCCAGGCGATGCCGAAGGTCGGCTCGAAGTACTTCTTGAACTCCGCCTCGACCCCGTAGAGCACCGCGCGGGGCGCGTTCAGATAGCTCTGCTGCAGCCCTGAGCCAGATTCGTTGACCACCGACTCGATGGGCCGATCGATGTCCTTGTAGAAACCGCCAAGGGTCAGGAACTGGCCACGGTCGAAGTAGCGCTCGTAACGCGCGTCGAGGTTGATCAGCTCGCTGTCCACCAGGAACGGGTTGCCGACGAAGGTGCGGTCGGATTCCGGATCCAGGTAGAGCTGCGGAGCCTGCTCGCGGAACTGCGGGCGGGCGATGGTCATCGACGCGCCGAAGCGCAGCTGCTGATCCTCGGCGAAGTTCCAGGTGATCGTCCCGGCCGGCAACAGGTAGTCGTTCTTCAGCTGGCGGCTGGCCGGCTGGGTGGCGGAGAACAGGTCGACCGCCCCCACCTCCTGTTCGCCGCTCTCGTAGCGGGCGCCGATCGAGGCGCGCACCAGGGGCAGGATATCGCCGTCGGCCTGCACATAGACCGCGTGGGTCTGTAGGCTGGCCTCGTAGGCGGCGGCGCCGTCGGAGCCGGTGACTTCGCGCAGGATCAGGCCGCCGGGGCCGATGTTGAAGTCGGAGAACAGGAAGTCCACCCGCTGCCGCTGAAAGGCCAGTGAGGGCGTGCCGTCGGTGGTGAAGCGGAAGACCCGCGAATCCGAGAACCGCTGGTTGTCGTACCAGGCGTAGCCGGCGGCCAGGGTCAGGTCGTTGATGGTCGGATTTTCCAGCCGGTAGCGGACGTCGACGCCGAAGCTGGCGACCGTGTCCTCGACCTCGCTGAAGCGGATGAAATTCGCGTCCGATTGGCTGTTGTGATAGAAAACACCGGCTACGCGGCGGTAGCGGACCTGGCGCTCATAGGGCGCATCGCGCTCTGTCCGGGCGTAGGACCCCCGCCAGTCGATCTCCAGGTCGCCGAACTCGTGCTCGCCCGTCAGTTGGGTGTCGATCAGCTCGCGCTGGTACCAGGCGGTGTAGTCGTCGCGGATGTAGTTGGAGGCGCGCGAGCTAACGCCTTCGACGCTGCGGGTCTCCTTGGTGGTGTTGCGGACGTAGAGATTGGTCCACTTGAACTTGTGCGCGTCCAGGTCGAGCGTGAGGCTGGTCAGCGCGTTCAGCACCACGTCGTTCTGGGTGGAGTTGGAGACCAGGTCCTCCAGAACCGACAGGGTCGCCAGGCTGACCACGCCTTCCTGCTGCACCGCCTCGCGGGTCGACCAGCTGTTGTCGTAGCCGGCGACGGCCACCACGCCGATCGCGCCCCAGTCGAAGTTGAACGAGCGGCCGGCCGCTATATCCAGGCTGCCGTTGATCGGAATTTCGTCGGTCGACTGCAGCAGGTTGATGCTGGCGTTCTGGAAGCTGCGGCCCATGGCCGTGAGCGTCGCGGAATTGAAGTTCGACTGGTCGATACGCTTGCCGCTCTCGATACCGCGGCGGATCAGCAGCGGCAGCTCGCGGGTTCCGTCGTCGACGCCGAAGCGGTCGTAGTCGCCGCCGTAGTAGGTCAGGCCACGCTTCAGCGAAGTGGCGTCGTTGACGCCCAGGCTGACGCCCATGGACAGGAACGGCTTGTCCGGAACATCGAGGGTCTGCAGGTCGATCAGGCCGCCGCCGAACTCGCCCGGATAGTTGGGCGAATAGGTCTTCTGGACGATGACGCCCTTGAGGATGTTCGAGGGGAACAGGTCCAGGGGCACGACCCGCTGCAGCGGCTCAGGGCTGGGCAGCGGCGAGCCGTTGAGGAGCGCCGAGGAGTAGCGCTCGCCCAGGCCGCGGACATAGACGAACCGGCCGCTGACCACGCTGAGGCCGGTGATCCGGGTCAGCGCCTGGGCCGCGGTGTCGTCGCCCTGGCGGACCAGGTCCTCGGTGGAGACGATGGCGGTGACCTCAGAGGTCTCGCGCATCACCTCGGGGATGTACTTGCCCAGCACCACCACCTCATCGACCACACCAGGGTCCTGGGCGACGCTGGTGGAGGCCGCCGGGACGGGCGCGGAAGTGGTCGCCTGGGCGCGGACCATCCCGGGCGCCAGCAAGGCCGAGGTGCAAAGCAGCAGCCCAGTGAGCGGGCGAAGGAGCTTGGTCATGGGACGTGGGCCTCGTTCAATCGACGTACGCGGCGAGGCGGGAAGCCGGAACTCCCCGCCCCGGTTGATCAGCAGCTTGAGCCGGTGGCGAGGCCGCAGGTCCATCCCTGCCACCAGGTGTCGTTCGCGTCCCGAACGGCGCCGATGTAGGTCGTGGTCACGAAGAACGGATTGACCGTGGCGGCGTTGAACGCCGCCCGGGCCGCCTCGTTGGGACCGTTGATGAAGCCATTCAGCGTCGAGGTGAACACGGAGGCGTTGTTGGTCCCCGCGTCGAACAGCGCCGCCGCCGCCGTGGCGTCGACATCGGTGTCGGCGCGGAACGGGATGGCGCAGGCAAAGACCACCGAGTCCCAGCGCGGCGCGGCCGCCTGGGTGGAGGGGGTGTCCACATCGAGACAGGCCACGGCGGCGTTCGCCGAGGTGTGGATGCCGTTGATGAAGCGGCCGCCGGTCCCGGTGTTGAGGATCTGGATGTCGCCGGCCCCGGTGCGGGTGGTGCCGATGACGGTGTAGTTGGCGATGGACGGGCGCGAGTTGTAGGACGCCTGGACGCCCACCGAGCTCATCTCGAAGTTCCGGTCGCCGCCGTTGGGGCGCTGGCGCAGGATCGCGAACTGCACGCCGCCGCGGAAGCCCTCGTCGGTGTCCAGGCCGTCGTCGTCGGCGCCGGTGATCACCACATGGCTGAGGTTTACCGTGCCGCCGAAGAATTCGATGCCGTCGTCGGAGCTGTTGTGCACCTGCACGTGGTCGATGGTGGTGGCCGAGCCCACGCCCAGGAGGGTGATGCCGTTCAGCTCGCGGTTCGGCTGAACCTCGAAGCCGGGGTAGCGGACCTGGACGTAGCGGAGGCGGCCGGAGTTGTCGGCCGGGCTGTTGCCGCCATAGAGCGAGACGCCGCCCTCGAAGGTGGCCCCGCAGTTGATGTTCGGAGGTGTCGTGCCGGCCGGGCAACTGGCGATGGGCGCGCGGCCGGCGATGACGATGCCGCCCCACTGGCCGATCTGGTCGGGGCCCGCGGCGCCGTCGATGTTCTGGCGGCTGGTGAAGATGATCGGGTTGGTAGGCGTGCCCTCGGCGAAGATCTGCGAGCCGCGCTGGACGTTGATGTAGTCGAGCCCGCCGGAGCCGAACAGGCGCACGCCCGCTTCGATGGTGAGGATGCCCTGGACACTGCCGGCCACCGGCGCGTTCGGGTCGGCGCCGCGGTCGGTGCCGACATCCACCCGGCCGCTGATCGAATAGATCGTGCCCAGCCGGGCCGGGACCACCAGGTTGCCGCTGATCGTGCCGGGAAGCTGGCAGGCGCGAAGCGTGCCGGCGGCGACCGTGCCGACATTGGCGAAGCCCGTCGGGCAATCCGCCGCGGCCTGGCCGGCCGCAGGCGGTGTCGTGCCGCCGCCCGTGCCGCCGCCCGTGCCGGTTCCGGGCGGGAAGGCGCCCTCACCCGGGGAGGCGACATTGTCGGCGCCGCCGCCGCCGCAAGCGGCCAGCGAGAAGGCGCTCAGCGAGGCGATCAGAAGGGTCTTCAGCTTGGTGACGCCGGTCATCGTGTTCTCCACCGTGGATCATCGACGGTGCACGCGAGGACCATTCGGATCCGTCCGGACCCGTACTACCCGCCTGCCCAGGCGCTGTTCTAGGGAGCCGCCATGACAGCCGCGCGAAGACTATGTGACAGGTTTGTGTGGCCGGGTTGGGCAGAGACCGGGCTCTGGCTGAGGGTCATGGCGGGGACGTTCTGGAGGCGGCAAGTCCGCGCCAACCCCTCACCCTACCCTCTCCCCTCGCACTTCGTGTCGGGGGAGAGGAGGGGGTTGCGCGGCTTGGTCTCCTCTCCCCCGCGAAGCGAAAGGGGAGAGGGTAGGGTGAGGGGCTGGCGCAGGAAGTTCGGCGTCCCCCGAGGTTCAGCCAGACATCCGGGTCCTGGCTGCACCGCTCCGGTCTCTGCGACGCCGAGCCACCCCTCACCCTGCCCTCTCCCCTCGCACTTCGTGTCGGGGGAGAGGAGGCGGAGGCGGCGCGGTGGAATCGGCCAGCGTCAGGAGGTGGGGGCGGCCATCGGGGTCATGGCGGTGACAGCGGCCTTCTGGGCCGCGTGTTCGGCGGCCGGCAGGGGGATCAAGCCGCGCTGTATGAGGTAGCCGCCCTTGCCGATGGCCGCGTCGGAGACGAAGCCGGCGACGAACTCGCGCAGGCCGGGCGTGACGCCGACGTTGGCCTTTTTCACGTAAATGTAGAGCGACCGCGACAGCGGGTACTCGCCGGAGGAGATGTTGGCGAGCGTCGGGGCGACGCCGTCGATGGTGGCGGCTTTCACCTTGTCCATGTTGTTTTCGAGGAAGGAGTAGCCGAACACTCCCAGGGCGCCGGGGGTCTTCTCCAGGGTCTGCACCATGGCGTTGTCGTTCTCGCCGGCGTCCACCCAGGCGCCGTCCTTGCGCAGGGTGTGGGTCTTCGACTTGAAGGCGTTCTCGTCGGAGCTCTTCAGAGCGGCGAGAGCCGGGAGCTTCGCCCCGCCCTTCTCCAGGGCCAGCTCCACGAAGGCGTCGCGGGTGCCGGAGGTGGGCGGCGGGCCATAGACCAGGATGCGCTGAGCCGGCAGGCTGGCGTCCACCGCGCTCCAGGTGGCCGCGGTGTTGGCGGCGAAACCCGCGCCGGCGGGCAGTTCGCCGGCCAGGGCGCGGTGCAGATGCTCCAGCTTCAGGGCGTAGGTGGGCGCGGTCTTGGCGTTGGCCACCACAATGCCGTCGTAGCCGATCTTGATCTCGACGATCTCGCCCACCCCGTTCTTGGCGCAGGCCTCGAACTCCGAAGCCTTCATCCGCCGCGAGGCGTTGGCCACGTCGGGAAAGTTCGACCCCGCGCCGCCGCAGAACAGCTTGATGCCGCCGCCGGTCCCCAGGCTTTCCACCTTCGCCGCCGACCCGCCGGTCGTGCGGCCCACCGTCTCCGCGACGCGGGTGGCGAACGGGAACACTGTGGAAGAGCCCGCCGCCCAGACGGTGCGGCTGGAACTGTTGCCGCTCACGCCGCTCGCCGCGCCGCCGGAGGCCTTGTCCGCGCCCTGGCCGCAACCGGAGAGGACAGCGGCGCAGGCGGAGATGAGGAAGAGGCGTTGCATGATCTGGCTCCTGGACGTTGAACGCGCGCTAACACCGCCGCATGACGCTTGCATGACAGTCCCGGCCGGCTGGCGACCGCCGCGAGGACACCCTAACGCGGGCGCGGGCGCAAGCGCAGCGCCGGGTTCGTCTCGCGCCGCCTTCCCGAGGCGGGCATTGTATGCGAGAGCCGCCGCATAGCCCGGTGATCCTGGGTCCCTCCATGGCGCGCGCGACCAACCGATGAAACAGTTCCTGATCACCGCGGCGGGCGTGTTCGCGGGACTGATGATCTTCCTGGTGGGCGTGCCCTTCATCCTGGTCTCCATGGCGCTCAGCGCCACCGCGCCTGAGCCGGCGCCCGCCCGCACGGTGCTGACGCTGGACCTGCGCGATCCGCTCACCGACCAGTCGCCGCACAATCCGCTGGCGGGCCTCGGCCGCAACTCCGTCTCGGTGATGTCGATCATCGAGGGCCTGCGGCGCGCGGAGACCGACGAGCGCGTCAAGGCGCTGCTGATCCGCCTGCCCGAGGCCGGCCTGGAGCCGGGCATGGCCGACGAGTTGCGCGGGGCGATCAAGCACTTCCGCGCCGCCGGCAAGCCCGCCTTCGCCCACAGCCAGGGGCTCTATCCGGCCGGCGTGATCACCTCGACCTACATGGTGGGCGCCGCCGCCGACGAGCTCTGGATGCAGCCCGGCGCCTCGTTCCAGGTGACCGGGATTTCCAGCGAGGACATCTTCTTCAAGCGGCTGTTCGACAAGTATGGTGTCAGCGCCGAGTACGAGCAGCGCCACGAGTACAAGAACGCCGTCAACGGCTTCCTCTATTCGGACTACACGGCCGCCCACAAGGAATCGCAGCTCTCCTGGATGGGGTCGATCTACGCCACCAACCTGGGTGCGGCGGCCGCCGACCGCGGGACCGACGCGGCCGCCCTGCGGCGAACCATCGAGGCCGGTCCCTACCTGGCCGAAGACGCGCTGCGCCTGAAGCTGGTGGATCGCCTGGGCCAGGTGCGCGAGATCGAGCAAGCCCTGCTGAAGCGGGCTGGCGACGGCGCCGAACTGATGGACTTCGACGACTACGCCGACGGCCGGCGCGGGCGCGCCGTCCGCGGCGCCTCCACCATCGCGGTGATCGAGGCCGAGGGCCCGATCATCACCGGCCGCGACCGCGGCTCGAACCCCTTCACCGGCGGATCGACGATCTATTCCGACGAGGTCGCCGAGGCGATCGCCAAGGCGACCAGGGCCGCCAGCGTCAAGGCCATCGTCTTTCGGGTGAACTCGCCGGGCGGGTCCGACACCGCCTCCGAACAGATCCTGGACGCCATTCGCCAGGCCAAGGCGGCCAAGAAGCCGGTGGTGGTCTCGATGGGCACCTATGGCGCGTCCGGCGGCTACTGGATCGCCTCGGAGGCCTCGGCCATCGTGGCGCAACCGTCCACCCTGACCGGGTCGATCGGGGTGTTCGGTGGCAAGTTCGCGGTGGGCGAGGCGCTGGCCCGCTATGGCGTCGATCTGCGCCAGACCACCGTCGGCGCCCCCTATGCCGGGGCCTTCAGCATGGGCCAGACCTTCACGCCCCAGCAGCGGGCCGCCTTCGGCGGGTGGATGGACCGCATCTACGAAGAGTTCGTGGCCCGGGTGGCCAAGGGCCGCAACCTGCCGGTGGACCGGGTGCGCGAGATCGCCCGGGGCCGGGTGTGGACCGGCGCCCAGGCCAAGCAGCTGGGTCTGGTGGACGAGGTCGGCGGCTTCTACACCGCGGTGGACAGGGCCAAGGCCCTGGCCGGCATCACCGGCGAGGTGACGCTGCGGCGGATGAACACGGGGGATTCGGCCATGGAGTCCCTGCAGAAGGCGCTGGGCGTCTCGGCGGCGTCGGCGCGCACGCTGGCGGCGGCGGCCTGGGTGTTCGGCGATCCCCGGGCCCAGAGCCTGCTCGAGCAGGCCGCCCAGGCCCGGCTGCGGGATCGCGGCGCGCTGGTGCTGGCGCCCATGCCGCTGCCCTGACCCCATGGCCGAGCCGCAGGATATCCGGCGCGCCTACGACCTGATCGCCGAGGGCCGGGCGGACGCCGCCCTGGAGCTGACCGCGGCGCTGAACGTCGGACCCGTCCCCAGCGAGGCCGCCCTCAGCGTCCATGCGGTGGCCCTGAAGGCGGCCCGGCGGCCCACCGAGGCCCTGGCTGTCAACCGGACCGCCGCGCAGCGGTATCCGGCGAGCCGCGTGGCTTGGCACAACCTGGCCGCCACCCTGGGCGACCTGGGTCAGGCGCAGGAGGCCGAGGCCAGCGCGCGCAAGGCCATGGCGCTGGGCCTAGGCGCGCCGGAGACCCGGCTGGTGCTGGCCCGCGCCCTGCAGGCGCAGCAGCGTTTCGACGAGGCGCAGGCGGCCTTCGCCGAGGCCATCGCGCTGCGCCCCGACTTCAACGATGCGCATCGCGACCTGGCCCAGCTGATCTGGATGCGCACCGCCGATCGAACGGCGGCGCTGGCCGGTCTGCGCCAGGCCGTGGCGGACCATCCGGCCAACCTGTTCCTGCGTTTCATCCTGGCCACAGCCCAGGAGTTCACCGGAGACAAGCCCGGCGCCCGGGCGACCCTGGAAGAGGCCCTGCAGGTTGACCCCCAGGACCGCACCCTGCTCAGCCTGATGGTGCGGCTTTGCTGCGAAACCGGCGAGGCCGCCGCGGCGCTGACCTGGGCGCGGTCGGTGGCGCGCATGGCGCAGGACCCCGGCGCTGACGTCATGCTGGCCCAGGCCCTGCTGGCGTCTGGCGATCCGGCGGGCGCGGAGGCCGCCGCCGCCCGCGCCGCGGTGGCCATGCCCACGGACCAGTCGGTGCTGGCCATGCTGGCGACCGCCTGGCGGATGCTGGGCGATCCCCGCTATGGCGTGATCTACGATTATGACCGGCTAGTAGGGGTCTATGACATCGCCGCCGAGGACGATCTCGAAGCCTTGCGCGCGGCGCTGCACCGGCTCCACGGCTTCACCACCCATCCATTCTCGCAGTCGGTGCGCTTCGGCAGCCAGGCGCCGCTGCGCCTGGACGGCGGCCATGAGGCGCCGATCGAGGCGATGCTCGGCCGCTTCCGGCAGGCCGTCGCAGATCACATCGCGGGCCTGACGCCGGGCGGCGACCCGTTCACCGCGCTCAGCACCGGCAAGGCCGAGCTTAGCGGCGCCTGGTCGGTGCGCCTGGGGGCGGCGGGCCACCATACCAACCATGTGCACTCGCTGGGCTGGCTGTCGTCGGTGTTCTACGTCGCCCTGCCGCAGGAGACGAAGGACTCCGCAACCCGAGCCGGCTGGCTGAAGTTCGGCGAGCCGGGCGTGGCCACGGAGCCCGCCCTTGCGCCCGAGCACTATGTGGAGCCTCGCGCCGGCCGGCTGGTGCTGTTCCCGTCCTACATGTGGCACGGCAC
>NZ_JBKJTG010000197.1:0-15726 GCF_046590535.1 Phenylobacterium sp. | reverse complement strand
CGCATGTAGCTGATGATCGCCTCGTCCATCTTGTCGCCGCCGACCCGAACGGAGCGCGAATAGACGATGCCCGACAGGGACAGCACGGCCACCTCGGTGGTGCCGCCGCCGATATCGACCACCATGGAGCCGGTGGGCTCGTGGATGGGCAGGCCCGCGCCGATCGCCGCGGCCATCGGCTCGTCGATCAGGCCCACGCGACGTCCGCCGGCGTTGAGGCAGGAATCGTTGATGGCGCGACGCTCCACCGCCGTGGCGCCCGACGGCACGCAGACGATGACCTTGGGGTTCACGAAGCCCTTGCGGTTGTGCACCTTGCGGATGAAGTACTTGATCATCTCCTCGGCGACTTCGAAGTCTGCGATGACCCCATCGCGCATGGGGCGGATGGCCTCCATATGCCCGGGCGTGCGGCCGAGCATCTGCTTGGCTTCGATGCCAACGGCGTGGACCACCTTGCGGCCGCCCACGTTGCGCAGCGCCACAACCGACGGCTCGTTCAGCACGATTCCCTTGCCCTTCATGTAGATCAGGGTGTTGGCGGTGCCGAGGTCGATGGCGATGTCGTTCGAGATCGCGCCGAAGAGGGATGAGATCATGCAAGGCCCTGACGGATTGGGGCTGGAACGGGCAGTCTGCCGGTTGGTCCGCGGCGGCTCTGTTGACGCCGAATAGGGCGTCGAGCCGTTACGATCTGTCTGACAGGCTTCCTGTCCCCTCTGCCCTGCTCTATATGCGAATTCAAGGCTTAAAGAGCCGTGTGCGCCTTCGCGTCGCGCGCGAGTATTATCGCCTAGCTCGCCTCGCTATCGCCATGAACCGGGCGCACCGGCGCCTCGCCCCAGATCAGCTCGCGCCCCACGGGGTCCGCCAGCACCTCCGCAGGACTTCCGACCAGCTTCACGCAGCCCTGATCCAGGAGGGCGATGCGGTCGGAAAGCCGGGTGACCTCCTCAATGTCGTGGGTCACCAGCAGCATGGGGATGGCCAGGTCCTGCCGCAGTTCGGCGATCTCCGCATGCAGCCTCGTCCGGGTGCGCCGGTCCACCGCCGAGAAGGGTTCGTCGAGCAGCAGCACCTTCGGATCGCGGGCCAGGGCCCGGGCGATCGCCACCCGCTGCCGCTGCCCGCCGGAGAGGGCGTGCGGCTTGCGCGCCTCCAGGCCGTCCAGATGCACTCGGCGCAGCAGATCACGGGCGCGGTCCGCCCGTTCGCCACTGGGATGATGGCCCATGGCCAGGGCGACGTTGGCGAGTGCGCTGAGGTGCGGGAAGAGCGCGTGCTCCTGGAACACCAGGCCCACGGCGCGGCGATGCGCGGGCAGGCTGATCTTCCGCGTGCTGTCGAACCAGACCTGATCGCCCACTGCGATGCGGCCGGCCTTGGCCGAATAGAGCCCGGCGATGGACCGCAACAGGGTCGTCTTGCCCGCGCCGGACGGGCCCACCACGCCCAGCACCTCTCCGGGCGCGCAGGTCAGCTGCAGGTCCAGGGGAATCTGCCCCGCCTGCGACAAGCGCACCGAAAGCCCGGGCTCAGCCATGTCGGCGGCCGATATTGCCGGAGAGGCCGTACACCACCGCGATGGCGGCGATCGAGAAGACCAGCAGCGCGGCGCTCATGGTAGCCGCCGCCGGGTGATCGAAGGCCTGCACCCGGTCGTAGATCGACAGCGCCAGGGTGCGGGTCTCGCCGGGGATCGAGCCGCCCACCATCAGCACCACGCCGAACTCGCCCAGCGTATGGGCGAAAGTCAGCGCCAGGCCGGAGAGCACGCCTGGCCAGGCCAGCGGCAGCTCGATCCGCCAGAAGGTGCGCCACGGCGTCAGGCCGCTGACCCAGGCCGCCTGCCGCACGTCTGGGGGCAGGCTCTCAAAGGCCCGCTGCATCGGCTGCACCGCGAACGGCAGGTTGAAGATCAGCGAGGCGACCAGCAAGCCTTCGAAGCTGAAGGCCAGCGGATGGCCGAAGGCCCGCGCCCAGGCCTGCCCCAGGCCGGAGTTTCCGCCGAACGCCGTGAGCAGATAGAAGCCCAGCACCGTCGGTGGCAGCACCAAGGGCGCGGCCACCAGCGCCTCGATCAGGCCCTTGGCGGGCACCCGGCGGAAGGCCAGCGTGCGGGCCAGGATCAAGCCCAGCGGCAACAGCACCAGGGCGGTCCAGGTGGCCAGCTTCAACGAGACCCGGAAGGCTTCCCAGTCCATGGATCAGCGCGGCAAGGTGAAGCCGTAGCGGACCAGGATCGCCCGGCCCTCGCGACCTTGCAGGAAAGCGTAAAAGGCCCTCGCCGTCGGGCCCGCGCCCCTCAACACCACGGCGCGCTGACGCAGCGGCTTGTGCCAGGCGGCGGGTACAAGGACGAAGGCGCCGGCCGCCTTCACCTGCGGCGTCAACCCCAGCGACTGGGGGATCAGGCCGGCCTGAACCGAGCCTGACGTGACGAACTGGGTGGCCTGGGAGACGTTCTCGCCCAACACCAGCCTGGGTTCGATGGCGGTCCAAATCCCCGTGGTCTGCAGCACCTCGCGCGCTGCGCGGCCATAGGGGGCGTGCGCCGGATTGGCGATGGCGAACTTCTGCACCCGGCCGTCGCGCACGGCGGCGGCAAGGTCCTTCAGGCCCGCATCGGCCCTCACCGGCGAGCCCCGCGGCGTGAAGAGGCCGATCCGGCCAATGGCGTAGAGCGCGCCCGCCCCTTCCGTCCGGCCCGCCGCCTGTAGCGTCTGGACGTAGGATTCGTCGGCGGAGAGGAAGACCTGAAACGGCGCGCCGTTCTCGATCTGCTGGGCGAAATTGCCTGACGAACCGAAGGTCAGCCGCACGCTCTGGCCGGTGGCCTTCTGGAAGGCCGCCGCGACCTCCGGAAGGGCCGCCTGCAGGTCCGACGCCGCGGCGATGGGCGGCGCGTCCTGGGCGCGGGCCAGCGCCGGGACACACATGACCGCAAGAATAGCGATGAGCCAGCGCATGAGCCTACTCCACGGCCAGAATGACGTGCGGCGCCTTAATCAGGGCGGTGATCGCCTCGCCCAACTCCAGTTTGAGGTGCTCGGCGCTCTCGCGGGTGATGGTGGCGGTCAGCGTCTTTCCATCGGCGATCTCGAGCGTGATCTCGCTGTTCACCGCTCCGTCCTCGCGGCTGATCACCCGTCCTGCGATCTGGTTGCGGGCCGAGGTCATCAGGCCCTCGCCTTTGGCCAGCACGATGAAGCTCGACTTGATCAGCGCGATGGCGGGCTTGCCGGGCGCGAGGCCCAGGTCTGCGACGCTGGCCCGGGTCACCACGGCGACGATCTCGACGCCACGCGCCACCTGCAGGGTGACTTCGGCGTTGACGGCGCCGTCGGTAACGCTAGCCACCGTCCCGCGCAGGGCGTTTCGCGCGCTCGTCCTCATACCAAGGCTCCAGAACAGGGTTCCCACGTCCGTGTCGGGTGCGCCGCCCAGGCCCCGCTCCAGCCGTTCCAGCGCCCCGGCCAGTTCCGCCTCCACCCGGTGGAAGGCGGCGACCACGGCGCGACCGCGGGGGGTCAGCACGGCGGTCCCGCCCTGGCGCCCGCCAGCCTGGGCCGCGACCAGAGGCGCGTCGAACAGGTTGTTGAGCGCCTGCACCGCGTCCCAGGCGGCCTTGTAACTCAGGCCGAGCTGCGCCGCCGCTGCGCGGATCGAGCCCAACTCTCCCAGAGCTTCCATCAACGCGATCCGGTCGCCACCGACGCGGGCGCCCTCGCCGCGGCGGAGCGATAGGGCGGCGTTGAGGGCGGGAGTAGCAGTCATCATGCGTTATGTAGCGCGACTATATAACGCCGTCACCTAGGTTGGGAGCAGCACCTCGGTCACCGCGCTGGTCTGGCGGCCGGATTCCTGCAAGCCACCGCCTACCGCATAGATGCGGCCCTTCACGGTGACACCGGCCAAGCCGTGGCGGGGAACCGGCATGGCCGGCGCGGCGGTCCAAGCGTCGGTCCGAGGATCGTAGGTCCAGGCGTTGGGGATCACGCCGGGGCCGCCCTCGCCGCCGAACACATAGAGCCGGTCGCCGGTGGCAGGGCCTGCCAGGCCCCCGGCCCCTCGCGGCATGGGCGCCAGCGTCTCCCAGCGGTCGGTCTTGGGGTCGTAGCGATCAAGCTGGGCGCTGTTGCCGCCCCTCACCGTGCGGCCGCCCGCCAAGTAGAATAAGCCGCCGATTGCGGCTCCCGTGGCGCTGTTGCGCGCCGCCGGGCATGGGGCGGCGGTCTCCCAGCGGCACGAAGGGGTGTCGAACACCTGATGGAGGGCGATGTCGCCCTGGTGGCGCCACTCGCGGTTGGCCTCGCCCAGGGGAGCGCGGCCGCTGGCGATGTGGATGCGGTCGCCGAGCGTCACCGCGACGGTCTCGCATTGTAGTCCCGGCATGGGCGCGACCGGCCGCCAGGCCTTGCCGTCGAGAACCAGGGCGTCGGGGATCGCCACCCAGCCGCCAGCCGCCGTCACCTGGTAGCCGCCGAAGGCGTAGACCCGGCCACGGGCGGTGGCCAGCACCGGGTGATGACCGGCGAAGGGCAGGTGCGGACCCTCCGTCCGCCGGTCGGCCGCGGGATCGTAGAGGCCGGTGCGGGCCTGAGGATTGATCCCACCGCCCGTGCCGCCCGGCCCCGGCGCATGCCCCCGGCGATCACCACCTGGCCCCGCCAGGCGGTCCCATAGACCTCCTGCACCGGCCACGGCACGGGCGCGCAGGGTCCCCAGCGGGCGGCGGCGGCGGCGGGCAGGAGCTCGGCGGCGAGGCTGGCGGCGAGCGTGCGGCGGTCGATCATGACCCCATAGTGCCACGCCCGCGCCGGGTTGGAAGTCAGGCCAGGGCGGTCATCACCACCCCAGCCGCCGCCAGGGTCCCGCCGACCCACTGGCGCAGGCTGAGCCGCTCCTGGAAGAGGCGCCGTCCCACGGCCGCGGCGATGGGCGCCTCGATCACCCCCACCGCCCGCACCGGCCCCGCCGGCGCCAGGGCGAGGGCCGCGAACCAGCAGGCCGAGGCGGCGGAACCGAAGAACCCCGCCCCCAGGGACGCCCGCCATGACGCCGCCACGGCCCGCAGCGCCTGCGGCCGGGTCATCGCCAGGACGCCGGTGAGCACCAGGGACTGGATGGCCTGGGCCGCCACCAGGGCGGCTGTAGCCGAATAGATCGGATGCGCCGGATCGAAGGCGAGGCCCGCCTGCCGGTAGCCATTCAGGGCCACGGCGAAGGCAGCGCCGGATGCCAGGCCGAGGGCCCCGCCCACTGCCGCGCCCCGCGCCTCGCCCCGCCGGGGCCACGACAGCACCATCAGGCCCGCGGTGGTGATGGCGATCCCCGCCCAGGCCTGCCCGCTCAGCCGGTCGCCAAACGCCAGCCAGCCCAGCAGGGCCGCGACCGGCAGGGAGGCCTGCTGCATCATCGTCGCCACCGCGAATCCGGAGCGGTGCATGGCCATCAGCAGCGTGCCCGTGGCCCCGACCTGGGCCAGGGCGCCCACCGCAGCTCCGGTCCAGAATCTGGCGGACGGGTCGGGGGCGGCGGCGGGCGTCAGCCATGAGGCGAGCGCGAAGAGGGCGATGGCGAACGGCAGGCCGAACAGGAACCGCACCAGGGTCGCGCCCCACGGTCCCGCGTCCGCCACCAGCCCGCGCTGCATGACGTTGCGCGCCACCTGCAGGGGCGCGGCCGCGGCCGTCAGGACGATCCAGAGAACGGGACTAGAACCCGCTGGCGATGGCGTCCGGGGCGCTCTTTTCCTTGCGCGCCATCAGGTTGTTGAGCGCGTTCACATAAGCCTTGGCTGAGGCGGTGAGGGTGTCGGTGTCGGCCGCCTGGCCGGTGGCGATGCGGCCGTCCTCCTCAAGCCGGACGGAGACCTGCGCCTGAGCGTCGGTGCCCTCGGTCACCGCGTGGACCTGGAACAGCCGCAGGATCGCCTCGTGCGGCATCACCGCGTGGATGGCGTTGAACACCGCGTCCACGGGACCGTCGCCGGTGGCGTTCGCCGACTTCTCCTCGCCCTCGATGGTCACCGTCAGGAAAGCCTCCTGCGGGCCCTCGGTGCCGGCGATCACCCGCAGGTGCTTGACCTGGATGCGGTCGGCGCCGCTGGCCAGGGCGTCGTCCACCAGAGCCACCAGATCGTCGTCGAAAACGTGCTTCTTCTTGTCGGCCAGGTCCTTGAAGCGCTGGAACGCCTCGTTCAGCGCGTTCTGCCCCAATTCGTAGCCCAAGGCCTTCAGCTTCTCGCGGAACGCATGGCGGCCGGAGTGCTTGCCCATCACCAGGTTGGAACCGCCCTGCCCGACGTCCTCGGGCGTCATGATCTCGTAGGTCCCGCGGTCCTTCAGCATCCCGTCCTGGTGGATACCGCTCTCGTGGGCGAAGGCGTTCTTGCCGACGATCGCCTTGTTGAACTGCACCGGAAAGCCGGTGATCGCCGAGACATAGCGGCTGGCCCGGGTGATGTGGGTGGTCTCGATCGCCGTGTGGAACGGCAGCCGGTCTCCGCGCACCTTCAGCGCCATGACGATCTCTTCGAGCGCGGCGTTGCCGGCGCGCTCGCCGATGCCGTTGACCGCAACCTCCACCTGCCGGGCGCCGGCCTGCACCCCGGCCAGGCTGTTGGCCACGGCCAGACCCAGGTCGTTGTGGCAGTGGGTGGAGAACACCACCCGGTCGGCGTTCGGCACATTCTCGATGATGTCGCGGAAGATCTCCGCGTACTCGGAGGGATAGGTGTAGCCCACCGTGTCGGGCAGGTTGATGGTCTGGGCGCCGGCGGCGATGGCGGCCTCCACGCAGCGGCGCAGGAAGTCCTGTTCGGTGCGGGTGGCGTCCTGGGCCGACCACTCAACATCGCCGCACAGGTTGCGCGCATGGGTCACCGACTTGGTGATCATCTCCAGGATATCTTCCTGGCTGGCGTGCAGGATGTGGTCGCGGTGTGAGGGGCTGGTGGACAGGAAGGTATGGATGCGGCCGCGCTTGGCCTTGCGCACGGCCTCAGCGCAGCGGTCGATGTCAGCCATGCTGGCCCGGGCCAGGCCGCAGACCACGCTCTCGGTGACGATCTCGGAGATCTGCCGGACGGCCTCGAAGTCGCCGTTGGAGGCGATCGGAAAGCCCGCCTCAATGATGTCGACGCGCATTTCCTCGAGGATCTTGGCCAGTTCCAGCTTCTCCTCCAGGGACATGGAGGCGCCGGGCGACTGTTCGCCGTCACGCATGGTGGTGTCGAAGACGAGGACCCGGTCGCGCTCGCTGCGGGGCGCGGTATCGGGGGCGTTTGCCGGTACGGGGGCGGTCATTGGAAAGGTCTCTTCGCGGGGGTTCTGTTCAGGTCGGCCGAGGGTTCAAAAGACCCCTGAACGCCCGGCCGCGAAGTCGCGCAGCCTAGAGAGGCGCCCAGGGGCGGCTAAGCCCCAGCGAAAGAAGAAGCAGGCTGGCGGTGCGCGTGCGCATGACGCTGCATCTACCGAAATCGCCGGTTCGCCGCAAGACTGTTGCGCCAAGCGCGGCCTTAAGCCGCCTGTTCGGCAAGAACCTTGCGCACCGCCGGCCTGGCCCTCACCCGCTCGCGGTGGTCGTAGACCTTGGGAAAGGCCTTCGGATCGACGCCGTCATCCTCCAGCCAGTCGGCCAGCGTGAACAGGTAGCCGTCGCACACCGAATAGGCCTCGCCGAGCACCCAGGGACCGGCCAGCATCTCTTCCTCGATGAGCTGGAAGCAGGCGGCCTCGGTCTCCGGGACCTTGCGGGTCATCTCGGCGAGCGCCGCGGGATCGTCGGCCCAGCGATAGCCGCGGTGCTTGTGGGCGTGGGCGACATGGACTGTCGAGCAGAGGTAGCTGTTGAACGCCTGGCACCGGGCGAAGGCGAAGGGGTCGTCGATCGGCGCGAGACACGCGTTCGGATGTGTCAGCGCCACGAAGGCCAGGATGGCCGGGGTCTCGGTGAGCACGCCGCGTGCGGTGACCAGGGCCGGCACCCGACCCTTGGAGTTGATCGCCAGGTACTCGGCTTTCCGCTGGTCGCCCGCCCCGGTGCTCATCCGCACCACCTCATAATCCGCCCCAGCCTCTTCCAGGGCGATCAGCGAGGCCAGCGAACAGGAGCCCGGCGAATGAAACAGCTTCAGCATCACGCTTCCCGGTCGCGGCGGCGCAACCACTCGCGCGCGAACCAGCCGATGGCCAGCCAAGCCGCGGCGATCAGGGCGAGCCACAGGATGTTGCGGCCGTCCTCGCCCTTCATGACATCGACGATGGAGGCGCCGGCGAAGGCGGTCAGCACGATCTTGGGGATGATCCCGATCGCCGTGCCGGCCACGAAGTGGCGCACCCGCATGGGCGTCACGCCGGCGGCCATGTTGACGACGATGAAGGGCGCGGAGGGCACCAGCCGCACGATCAGGCTGGCGACGAAGCCGTTGCGCCCCACCAGCTTCATGAACCGGCGCAGGCTCTCGCCGGAGAACTGCTCCAGCACCCGGGCGCCGGCGCCGCGGCCGACGTAGAAGCCGACCAGCGCTGAGACCATGGTGCCGATCCAGCTATAGGCGAAGCCAGTGATCGGCCCGAAAGCCACCACGGCGGCGGCGATCAGCACGAACTGCGGCACGCCGATGAAGGCCAGCACCGCGAAGGCCAGCACCGCCACAGGCAGCGACCAGGGGCCGCGCGTCGACTCCAGCCAGGTCTCCACCGCGGCCTCGCCATCGAACCCCAGCACCTGGGCCCCGAACAGGAAGACCAGCCCCACGCCGCCGAACAGCACGAAGGAGACCGCCAGGGCGCGCCACGCCTGGCTGTCCATGTTCGAGACGAATTCCAGGAGGCGCCGCATTTCCACGGCGTCGCCTGTTCCCTTCCCCCGGTCAAGCGGCGCCCGGGTTTGCGTGCAGCGCAGCATGGGCTAAACCCGCGGCGTCGCCGCAAGCTTAGGAGCCCTGCCCGCCATGACGCTCGAATCCGCCGCGCTGTCCCGCGTGAAGCCCTCAGCCACTCTGGCCGCCGACGCCATGGCGCGCGAGCTGAAGGCGCAGGGCCGCGACGTGATCAGCCTGGCGGCCGGCGAACCGGACTTCGACACCCCGCAGAACATCAAGGACGCCGCCATCCAGGCGATCCGCGACGGCAAGACCAAATATACCAACGTTGATGGCATCCCCGAACTGAAGGCCGCCATCTGCGCCAAGTTCGCCCGCGAGAACGGGCTGACCTACAAGCCCAGCCAGATCAACGTCTCGCCCGGTGGCAAGCCGGTGATCTTCAACGCCATGGTTTCCACCCTGAACCCAGGCGACGAGGTGGTGATCCCGACGCCCTACTGGGTGAGCTATCCCGACATGGTGCTGCTGGCCGGCGGCACGCCGAAGCCGTTGCCCACCAGCACTGAAACCGGCTTCAAAGTGCAGCCGGCGGATCTCGACGCCGCGATCACGCGCCGCACCCGCTGGGTGATGCTGAACTCCCCGTCCAACCCGTCAGGCGCCGCCTACACCAAGGCCGAGCTGCGGGCGCTGGCCGACGTGCTGCTGCGCCACCCCCACGTCTGGATCCTGACGGACGACATGTACGAGCACTTGGTGTTCGGCGACTTCGAGTTCTGGACCATCGCCCAGGTGGAGCCTGCCCTCTACGAGCGGACCCTGACCATGAACGGGGTCTCCAAGGCCTACGCCATGACTGGCTGGCGGATCGGCTACGCTGGCGGACCCGAGCCGCTGATCAAGCTGATGGCCAAGGTGATGAGCCAGACCACCTCCAATGCCTCGTCGATCTCCCAGTGGGCGGCGGTGGAGGCGCTGAACGGGCCGCAGGACTTCATCAGGCCCAACGCCAAGCTCTTCGAGGAACGCCGCGACTTGGTGGTCTCGATGCTGAATCAGGCTCGCGGCCTGCACTGCCCCACGCCGGAGGGCGCCTTCTATGTCTATCCGTCGGTGGAGGGGCTGATCGGCCGGACGGCCCCCTCGGGCAAGGTAATCGCCAGCGACCGAGACTTCGCCGTCGAGCTGCTGGAGACCGAGGGCGTGTCGGTGGTGTTCGGGCAGGCCTTCGGCCTCTCGCCGTTCTTCCGGATCAGCTATGCGACGTCAAACGCCGTGCTGGAGGACGCGTGCTCACGCATCCAGCGGTTCTGCACGGCCGTGAAATAGACTGAGCCTAGGGCTTCTCGCGCCAGGCGGCCTTGGCGGCGTCCTTGGTCATGTTGAGGCAGACCCGGTCCGCCTCGACATGATCGACCCAGCTGATGGGGATCAGGTGGTGCTTGAGGCCGGAGCCCAGGTCGAGCTTGGCCAGCTCGATCTCGTCGCTCATCACGTGGTCGACCTTGCCCACATGACCGCCATCGGAACCGACCACCTCCATGTGCTCGCGGATGTCTAGGGCATGGGACATCATGTTCGTTGTCTCTCCGAAGTGGTGCAGACTGGGAAACGGATCAGCCACAGGCCCAGTTGCGCGATGACCGAACCGATCAACCTCAACAAAACCAGGAAGGCCGCGGCGAAAGCCAAGGCCCGGTCGACGGCGTCTCAGAACCGGGTCCGGTTCGGCCGCACCAAGGCTGCGCGCGACGGCGCCAAGCTGGAAACCGACAAGGCGGCGCGCAGCCTCGATCTGGCCAAGCGCGAGCACTAGGCCGCGGCGGGAACCGTTTCGTCGCGGGCGGCGGCGGGGATCGAGTCGTAGATGGTCGGCGGGGTTAGGTTCAGCCGCCGCCGCGCAGCCTCCAGCGGCTCGGCCATCAGGCGCTCATAGTCCTCGCCCAGCAGCCAGCCGGCGGCCTTGCCGCGGCGGTAGCCCTGCCAGATCGCCTGGACGTAGGGATATTCCTTCGACTTGCGTGCCCGCGAGCCCGCCCCGAGCGCGATCAGCGCCCAGCCCAGCCCCTTGGTCTGGGCGTAGGAAAAGCCCACCAGGCAGGCTTCGCCCAGGCCGTCGCGGTGATAGCCCGACAGGATGTGCCAGATGTCGTGCACGTCGCGGGTGCGCCGGCCCATCCAGGCGTAGGGGTGCGGTTCGTCGATGGCCTGCGCGCCCTGGCGGCTGATTTCGGCGAGGCCCCCGGCGGAGAGCTGCTCGGCGCGAATGAAGTTGCGGTAGTGGGCGCCGACGCTGCCTTCCGGCAGGCTGTCCAGCCAGGCGTCGTCCATCAGCCGGTCGGCAAACTCGCGGCGCTCGTAGGCGATGCGGCCGCCTTGGGTCGTGTTGAGCAGCCGGTGATAGGCCTTGGCCGTGGCGCTGCCGTTCAGGGCGCGCATGATCTCGAACACCTGGGTGGTGTCATCCTTGTCGGCCAACAGGCGCTTCAGCGAGCGCAGCGCGTGGCCCCAGTCGAGCTTCGGCGGCCCCTGGCGCTGAGGCGGTGCGGCGACATCGAGCCTGCCAGCGGTCATGACCATGGACGGAAACCTTGCAAACCTGATCCCGAAGATGACGCCTGCGTCACTTTTTTGCAAGTGGCTTCGTTTCGGCCGGCCTTGGCGTAAAGGACTCTGGCATGGGTTCGTTACGAAAACGCTCCGTCCTGTTGTCAGGCCACGCGACCTCAATCGCCCTGGAGCCCGAGTTCTGGAAGGTGCTGGACGCAATGGCGCAGGCCCGGACGCAGAGCCTGGCCGCGCTGATCGTCAGCATCGACCGCGCCCGAGGCGAACGCCCGCTGGCGTCCGCCTGCCGGGTCGCGGCGCTGGAGTGGGCGGGGAAGTCCTAGCTAGTTCGGCGCGGGCTGGTTCGGGCCGTTGATGACGCCGGCGGGGGTGGCCGGCGCATCGCCGGTTGCCGGCGCCGCGGGCATCACCGAGGCGTCCTCCGCGGCGCTGGGGGTGGCGCCGCCCTGGGGCGTGCGGTCAGCTCCGTTGCGCTGGATGAGGGCGACCGCCAACCAGGCCACCAGGATCGCTACCACCACCCAGACCAGCGGGGGAATGTTGCGGCTGGCGCGGCGCGGTTCGGGCCGGTCGGCGCTGTCGCGATCAGTGGTCGGGTTGTGCGGGGTTTGATCGGTCATGGGGTCGCCCTCTCTCTTTCGTTCACTTGGGGACCGGGATCGGCCTGTCGGGGATCCGCGGCAAAGGCCGTCGGGACGCCGATCAGGACGCCATCCACAGCTTCATGCGCCGCCTGGGAGCCTATTCCACGGCCGATCACTCCTGAGCTGGCCATCTTCGCCGTAACGAAGCGCCCGCGGCGCTGTTCCTTCAACCCCTTAAGCGGACGGTTGCGCGTGCTACATATGTTCCGATGTCCGCGTCCGAATCCGATCCCGATCACCCCCCGGCTCTTCGCGTCAGCGACCTCGCCCGCGTGGGCGGCGCGCCCGTGGGCGACTACCTAGACGGCCTCAATCCCGAGCAGCGCGACGCGGTGGAGTCCGTCGAGGGCCCGGTGCTGGTGCTGGCCGGGGCGGGTACCGGCAAGACCCGGGTGCTCACCACCCGCCTGGCGCACCTGCTGGCCACCGGCCGCGCCCGGCCGTGGGAGCTGCTGGCCGTCACCTTCACCAACAAGGCGGCCCGCGAGATGCGCGAGCGGATCACCGCCATCATCGGGCCGCAGGCCGAGGGGCTGCGCTGGCTGGGCACCTTCCACTCGGTGGCCGCCCAGATCCTGCGCCGGCACGCCGAGCTGGTGGGCCTGAAGTCCAGCTATACCATCCTCGATCAAGACGATCAGGAACGGCTGATCAAGCAGGTGCTGGAAGCCGAGAACATCGACGCCAAGCGCTGGCCGCCGAAGATGCTGGCCGGGCTGATCGACCATTGGAAGAACCGCGGCTGGACCCCTGACCGATTGCCGCCCGCCGAGGGGGCGCAGTTCGCCAGCGGCAAGGGCCAGGCGCTCTACCGGCTCTATCAGGAGCGGCTGCGGGTGCTGAACGCCTGCGACTTCGGCGATTTGCTCCTGCACAACCTAACCATCTTCATGGGCCAGCCGGACGTGCTGGCCGAGTACCATGATCGGTTCCGCTACATCCTGGTGGACGAGTACCAGGACACCAATGTGGCCCAGTATCTGTGGCTGCGGCTCCTGGCCCAGAAGCGCCAGAACGTCTGCTGCGTGGGCGACGACGACCAGTCGATCTATGGCTGGCGCGGCGCCGAGGTGGACAACATCCTGCGCTTCGAGCGGGACTTCCCGGGCGCCAAGGTGATCCGCCTGGAGCGCAACTACCGCTCCACCAGCCACATCCTGGCGGCCGCATCGGGGCTGATCTCCGCCAACAAGGGCCGGCTGGGCAAGACGCTCTGGACCGCGGCCGAGGGGGGCGAGAAGGTCATCGTGCGCGGCGTCTGGGACGGCGAGGGCGAGAGCCGGCTGGTCGCCGACGAGATCGAGCGGGCGAAGAAGGGCGCCACCGACAAGAACCCGCGGAAGTACCGCGACATGGCGATCCTGGTCCGCGCCTCCTTCCAGATGCGCGCCTTCGAGGAGCGCTTCGTGATGCTGCAGATCCCCTACACGGTGGTGGGCGGCCCGAGGTTCTTTGAGCGCGCCGAGATCCGCGACGCCCACGCCTATCTGCGGTTGATCCAGTCGCCGGACGACGACCTGGCCTTCGAGCGGATCGTCAATACGCCCAAGCGCGGCATCGGCGACACCACCGTGCAGAAGCTCCTGCAGTTCGCGCGGCTGAACGGCATCCCGGCCACCGCCGCGGCGCGGCAGATCGTACTCACCGACGAGCTGGCGGCGCGGACCCGCACGGCACTGGCCAACTTCCTGCGCGACCTGGACCGCTGGCGGGCCGAGGCCGAGCGTACGGCGCACGCCCGCCTCACTGAACAGATTCTGGAGGAGAGCGGCTACACCGACGCCCTTCGCCTCGACAAGGGCCCCACCAGCCAGACCCGCCTTGAGAACCTCAAGGAGCTGGTCCAGTCGATGGCCAACTTCGAGACCCTGCAGGCCTATCTGGAGCACGTCTCCCTGGTCATGGACCTGGACCGCGGCCCGGCGGGGGATTCCGTCCAGATCATGACCCTGCACTCCGCCAAGGGCCTGGAGTTCCCGCTCGTCTTCCTGCCGGGCTGGGAGGAAGGCGTCTTCCCCTCACAGCGCTCCATGGACGAGAAGGGCGAGAAGGGCCTCGAAGAAGAACGCCGCCTCGCCTACGTTGGCATCACCCGGGCCCGTGAGGAGGCGCGGGTCTCCTTCGCCGCCAACCGCCAAGTCTATGGCCGCTGGACCAGCCAGCTTCCCTCGCGGTTCGTCGACGAACTGCCGCTGGCCAACGTCGAGGCCTCCTCGGAGACCGGCTACTACGGCGGCGGGCCGGGCATGCAGCAGCACGGCAGCCGCTGGGATGAGACCCCGTCTTTCGGGGCCGGCTATTCCTCGCCAGGCTGGAAGCGCGCCCAGACGGCGGGCTACCGCGGCAGCCACCCCGGCCGCCAGCAGGTCATCGAGGGCGAGGGCCGCCTAGTGGCTGTCTCTGAAAGCTCGGCGACCAGCGACTACGGCCGCGGCGACCGGGTGTTCCACCTGAAGTTTGGCTACGGGAAGGTGCTGGGGGTCGAGGGCAACAAGCTGACCGTCGAGTTTGAGCAGGCCGGCGAGAAGAAAGTCATCGACAGCTTCCTGGAGAAGGCTTGAGGGGGTTGTGAACCAAGCTGCGCATGGCGCGCTATCGCAGCATGACCGGCTCCTTCAAGCTTCGCGACAAGAAGGCCATCCTGCTGGGGACGGGTGTGGCGTTGGCCGCCGGACTGCTGATGGGCGCGGCAATGCAGCCCGAGCTGATCTTTGACGCCGATAGCCCGGGCGGTCCGCAGATGATGGCGGGCTCGGCCGGCCTGCGGGGTTTCGGACCTTATGACGGCATGGCCAGCTTCTCCTCCTATTCCGGCGAGGTCCCTGACTACGTGATCGGCACCGACTCGCTGACGCCCATGACTTGGCCTGACGATCCGGCGCCCGACTACCGGGTCGCCGACTATTCCGCCTACGGACAGCCCCAGCCGGAGCCCGTGCGGATGGCCGCGCAGGCCTGGCAGGACCCGCCATCGACCCCGGCTGAGTATCCGTCCGAGCGCGGCGGCGTGCCGCTGGCTGCGGACCTCCCAGCCCCGCCCGCGGCGCCGGAAGAGCAGCCTGCGGTCATCGAGATCGTCCCAGCCGAGGGCTGAACCCCCTCGCCTTTCGCCTGGGCTGCCGCTAGACGCGGGGCCCATGTCCGACGAGGCCTTCCAGATCATCGCCCGAGGGCCGCGCGCCGACGCCGAGGCCGCGGCCGTGGCCATCGACGCCGACCCCGCCACCGAGACCGTGACCTATTCCATCCTGGAAGAGGACGAGGACCACGACGTCTGGCGAATCGACGCCTTCCCGAACACCCACGACGAGCGCCAGGCGTTTGAGAGCGTCCTTGCGGGCTTTCCGTTGCGGGTGGCGACGGAGAAGCTGGCCGACGCGGACTGGCTGGCCATGGCGCTCTCTGGCCTGCCGCCAGTGCGGGCCGGGCGGTTCTTCGTCTATGGCGCTCACGACCTGGGCCTGGCGCCCCCCAGCACGGTCAATCTGCGGATCGAAGCCGGCGCGGCCTTCGGGACCGGCCACCACGGCACCACCGTGGGCTGCCTGACCACCTTCTCCGATCTCCTGAAGGCGCATCGGTTTACCCGGGTGCTCGACGTGGGCTGCGGCACCGGTGTGCTGGCCATCGCCGCGGCGCGCACGGGTTCCGCCGTCGCCGTCGGCACCGACATCGACGCGC